>JAEDGP010000001.1 GCA_016297405.1 Treponema sp.
GATGCCACAGATGGGTATGGGTATGGGAATGCCTCAGATGGGCGGTATGCAGATGCCTCAGATGGGTTTGGGAATGCAAATGGGTCAGAATATGGGAATGAATGTTCCTAATGTTCAGACATTGCAGTATCCAATGCTTCAAGGAACAAATACTGGTAGCGAACAGGGCAATATCAGTCTTATCATGGACGTTTTCATGGAGATGACTGTAGAGCTTGGTCGTACAAAGAAACAGATTAAGGATATTCTTGGTATGGGCGAAGGTACAATCATTGAGCTTGATAAACTTGCCGGTGAACCAGTAGATATTCTTGTAAATCACAAGCCAATTGCAAAGGGAGAAGTTGTAGTCATTGATGAAAACTTCGGTGTTCGTGTTACAGAGATTCTTTCTCCTTTGGAACGCGTTTCAGATTTGCATTAATGCTTGATTTTCTTGGGTGGGGGAAAATTGAGAAAATTTATTTTGCTTTTTATTGTTGCAATTTTTATTGCATCCGTACCTGTGTATTCTCAAACAGAAAGTGAAACTTCTTTAACTGTTGAGGATGCTCAAGACACTAAGTCCCTGGAAGGGACAATTTCCTTAGATATTGATGAAACAAATTCAGGATATGTTGCTGGAGCTGGTTTTTCATTTTGGGATGTCCTTAGAGTAATTCTGGTTTTGGCTCTGATAGTAGGGTGTATCTATTTTGTTCTCTGGCTGATCAAGCGTGGAATGAAGATTTCCCCAAGTGATGATCCTTTTTTGCGTAAGGTTTCGTCCCTTGATTTAGCTCCTGGAAAATCTGTACAGATTGTATCTTTGGTCGATAAAGCATACATGCTTGGTGTTTGTGATAATACAATCAGTTTAATCAGCGAAATAACGGACAAAGATCTTGTTGATTCCATGAATGTGTATGCCGATAAAAAGAAAAATTCCGCAAAGCCAAGAAATTTTGAGGAGCTTTTAAGTATATTTACAAAAGGAAGTTCTTCTCAATCGTCTTCTGATGTTTCTAAAAAGGAATCAGGTGAAAAGCTTGTTGATCTTTTAAAAAAGCAGAGGGAACGGATTAACGGAGACAGAAAATGAATTTCAAACGGCTTGTTTCTTTGTTTTTGGTTTTTCTTTTTGTTTCTATGTCTTCCTCTGTTTTTGGACAGCAGAAAAACAGTTTTCCTTCAGGCTCAACCGAAGGAACCACTGGGATGGGATCTAATGTTTCTGGTCCCCTTATTCCAAATGTTGATCTTAGGGTGACACAACCCCAAACCGGGCAGGAAGTTGCTTTTTCAGTTAGAATTCTGCTTCTTTTGACATTGCTTTCGTTGGCTCCAAGCATGCTTGTGCTTGTGACCTCATTTTTGCGTTTTTCAATTGTTTTGGATTTCATAAAGCGTTCGCTTTCATTGCAGCAAGTTCCTCCAACCGCAGTTTTGAATGGAATTGCTTTTTTTATGACGATTTTTGTAATGTTTCCTACGTTCAAAAATATATATGACGATGCTTATAAGCCAATGGCTGACGGAGAAATTGGAATCGAGCAGGCAATAAAAAATAGTGAGTCGCCGTTAAGACTTTTTATGTATGGTCAAATAGCTGGAAGAGATGGGAAAGGAAAGGATGTTAAGTATATTGCCATGTTCATGAATATGGCAAATATGGAAAGGCCGCAAACTTTGGAAGATGTGCCAACATACGTCCTTATTCCTGCATATATCCTTCATGAACTAACTGTTGCCTTTAAGATTGGAATCATGCTTTACATTCCATTTATTGTCATCGATATGGTGGTGGCCAGCATACTTATGTCCATGGGAATGATGATGTTGCCGCCTGTTCAGATATCAATGCCTTTTAAGCTTATGCTTTTCATATTAGTTGATGGCTGGGGATTGCTTACGCAGCAACTTTTCAATTCTGTTTTAAGGTAGGTAAGGCATGGAAACGTCTTTTTTGGTTGGTTTGCTTAGGGAAGGAATCGGCCAGGTTCTAATGTTGATTTTGCCAATTCTTGGCGTTGCCCTGATTGTAGGGCTTTTTGTTGCAATTTTTCAGGCTACAACTTCTATTCAGGAACAGACGCTCACATTCCTGCCAAAGCTTCTGGCGATTTTCGCAATGTTGTTTCTCTTATCCAATTGGATGTTTACTGAAATCAGTGAATGGACTATCAGACTCTTCCTTTCAATAGGCCGAATGAATTAGGTGAAGCATGTTTGAAACAATCTTGAACAAAGCTCCAATTTTTCTTCTCGTATGTTCAAGGTGTGCGGCCATGATAATGACTT
Organism: Treponema sp.; assembly: GCA_016297405.1. Classification (GTDB taxonomy): domain Bacteria; phylum Spirochaetota; class Spirochaetia; order Treponematales; family Treponemataceae; genus Treponema_D. The sequence goes on from JAEDGP010000001.1 coordinate 2,281, forward strand.
TGCCTTTGTTTTCTACTAGAACAGTACCCATGGGTGCAAAAGTTGCTTTGGTGGGTTATATGGCGTATCTTTCAATGGGGATTGCTAATTACGAAGCCTATCTGCCCATGATGAACGAAAACGGCGCATTTGACCTTAATTATCTGCTTTTGATGGTTGGGGAAGCGTTCATTGGTATCATAATGGGTTTTTATGTAAGCATAATTTTTGCTGCATTTAGCTCTGCAGGTCAGTTTTTCTCCTTTCAAATGGGTTTCTCCGCTTCCGAAGTTTATGATGCTCTTTCACAGGTAGAAAATCCTCTTATGGGTCAGTATTTCAATCTTGTTGCAATGCTGATTTTCCTGCAGAATCAATGGCTTCAAAAACTTTTTCTTCATGGTTTATTCGAAAGTTTCAAATCGATGAATGTTTTCAGTTTGCTGGATCAGAAGGAGTCTTTGCTGAAGTTCCTCGTTTCAGGACTTTCGAATCTTTTTGCTGATGCCATGCTTATTGCACTTCCTATTATGGGTTCCTTGCTTTTGATTACGGTGTGCACAGGACTTCTTTCTAAGGCTGCACCACAGATGAATCTTTTGTCAGAGGGATTTCCTGTCATGATTCTTTTGACTTTTGGGGTTCTGTTTGCATGGTTTCCGGAAATATGCAGTTTTTTCCAGCGCTCTTTTATGACTGGAGTAAATAACCTTTCAATTTTTGTTCAAGGCTTTAATAAGGGGGTCTAGTTTTGAGTAGTCAGAATTTGGATCTACAGTGGTTTTCTGCGGAAGATGAAGGACGCACAGAAGAGCCATCATTAGAGAAACTTCGTAAAGCCAGAGAAGAAGGTCGTGTTGCCAAGAGTCAGGAACTTTGCGGTTCTGTTGTTTTTTTTGTGACAAGCATGGTTCTTATTTTTACAGCAAAAAACATTTTTACTACTTGTCTGGAAGTTTATCGCTTCTTTTTTAACCGTTGTACTGATTTGGATTTTTTCCAGGCTTCCTATGGGATATATTTTTTGACAACTCTTGGAAAGCTTGTGTTGCCAATTGGTTTTTCCGGAATGGTTGCTGGCGTTCTTGCCAATATCATTCAAAATAAGGGGTTTATTTTCACCTGGAAACCTATAGCACCGAAGTTTTCAAAAATCATTCCAAAATTCGCTGAATATTTCAAGAATACGCTTTTTTCTTTAAAAGGTGTTTTTAATATTTTCAAGTCGCTCATAAAAGTGGCAATTATAGTGTTCATTGCTTATTTTTTGATGTCTGCAAATATTCCCGTTATTTTGAATTCTATCGGTGTGGGAAGCATGCTTGTTCCTGTGGGTAATCTTGCAAATATGGCAGCTCAAATGATTGTCATAATTTCTGTACTTTTTCTTTTGATTTCTATACCTGATTTTTTTATAAACAAGCGGGAATTTATGGAATCAATGAAAATGACAAAGCAGGAAGTAAAAGATGAATATAAGGAACTGGAAGGGGACCCGCAGGTTAAAGGAAAAATTCGACAGCAAATAATTGAACTTATGCAGCAGGATTTGCCCAATACGATTCGCGACTCAGATGTAGTAATTGCAAACCCTACCCATTATGCGGTTTCAATGAAATATGATCGGGATGTTGCGAATGAACCTATGGTAACTGCAAAAGGTCAGGGTGAGGTTGCCCTTTATATCAGGCGTTTAGCTGAAGAAAATGGGGTTCCTGTAGTTGAAAATAAACCTTTGGCACGTAGCCTTTACTCTGAATTGGATGTAGGTGATGTTATTCCTGAGGGTTATTGGGAATTACTTGCCAAAGTATACGCTGAAGTTGTAAAATACAATGCTAATTAATTTATAAATTAATAAAAGTAATTTGCTGGGTGGGGACTAATGGCAGACGAACAAAGGGGAAGAATTTTAAATATCATTACGACTTACTCTGTATTTGTTGCAGTAGTTGTCGTTATGCTTATGATTGTAATTCCGCTTCCCAAAACTCTCATTGACTTAATGATGGCATTGAATCTTGCTTTATCAGTTCTGATTCTGCTTATTGTCATTCGTACTCCAAGAGCTTCGAGTTTTTCGATATTTCCACGACTCACCCTTTTTATGACTTTGTTTGGTCTTGGCATTAACGTATCCTCAACAAGGTTAATTCTTGCAGAAAAAGCTTCAGCCAAAACCCAAAGTGCCATGGTTCAGGCTTTTTCAAATATTGTAACGAAAGGAAATCTTACAGTTGGTTTCGTAATGTTTGTAATTATCCTGGTTGTACAGCTTGTAGTAATTACAAAAGGTGCAGGACGTGTTTCAGAAGTTGCAGCACGCTTTACCTTGGATGCCATGCAGACCAAGAATATGTCCATAGATCAGAAACTTGCTAATGGATACATAACTGCTGAAGAAGCCCAGGAGCTCCATGCCGAAATAGATAGGGATATCGATTTTTATTCGAATATGGACGGTTCTTCTAAATTCGTATCGGGAAATGTCAAAGCCGGTGTGTTCATTACACTCATAAATCTAATTGGTGGATTTATCGTAGGTATGTATTTCAACAAAATGTCATGGGAAGCTGCCCTTAAGACCTATGCTAATTTGACTATTGGTGACGGACTTTTAAGTCAAGTGCCTTCGTTATTTCTTTCATTTGCTACTGGTATTCTTGTTACAGCTGATAAATCTGATGAACAGATTACTGATAAAATTCGCCGTGAATTTAATGTGGATGGACGTCTTTATATCCTTGTTGGCATTCTTTGCATTCTATTGGGGTTTGGTCTGGGCAATGGAACTCAAGTTGTAATGCTTCCTTTAGGCGCAGTTCTTGTTTTTTATGGATGGGGTTTGTCTCGAAAAAACGAAAAAATTGCTGGTCAGAAGGTTGCCCAGGAACAGGCGAAAGCTCAAAACTCTGCTCAGAATCCAGATGGTTCTCAGAAAGACGATTCTGTAGCTCCATTAGATCCGTTGCAGCTTGAAATTGGATATGCGCTTATTCCCCTTGTTGATAAGGAAAAAGGTGCGGAACTTTTGGAACGTATTACTCGCATCAGGCATGAGTGTGCCTTCGATATGGGACTTCCGGTACCTAAGGTTCGAATTCGTGATAATATGAGTCTAGAACCAGATGTTTACTCTTTTAAAATCCGCGGAATCGAAAAAGGAAGCGGGCAGATTCGACTGAACAGTTATCTATGTATGGATACTGGTGCAGTTACAGAAAAACTGTCTGGCATTGCTACCCGGGATCCAACATTTGGCATGCCTGCAATATGGCTATCAGAAGATCAGCTTAGCGATGCAGAACAGGCAGGTTATGTTGTTGTAGATCCTCCTACTGTAATTGCTACTCATATTACTGAAATCATTAAACGCAATGCTTCAACAATTCTTACTCGCGAAGATGTTAAAAAACTTGTTGATGCAGTAGATAAAACCAACCCTGTAGTTGTACAGGAAGTTCTTCATGGCGAACGGTATAAATTCACATATGGCGACATTGAAAAAGTCTTGAAGGGGCTGTTGGAAGAACGAGTTTCCATTCGCGATATGGTTACTTTGCTTGAAACTTTGGCAAACTATGGGCCAACTTACGGTGGACTTAAAAATGGAACCTGGGAACTTATTGAAAAAGTGCGCCAGGCATTTGGCCTTCAGATTTGTCTTCAATATGCAGATTCTGAGAAGAATCTGCATGTTTTGAACCTTTCTCAAAAATGGACTGAGAAATTCCTTGAAATGCAGCAGATACCTGCTGACGGATCACGTCCATTTGCGGCTTTTGACCCTGTGGATGGACGCGCATGGATCAGGGCTGCTGATGAGGCTTTGCAGAAAGTTCATCAGGCCGGTTACCTTCCTGTAATCATGTGTTCAAGTGTAGTTCGCCAGCTGGTAAAGAATTCAATTGAAAGAGAACTTCCTGGTGCAGTTGTCATTTCTGAAAAAGAGATTCTTGCTGCAGGAAACGAAATTAAGCTTCAGGTTCTTGATGAAATCAGATATTCGGATGGTATTTTATGATCTCAGATGAAATGAATAATTATCCTAAACGAATTGTTGCCCCAAGTTTTGATGATGCAAAAAGGGAACTTTTTGAAAAATACGCAACGAATTTTAAAATTGAGGGTCAGAAGACGATATTGAAAGGCGGTTTTCTTGGCTTTGGTCAAAAAAAATATGTGGAAGTCACATATAGAACCATTGATCGGGCTGCTAACTTTGAAAATGTAAAACGTTCTCCGGGCATCTATTCTGTGAATGGAGCTTACCAAAAAAATATCAGTGATGAAGCTTTTGAAGCAAGTAAGGCAGAATTGCTAAAAAAAGCTCCTGTTGTTCAGTCAAATGCAGTGCAGAATCAAAAACTTGAAGAGATCAAGCAGATGATTTCAGATTTGCAGCTGAAACCTCAAGTTTCTTCGGAGGAGCATCCCACAATCGAACGGATAAAGGAGCTTCTTTCAGAAAATGAATTTTCATATCAATATATAAAATTTATAGTTGAGAAAATAAAGAAGAGTTTTCCTTTGGAAAAGCTTGAAGATTTTGATTATGTCCAAAGAAACGTTGTGGACTGGATTGGAGAAACTATCTGCATTGCACCAGACAGGGTGGCTCGAAAACCTCATGTTGTGATAATCGTAGGTCCAACCGGAGTAGGCAAGACTACAACCTTAGTAAAGCTTGCTGCACAGTATGTTTTGGCCGCAAAATCTTCACAAAAGTCGCCAAAATTATGTTTTATAACCACCGATTCTATGCGAGTTGGTGCTTATGAACAGCTTGAACGTTATGGTTCAATTTTTGGAGTTCCCGTTCAAAAAGCTGAAAATGCAAATGATGTCAAACAAATCTATGATAATGTGTGTGATTCTGTTGACGCAATTTTTATTGATACCAGCGGGTATAGTCCCAATGATGCAAGTCATATTGGAAACATGAAAATGACTTTGGATGTACAGGGATTAAATCCGGATATTTATCTTGCTGTAATGGCTTCTTCAAAAGCCCGAGATTTGGCGAATATCATGAAAAATTATGAGCCATTTGGCTATAATTCTGTTATCATTACTAAATGTGATGAATCAGAACAATATGGAAATATTATCAGTGTGCTTCATGAAAAGCACAAAAGTGTTTCCTATATTACAAACGGACAGCAGCCCGCTGGTTTTATTGAAAAAGCTAATGTCGTTGATTTTTTGATTCGCCTTGAAAATTTCAAGGTGGATAGAGTACATATTGAAGATAAATTTGGAGAACAATAGAGATGGAAGAACAGGCAGAAGGATTGCGCGAACTTTTGGGTGGCAATGTGTCAACAGGAACTGATGATGCACGAAAGAATCATTCAACCAGGATTATTGCCATTACAAGTGGTAAAGGTGGTGTTGGTAAAACCAATATATCCGTAAATATGGCTATTGCCTATGCTCAGCTTGGAAAAAAGGTTATTCTTATTGATGGCGACCTTGGCATGGCCAATGTAAATGTTATTTTGAATGTAGTACCTCAGTATAATCTCATGCATGTTATCAACAAGAAGAAAACAATGAAGGAAATCATTCTGGATACTGAATTTGGCATTAAATTCATAGCTGGAGCCAATGGTTTTTCAAAAATTGCGAATCTTTCAGTTGAAGAGCTTGAATATTTCGCAAAACAGTTTAGTCAGCTGGAAAGCGCTGATATCATAATCATTGATACTGGTGCTGGTATTGCTAATAATGTATTGCAATTTGTTGCGGCAGCTGATGAAGTGTATGTCGTTACAACGCCTGAACCAACTGCGATTACTGATGCTTATGGTATCATCAAAATTATAACTACAGAAATCACTGACAGGTCAGTGAACATTAAGTTGCTTGTTAATCGTGTTCATTCATCAGATGAAGGAAAGCGAATTTCTGACAGAATCATTACGATTGTAGGACAATTTTTAGGATACAAAATTGATTACATTGGATTCGTTTATGATGATAATGTTGTTCAGGCATCTGTAATCAGACAAAAGCCTTTTATTGTTGTCAATCCAACTTCCAAACCTTCAGTATGTTTAAAACATATTGTAGGACGGATTGAAAAAACTGATTTCAGCGGAAATGAAGGTGTTTCTACGTTCCTGAAAAAATTCCTTGGTAAGAAGAGTAAATAAAAATTATTCTGTTATTTTAACTGAAAATGATGTATAATGATAAATTGGCAGGAGGTGAAAATGAAAAGCGTTAAAGTTATAGCTGGATTTGGCATCTTTGGCTTTTTGCTTTCATTTCTTACAGGCCTTATTGCTGGTAGAAAGTTCTCTCATATAATCATTGATGCGCTGATTTTTCTCTTTGTTTTTGCCGCTATTGGAGCGTTGATATATTTTTTTGCGGCAAAGATAATTTTGTCACCTGCTGAAGGTGATAGTTTAAGCGATTCAGTATCTGATCAGCATCAATCTTCACCCTCGTCCAGTAGTCAGGCGGTTGATATTCTTGTTGAAGATGAGGACCTTCCTGAAGAGGAAAATGCAAGTCAGTTTTTTGTCGGAACCAATCATCAGATGCTGAATGATGGCGACTTGTCTTCTTCGTCTCCTGATACCGATAGTGGTGCGGAATATAATCAGGTTTCGCCTCAGAACGTAGTTGAAAAAAAAGAGTTTTTGGACGATGTTTCTAAAAACAATGAAGTTGCTTTTAATTCCGTTTCTTCGTCCGACGGATTTGTTCCAATGCCTTTGGCTGAGACGCGAAAAAACATTTCTGGTACAGAAGCGAAAACTTTGTCAGAAGTGAAACAAAGTGAAAATGAAAGTGGAAGTTATGATCAAGGAGGAGGCTCTGAAGAATTAGGTGTCCTTCCAGATCTTGAAGATATTGCCGGTGCACCGTCTGCGCCTGGTGCTAGTTTAGATCAGACTAGCGATGAGGATAGTTCATCTTCATGGGAAAACAGTAATAAAAGTGGGTCGTCTGATGCTTCTGAGGTAACAGAAGGCAAGGATGCTGCTCTGATGGCGAAAGCTATCAGTACGCTTCTTGCAAAAGAAGATTAGTTTAGTTTCATCAGATACGAGGAAAGGGGACCATGGAAAATACAGAAGTTAAGTCTGTAAATGACGAAAAAGAAGAAGATTTGCTTTGGGAAGAATATCGCAAAACAAAATCTCCTAAATTGAGGGATAAATTTATCCGCCAATATATGCCTCTTGTAAAATACGTTGCAGGTAAAGTTGCCGTTGGAATGCCAAGTAATGTAGAATTTGATGATTTGGTTGGTTTTGGACAGTTTGGTCTGCTGGATGCAATTAATAAATATGATCCTTCAAAAAATGTTAAGTTCAAGACGTATGCAGTAACAAGAATTCGTGGTGCAATTTTTGATGAACTTCGCAGCATGGACTGGGTTCCTCGTTCTGTCCGGCAAAAGTCCCGTGAAATAGAAGATACAATTGTTGCTCTTGAAGCAAAGTTGGGTCGTTCAGCAAGTGATACAGAAATTGCCGGTGAACTTAAAATTTCTGAAGATGAATATCATAAAACAATCATGAAGATTTCTGGTACCAGTATTCTTTCTTTGAATGAAGTCTGGTATTCAGGTGACGATAATGACAGTGCCTCGCTGGGAGATACTATTGAATCTCCTTCAGCAATGAACCCTGATATCATGGCTGAAAGGGAAGAAGTTCGTAAAGTCATCATTGAAGCCATCAACGAATTGCCAGAAAAAGAAAAGAAAGTGATCATTCTTTATTACCATGAAGATTTGACCTTCAAGGAAATTGGAGAAGTTCTGGAAGTAAGTGAATCACGCATTTCGCAGTTGCATACTAAAGCTAATATGCGCTTGCGTGCAAAGCTTACAAACATTCGAAGAGGTATCATGTAGGCAATGGTTTCCCTTGATAAAATTCGAGAAGAAATGAAGAAAAGACTCGAGCTGGATAATCAGCTCTTTGCGGTAGATGTCCATGCGGATACCGTTGAAGAGGCTTTGGCCGATGCGTCGGTTCAGCTTGATACAAAGCTTTCGTGTCTTCAGTATGAGGTTATTGAAAAGGGAAGTAATGGTTTTCTTGGAATAGGCAAAAAGCCATGGAAACTTAAAATCTATCAGAATGCTGAATCCATAAAAAAGAAGAAACTTGAAACTGGAGGGCTTTCTTTTGATGAAGAATTTGGAACACAAGCTGCAGAAAAAGTAGTTCGTGATGGGCTTTTTTATGTGCGGCGTTTTGGTTCTTCAATATATCTGAAAGTTTTGCTTCCACAAGGTGGTGGAAGAGAAATTGATGAAAAGGAAGTCTTTGATAATATCGAAAGGGCGGATACTGAGAATTTCGATAAAAAGCTTGTCAATAAATTCCTTTCTTCCGGTACAGACGGGCAGTATGAAAAAGTAGGAACCTATAAGCATATAAATAGTGCTGATGCGATTATATCGGTTGATATATCAAAAGACGAACTTCATGGATTCATAATTGTTGATGCACCTGCGATGAGTGGTTCTGATGTTTCCCGTGATCAGATCATAAAGGCAATGAAAGCACAAGGTGTTTCGATTGGAATTAGCGAAGAAAAAATTTCTGAATTCGTTGATAATCCTGTTTATTCAGCTCCTTTTGAGGTTGCTACTGCTATTATGCCAGAAGATGGTCACGATTCCTACGTGTCCTATAATTTTGAAACCGACATAACAAAGCTTAAAGCCAGAGAATCTGATGGCGGTAATGTAGACTTCAAGGAGCTGAACCGCATTCAAAATGTTGTGGCAGGGCAGGTTTTGGCTACCAAGGTTGTTGCTACTCGCGGAAGGGGTGGCAAAACTCTTTATGGACACTATCTTGAGGCTAAAAACGGCAAAGATTTGCCTATCCAACTTGGACAAAACGTTGAATTTGATAAGGATGGCGTAACAATCAAAGCTAAAGAAGATGGACAGGTTCTTCTGGTTAATGGTAAAATTACAGTTGAGCCTATTCTTTACCTTGATGCTGTTAATATCAAATCTGGAAATGTAAACTTTCTTGGTGCGGTCATCATCAAAGGCAATGTAGAGGATGGCTTTGATGTTAAAGCTTCTGGCAGTATTGATATTGGTGGTACTGTCGGAAAATGTCATATTGAAAGTGATCAAGACATCATAATTCATCAAGGTGTTTTTGGAAAAAATGAAGGTTCTTTGAAGTGTGGAAAATCTCTTTGGGTAAAGTTTGTTCAGGAAATGTCTATTGAAGCCGAAGAGAATGTTGTTGCAACTGACAGCTTGATGAATTGCGACATTACGGCAATGAAGAATATTGTCGTGTATGGAAAAAAAGCTCAGATTACTGGTGGAAATCTTTTCGCTACCGAAGAGATTTGTGCAAAAACTGTAGGTTCTCCAGGTGGTGGTACTGCAACCATCCTTACTGTAGGAATTGATCCTCGTGCAAAGAAAAAGCTTGATGATCTTCTTTCAAAGCAGGCAGCTTTGGCAAAGGAGCTTGAAAATCTGGATCTTGATATTCAGACTCTTGAAAACCAAAAAAGTATACGAAAATCTTTGCCTAAAGAAAAAGAAGAGAATCTAAAAAAACTTGTTGCCAGAAAGATGGAAATTGTTGGCGATAATAAAGATATAAATGCAGAAATTGATGTTCTGCAGTCTCATCTTAGGGAACTGAAAGCCGTAGGTAAAGTGAAGGTTGAAGGAACCGTATATCCTGGAACTAAGGTTTATGTTCGAGATGTTCTTGATGAGGTTCATACTGAAGTTACTTCCTGTACGTTTTACTACGAAAATGCATTTGCAAAAAGAGGAAAGTATGAACCTCCTGCTTTGGATGTAAGCAAGGGGCCAGATGGCTATTCAACCAATTGATCTTCAGACGATGTATTCTCAGATGGGTAATGTGGCAAAGCAGGCAGCTCATGCCCAGCAGGGAGTTCAACTTTCCCAATCCATGAATCAGGTCGAGGTAATTAAACAAAATGCAGAAAATGCCTCGAAGGTTCAAAAAACCAATAATGGTTCCAAGTCTGGTGCTGTTGATGAGGATGGACGAAATAAAAGCGATCCACAGCAAAACGACAGAGATGATGAAAAGCGTAGGAAAGAAGATTCTCATGAAATCTCAAAATCATATGGATTAAGCGAATCTTATCTGGGCGTACATATTGATATTTCGAGGTAGTTATGGTTCTTTTTGTTTTTCTTGTATGCCTTTTAAATGTTGGCCTTTGGATAGTTTTCCTTACCAAATTCAAAAATCTTTTTTCTGTAAAAAACGTACTAAAAGATGGTCGAGAAGAGCTTAATCGCATGATTATCGATCTGAATAACAATGCTGACAGAGATATTACTCTTGTGAATGACAGGATAAAAAAACTTCGAATGTTGATTGCGGAAGCTGACAAGCAGATAAAACTGATGGAATCTATAGAAGCAAAGAACGCAGCTTTGGTTCAGTTTAAGAATGACGTGGCAACAGCAACTAAGAAAACATCAATGGCTGCATCTAAAGTTGTGGATTCCTATAACAGAACAAAAGGAAGTTCAATAAAGCCAGAAACTCAAGTGAAAGTAACACCTTACGGATTGAGTGAAGCTGATATTGAAGGGCAGACGACTTTGTTTGACTTGTCGGATGACGATTCCAAGCCTGCAAAGACGAAGATAAATGTTAATTCTGATGGCAGCTCCTATGCCCAGATTCCTGTGGTTACCCCAAAAGTTTATGTACCAGAAACTCCAGTACCGTTGAGAGAAGGTGACATGAAGTCAAAAATTGTTACAATGTTTGATGCCGGGCTTTCTGCTGATGATATTGCAACAAGACTATCTTGTTCAACTACTGAAGTCCAGTTTGTTCTGGCTTTGGAAAATAGAGTTTAAAATAGTTTAATTTTTGACTAATTTTGCCCCTTTTTGTATTGAATTTTTCTTTTTTTGTAGTATTATTTACTTATATCAAAATTTTTTATTTTGAAAAACTTAAGTGGGGTTTAAATGGACATCCAATTACAAGAGTTAATCGACAAAATTAAAAAAGACGGTGTTGCTTCTGCTGAACAGCAGTCAAGCGAAATCGTGGCCGAAGCTGAAAAAAAAGCAGCTTCTATTATTGCTGAAGCTCAGCAGAAATCTGATGACATGATGAAAAATGCCAAAGCTGAAATTGCACGTCTTGAAAAGGCAAGCGAAGACGCACTTACTCAGGCAAGTCGTAATATGCTTCTGTCTTTTAAAGATGCTCTGATTTCAGAACTTGATGCCCTTGTTAAGTCTGAATGTGCTGCAAGTTATTCAAACAAAATCCTTGAAAAATTGATTCCGGAAACTGTAAAGAATTGGGCTAAAAATACAGATGCTGCTGATCTTTCAGTTCTTCTTTCGGAAAAAGATCTTAAGGAGCTTGAGTCAACTTTGAAAGCAGGACTTAAGGAAGAAATTTCAAAAGGTCTTGAAATAAAGACTGACAAAACATTGGCAAATGGCTTCAGAATTGGAATCAACAATGGTGAAGCATATTATGATTATTCTGCTGAATCAGTAGCTGACTTGTTTGCTGCATACCTTAATCCTCGTGTTGCTGCAATCATGAAAAATTCAGCTAAAGGATCGAATTAGTGAAAGAACAATATTATCTTGTATCTCAGTTACCAGATATCTCAGCTGCATCTGAAAAAGCTAATTTACCTATAACTGAAAAGTATTACAGAGATTTATGTTCGCGTTTTCTAGAAAGGGAAGATTTAGCTGTGTTGGAAAGGCTTTCTTTGGAACCTCCAAAGGATGTTGTTTCAACCGGTTCTGACTTCCTTGACAAATGGTATGATAACGAAAGAAGTCTTCGTTATGCATTGGTTCAGGTTCGTGCGCAGAAAATGAAGAAGGATCCTGGAAATATTCCGGTTTCCATCACTGCAGATATAGTTCAGGCTGCTCGTACAGCTGTTGGAATGAATAGTCCGCTTTCTGCCGAACAGTATCTTTACGAATACCGTTTGAGTGTGTTGAACAACCTTTCGCCAATGAATGGTTTTTCTGTTGATGCCGTATTTGCTTACGGAATCAAGTTGATGCTTCTTGAACGAATGAAAAAATTCAACAAAGAAAAGGGAACTGAATCCTATCACAAAATATACGACGCTATACTTGGAGAAACGATATGACGGAAACAAAAGGAAAAGTAGTCGGCATTAATGGAAATATGGTTTCTGTCGAGTTTGACGGAAACGTTTCCATGAACGAAGTTGCTTTCGTAAATGTCGAAGGCAAAAAACTGAAGGGTGAAATCATCCGTATTCGCGGAAATGTAGCCCAGATGCAGATTTACGAAATGACACAGGGAATTAAAGCAGGGGATGTAGTTGAATTTACTGGTAACATGCTTTGTGCTCTGTTGGGACCTGGTCTTCTAGGACAGGTTTATGATGGTTTGCAGAATCCTTTACCATTGGTAGCAGAACAGGCAGGATTCTTCCTTGAACGTGGTGTATACGTTGATCCACTTTCTAATCAGAAAAAATGGGATTGGACTCCATCTGTAAATGTTGGAGATACACTTCTTCGTGGTGATTCTATCGGTTTTGTACCTGAAGGACCATTCTCTCATAAGATTCTAGTTCCTTTTGGAATGCTTGGATCTTACAAGGTAAAAGAAGTTACACCAGCTGGCTCATACACAATTAATGATACAATGGCTGTAGTAACTGATGAAAAGGGCAAGGAATTCAAACTTACAATGTGTTTTGAATGGCCTGTAAAACGTGCAGTTGACTGTTATGCAGAACGTCTTGCTCCTACAGAAACAATGGTAACAAAGACACGTTTGATTGATACATTTTTCCCTGTAGCTAAAGGCGGAACATATTGTATTCCAGGACCATTCGGTGCAGGAAAGACAGTTATTCAGCATACAACATCAAAATATGCAGATGTTGATATTGTAATCATCGCTGCATGTGGTGAACGTGCCGGTGAAGTTGTAGAAACAATCAAGGAATTCCCAGAATTGAAAGATCCTAGAACTGGCAAGTCTTTGATGGAAAGAACAATCATCATTTGTAATACATCTTCAATGCCTGTTGCTTCTCGTGAAGCTTCTGTTTATACATCAGTAACATTGGCTGAATATTTTCGACAGATGGGCCTTCATGTTCTTCTTCTTGCTGATTCAACATCTCGTTGGGCTCAGGCTTTGCGTGAAATGTCTGGTCGTTTGGAGGAAATTCCAGGAGAAGAAGCTTTTCCAGCTTATCTTGAATCTTATATTGCTGCATTCTATGAACGAGCTGGATTTGTACGTCTTCGTGATGGAAAATTTGGTTCTGTTACTATTGGTGGAACAGTTTCACCAGCAGGTGGTAACTTTGAAGAACCTGTAACCCAGGCAACACTTAAAGTAGTTGGTGCCTTCCATGGTCTTACACGTGAACGTTCTGATGCTCGTAAATTTCCTTCAATTGATCCTATTGCTTCCTGGTCAAAATATCAGGGCGTAATCGTAGATCCTAAGGTTCAATTTGCACGTACTGTTTATAAGCGTGGTGTTGAAGTAAACCAGATGATGAAAGTCGTTGGTGAAGAAGGTACTTCTACTGAAGATTTTATTTTCTATATGAAGAGTGAATTCCTTGATTATGTATATTTCCAACAGAATTCATTTGATGAAGTGGATGCCGCTGTATCTGTTGAACGACAAAATTATACTTTCAACAAGGTATTGACTGTTCTTGGTTCCGATTTTAATCTTTCGGATAAGGACGAAGCTCGTACATTCTTTAACCAGATGCGTCAGAAATTCCTTGACTGGAACTATATTGCCTGGGATACAAGTGATTTCAAGTCAAAGGAAAAAGAAATTGATGAACTTTATTCTTCTAAAAATGGAAGTCTTCAGGAAGAGGCTGCAAAGCTCCTCAAGGATGGTGAATAATGAATAAAGTATATAGCAAAATTGAATCCATCGTTGGTAGCGTAATCACAGTAAAGGCAGATAACGTTGCTTACGGTGAGCTTGCAGAAATCGAAACTGTTTATGGAAAGTCCTTAGCTGAAGTAAACAAAATTGACGGAAATATTGTTTCTTTGCAGGTTTTTGCAGGTGGTCGTGGTGTTTCAACTGGAGACCATATTCGCTTTTTGGGACATCGAATGGAAGTTTCATTTAGCGATGATCTTTTGGGTCGTATTTTCAATGGTTCTGCAGAACCGCGTGATAATGGTCCAGCTCTTGCTGATAATCTTGTAGCTATTGGTGGTCCATCAGTAAATCCATCAAAACGTATTATGGCACGCCGAATGATTCGAACTGGTATTCCGATGATTGATATGTTCAATACATTGGTAGTTTCTCAGAAGCTTCCGATTTTCTCAATCTCTGGAGAGCCTTACAATCAGCTTTTGGCTCGCATTGCTATGCAGGCTGAAGTAGATGTAATCGTACTTGGTGGTATGGGTCTTAAGTATGACGATTACCTTTATTTCAAGAAAACTCTTGAAGAAGGTGGTTCCCTTTCTAAGACTGTTATGTTCATGCATACTGCTGCTGACCCAACTGTAGAATGTCAGAAGATTCCAGATCTTTCTCTTGCTGTAGCAGAACAGTTTGCTTTGAAAGGCAAGGATGTACTTGTACTTCTTACAGACATGACAAACTATGCTGACTCTATGAAGGAAATTGCAATTACTCAGGAACAGGTTCCATCAAACCGTGGTTATCCTGGAGATTTGTATTCTCAGTTGGCTGCCCGCTATGAAAAAGCCGTTGACTTTGATAGTGCAGGATCTGTAACTGTTTTGGCTGTAACAACAATGCCTGGCGATGACGTTACTCATCCGGTTCCAGATAACACTGGGTATATTACAGAAGGTCAGTACTATCTTAAAGGTGGTCGTATTGAGCCATTCGGTTCTCTTTCACGTCTTAAGCAGAATGTAAACAGCTCTACTCGTGATGACCATCGAGCACTTATGGACGGTATGATTCGTCTTTACGCAAACTATAAAGATACCCTTGAAAAGAAGTCTATGGGTTTCAATATGAGTGCATGGGATGAAAAGCTTCTTTCATTCGGTAAGGAATTTGAATCGGAAATGATGGACCTTTCAAAGAACATTGCATTGGAAGATGCTTTGGATTTGGGATGGAAGATTTTGTCTGACTGTTTTGATCCTTCTGAAACTGGTATTAAAACAGCGTTGGTTGAAAAATACTGGCCTAAAAAGGCATAGTTTTAACTTTTACTAAAAGGGTACTGTATGGCTAAAATAAAGCTGACAAAAAATGAGCTCAAAGTTCAGAAAGATGCGCTTAAAATGTATAAGCGTTATCTTCCGACGTTGACTCTTAAAAAACAGCAACTCCAGACAGAGATTCGTACAATTGAATTGAAAGCCCGAGAAGTTAGAGCACAACGCGTAGCATTGGAAAAGGAATTCGATGAATGGATTTCCGTTTTCGGTGAAGCAGATGCGTTCAAGCCTGGTATGGTAACAGTAAAAAATATCAAAAAACGATATGGAAATATCGCAGGCGTTACCATTCCGGTTTATGATGGTGCAGATTTTTCTCGTGGTGATTATGATCTGTATGACACTCCTTTATGGATTGATATGGCTGCCGACAGAATGGAAAAAGCTTTATCTTTGGATTTGGAAGCAGAAGTCTTGGATGAACAAGTAAGGCTTTTGTCACAGGAATTAAGGACTACTACACAAAGAGTAAATCTTTTTGAAAAAGTTAAGATTCCCGAAACAAAGTCCAACATTAAAAAGATATCAGTTTATCTTGGTGATGAACAGGTTGCCAGTGTTGTTCGTAGTAAGATTTCTAAGAAGAAACTTCAGGCTGCTGCCGATGCTGAAAAGGAGGCTGAATAATGATCGTACAGATGAAAAAAGTCTCTATTGTAGTTCTTGAAAAAGAACGAAAACAGGCTTTGGAACAGTTGAAAGAAGTAGGTGTAGTTCACTTGGAATCTGTAGAAGGATCTGGTGAAAAGTTGGCTGCATACAAAGAAGCCTCTTCATGTGCTTATTCTGCAAATGCAATTCTCACAGAAATCAAGCTTTCCAAAAAAGATGCAAAAACAATTAAGAAAAACACAGTTTCTTCCCTGAATGCTGATGAAGTTCTTTCAAAATGTAAGGAAATCATCGACCTTTCAGAACAGAAGAAGCGGCTTTTTGAATCAATTGCAGCCAATAAGGCTGAGTTGGAAAGACTTTCTTTGTGGGGATCTGTGAATCCACAAGATTTTGAATTTCTTAGAAACAAAAATGTAGATCTTAAGATGTTCGAAATTCCTGAAGACAAATATTATTCAATAGATGGGAATATTCAGACGATCTGTGTAAATCGAAACAAAAAGGTTGTAAGGTTCCTTTTGGTTAGCTGTGGAGCTGAGCGTCCTGAAGGACTGCCTCCTGAAGCTTTTGAAGTGCCAATGCCTGTAGTTTCAACAGATGAAATCGAGAAAAGCATCGCTTTCGACACTTCAAAAATTGACGAAATTAATGGATTTTTGAAGGCTTCTTTGATTTATACTGAAGCAATCAGTGAATTCATTCATTCTCTTGAGAGTGATATTGAGTTTGAAACCGTTTATTCAGGCATGGGGAAAGAAACTGAAGGTAAGGCATATGACCTGGCTTGGATTTCTGGTTTCGTTCCGGTAGACAGCATTGAGACTCTTAAAGCTGCTGTTTCCAAGAATTCCTGGGCAATGGCTATTTGTGATCCAGCTGAGGAAGATGAGGTTCCTACAAAGCTTAAGAATAATAAGTTTGTAAGTTTGATCTATCCGCTTACCGACTTTTTGGGAACTGTTCCAGGTTATCATGAATATGATATTTCTGGATGGTTCTTGCTTTTCTTCACCGTATTCTTTGGAATGATTTTTGGTGATGGTGGTTATGGTGCTTTGGTAACTGTAGTCGCACTGATTGCATCTTTAAAATCGATCTTTAGCGGAAAAAAAGTTTCTCCAACGCTTGGATTGGTATTACTGCTTGGAGTTGCAACCATGGCTTGGGGTGTAGTTACCTGTACATGGTTTGGTTTAACACCGAATCAGTTACCAGACTGTCTGAAAGCTATGTCCATCCCTCCGATTTCAAATGCTTATGATACGGTTGAATGGATTCCATTCTGGGCTAAGGATACTTCCCAGGGCACTCTTACTACTGCCAATAACCTTCAGATTTTCTGTTTTACATTAGCCTTGATTCAATTGTGCGTTGCACATGTTAAAGGCATGATAAGATATAGGAAATCCCTTAAATGTATTGGTGAATTCGGTGCGTTCATCGAATTAATTGGTATGTATTGGGTTGTTCTTTCTATGGTTGTTAACAGTACAGTCTTCCCACTTTCTGGAGGTGACGTGTACGGTCTTCCTGCTGGAACAATTGCCATCGCACTGGTTCTTGGTGGTTTCCTGTTAAGTTTCGTTTTCAGTAATTACGTTGATAGTGTCTTGAAATCTGTGCTTGAAAGTGTAAAAAATATCATTTCAGTACTTTTGGGCGTTGTAAACGTATTCTCTGATATCGTTTCATATATCCGTCTTTGGGCTGTAGGTCTTGCAGGTGCTGCAATCAGCAATACTGTAAATACAATGGCTGGGCCTTTAGCCGGTAGAGCTGTAATGTTCGGTGCAATGATTCTGCTCCTTGTCTTTGGACATGGTTTGAACATGATATTGAACTTACTTTCTGTTATAGTTCATGGTGTACGCTTGAATACATTGGAATTTTCTAATCACTTGGGTATGTCGTGGTCTGGTTTCAAATATAGTCCGTTTAGTAAGAAAAACTAACGAACAAATTAGAATAAATATTTAAAATTCATCTATTAAGGAGATAATTATGGATTTTGGAATGCTTGGTGCTGCTATTGTTATGGGTATTGCTGCTATTGGTTCAGCTATTGGTATTGGTATTGCAGGTCAGGGTGCAATCGGAGCTTGGAAACGTTGTTATGTAAACAATAAACCTGCTCCTTTCATCCTTACTGTATTTGCTGGTGCTCCTTTGACACAGACAATTTACGGTTTCTTGTTGATGAACTCAATGAGAGGAAAGGTTGAAGCTGCTGCAAATGCTATGAATCCAGGATTTGCTCTTGGTCTTGGTTTGGCTGCAGGGCTTGCAATGTGTTTCTCGGCAATCGCTCAGGGAAAAGCTGGTGCTGCAGGTTCCGATGCTCTTGGTGAAACTGGAAAAGGTTTCTCTCAGTACATCATGGTTGTAGGTCTTTGTGAAACTGTTGCTTTGTTTGCAATGGTATTCGGTATGATTCAGTAGTAACTGATTTTCATAGTTAAAGGCAGAAGCACAAATCTGTGTTTCTGCCTTTTTTTTATTTATTTGGCATGATATAATCATTATATGTCATTATTGTATAAGAAAACTCGTTTAGTTAAAGTTGGTGGTTTTGATAACGTTAATCAAGTTTTAATTGGTTCTGATTCACCTGTATCCATTCAGACGATGTGGAAAGAATCTATTGTGAATATCGAAAATGATGATGAAAAATTTTTGTCCACTATCAGGCAATTGAATGAACTGAAGTCACTTGGCTGTGATATTGTTCGTTTTGCTGTACCAGATGTGCCAAGTGCTGTAAGTTTGTGTAAAATTGCCCAAAAGACGTCCATGCCGCTTGTAGCTGATATACATTTTGATTATCGATTAGCTTTGGAATGTTTGAAAGGTAATGTTGCTAAAATACGCATAAATCCGGGAAATATTGGAAGCAGGGAAAAGGTTAGTAAAGTTGTTTCTGAGTGCAAAGCAAAAGGCGTTCCTATTAGAATTGGCGTAAATACAGGAAGTTTGCCAAAGGATCTTTCTTCTTTAGTCGAGTGCGGAAAAATGAGTAGAGCCAAGGCTCTGGCAGAGACTGCTGCCAGAGAAGCGCAGGTTTTTGAAGAACTTGGTTTTGATGATGTTGTTGTAAGCATGAAGGCATCCAATGTAAAGGAAACAATAGAAGCAAATGAAGCATTTGCTTTACAATATGACCTTCCTTTGCATATAGGAGTAACAGAGGCTGGTCCACTGATTACTGGAATAGTAAAGAGCACCATGGCCTTTTCTCACCTTTTGGATGAAGGAATAGGAAATACCATTCGGGTGAGTCTTTCATCAGATCCAATAAATGAAGTAATTACAGGAAGGGAAATACTTCATGAATGTGGTAGACGAAGGGATGGTGTAACTTTGATTTCTTGTCCGCGTTGTGGACGCCTTGGTTTTGATGTTCATTCATTCGTTTCTCGCTGGCAAAACAAGCTTTTGTCAATGGATAAGAACATTACGGTTGCAATAATGGGGTGCGTTGTAAATGGGCCTGGAGAAGGGAAACACGCTGATATCGGTATTGCTGGGGCAGGAGATAAAGTGATTATTTTCAAAAAAGGCAAAATTATTAGAACGATTGATGTTAAAGATGCCGATAATGTTTTTGAGGAAGAATTGAATTCGATATAAATATGAAGAAAGTTTTGTTTTTTGTTTTTTTATCCGCAGCTCTTTTGAATTCTCTTGTTTTTGCAAAAGGAGTCTTGATTTCCAATTCTGATAAAAAGGCTCTGTACGACGCAAAAAACTGCTTTATCTCCAATGACTTTGGAAATGCAATGAAATTGTGCGAAGCCGCAAAAGCTAGAAGAAATGAAAATATAAAATGGGAATTGAGGTGCTTAAACAATTCTTTCAAATCTTATGAAGTAAAAAGATATGGGGATTCCATTTCCTTGTCCATGGAAAAACTCAAGGAGCGGCAAGATGAGGACTCTATAGCTATTATCAATAAGTACATTGAACTTTTTGGTGTAGAAAAGTTCAATGATTCAAAAAAAAGTTTACTGGCCTTTGTTGAAAGTAGGAATTCTTACCCTGAAGTTGAATATCTGACCGGTAAAATCTATCAGGTGGAAGGAGAATATGATGTAGCATATTCGTTTTTTCAGAAAGCTTTGGCCTTTGCCGATAATCTGGATGTTCCAGAAGAAAAATTTGATATTTTATATTCGATTTCAGAATTGAGTTATTTGAAAGGTGATATGAATCAATATGAAATTGATTTACTTCAAATAGTTTCCCAGGATAAACACTTTTTACAGGATCACCTTAAGAAGTCCATACGAAATTCAATCTCCAACGTAAAAAGTGATTGTGTTGAGAAATTTTTCAAGATGTTTCGCAATGAAAATTATAGGGTTATGGACGCATATTGCAGCCTTGCTAAGCTTTATGATTCAATGAATGAAAAACAAAGATGTCTGGACTGCATTGCAATGGGTACCTTGACAGGCTTTACGAAAATCATTGATGTCGTTACAAAAAGAAATCCTGATTTTGAATATGTAGATTTGAATTCACTTCTTGTTGAAGCTTCTTGTCATGAAGATATTGTGAAATGGGGAAAAGACAATAACCTTTGGGAAAGTTTTTACCTTCTGAGCGTTGCTTCACACAAAGCTGAAAGTCCTATTTTTTCTGTAAATCTTTTGAAGGTTCTGTCAAATAGTCTGCCAGACGAATATTGGAGAAACTCATCCAAAATCAAACTTAGCGAGATAACAGTTCACTAAAACGAATGTTAGTATTGCAAACCGATTCCAATGGATATTTCATAAGCGCTTGCCTGTTTTCTCCAATCCTGGTTCAGCTTTCCCTTCACGTAAGGAAGTTTACGACCAAGGTCTATGCCTAAACTTCCTCTTACCTGAATGCCCTTCCATTTTAGCGGATATACAAGTACTTCAAGGCCGCCTGCATAAAGTCCATCTTTATAATAGAAGTCTGTTTTTGTTGCTCTGTTGTTGATCAAGGCAAAATCGATGAATGGTGAAATTTGAACTTCCATATTGAAGTAACGGGCAAACTTGATTTTATTAATTAGCGGAACGTCTTCCCAATATACTCTAAAAAGCTTGATAGGTATGTCCATGCTTACAACAAATGCCGCTGGTGTTTCGCATGCTTTTTCTTCTGCATAATCTCCATCTTTATAGTCTTTGCTGAAATAGACGTCGTCCCTAATTCCCCTCAATCTTGAACCAATATTTTCATTATTGTGCATGTATGCAAAAGCATATATGTCGGAACAGAAACCAAAATATTTGAAGCTTTGGAAGATTTTCAGTTCACCAGAAATTCCTGGGATGAACTGGTCTTTGTCAAAATTATAGCCGTAGGAATTGGTAAGGGAGATGGAAAGGCCGGAACGGAAATTTTCAATCCAGTTGATTCGGCTGGTTCCTAAAGTTTGTCCGATGGTCAGAATTGGACTGCGAAGATCGTTGTCCAATTCGTTTATGCCGTCAAAATCCCAGTATAAATTTCCTGAAACAAAAGGCTCATAAGTAATGTTACCCCAGTTGTCGATTTTCTGGATGATCATTGGAACGGAGAATCTTGCATCTTCTACGAAGTAAGTGTCATCATCATATTTTGAATACTCAAAGTCGCGAATAAAAGATTGGGTAAAGTTAAATTTTATCGAAAATCTTTCAAAAGGAAGCTCGAATTTAAGTCCCGACGAAAGGTTCCATTCGGGAGTGCTTTTTCCGATCGTGTAGTTCACGTCAATTTTGTTTACGCTTTCTACAGCAATTTTTGAAATATTGAAAGGTATGTCGAATTCAAAGTTTAGCCCAAAAACGTAGTCTGTTGGAGAATCTTCATCATCTTGTTCCATCTTAAAATTGAAATCACCGGACATTTCTTCCATGGAACCAAGAAAATTTGTGTCTTTTGCCTTCAATCTTAAAGAGAAGCCGTTGTTTGAATCATACTTTGGATAAGGAACGACAAGCAGATGCATTGAATCTTTTGTTTCAATAAAAAGCCTTACTGCAGAAATGTTGCTGTCAGAGTTCTGTTGGGCTGACGAAAGAGCTTTGCCATCTTCAGTTACTTCAATGAAATTTTGAATTTCTTCTGGTTCATTCTGATCTTGTGTTTTGGTCTGGTTCGAATCGAATTCGTAATTGATTGATACTGTATCAAATACGCGAGTGTTTTCTATCTGAGTTTTAACGTCATAAATGTATTTTTCAAGATCTTCTATTGAAGAAAACGTCCTGTTTTTGTCTATTTTGACCTTATTCTGCAAGGCGTATTCTCTAGTATTTCCTGTGATTTTGTATTCTACATGAGAAATCTTATAACTTTGTGAAAAAAACGGAATGCAAGATAAAAGAAAAAGTACAGCAATGAAAGAATTTTTCAAATTAATAAGCGCCTTTACCATTGATAACTACCCAAATTGTCTTTATGATGATCCAAATATCGAGCCATACAGACCAATTCTGAATATAATATGTGTCGTATGCAATTCTTTCTTCATATCCTGTTTCTGAGCGGCCAGAAATCTGCCACATACCAGAAAGCCCTGGTGTGACAGACAGCACATAATTGGCGTATTGTCCGTATTTTTCCAGCTCTTCATTTGTTACTGGACGTGGTCCGACAAAACTCATTTGCCCAAGAAGAATGTTCAATAACTGTGGCAATTCGTCAAGACTTGTCTTTCGAAGAATTTTGCCAAATTTTGTGACTCTTGGATCATTTACGAATTTTCTGTCACGTTCCCATTCTTCTCTCATTGCAGGATCTTCCTTAAGAATCTTTTCAAGCATCTCCTGTGAATTCTTATACATAGAACGGAATTTCCAGCATTTAATTATTTTTCCGTTTTTTCCAACACGTTTATGACCATAGAGAATTGGTCCTCTTGATGTTAATTTCACAAGAATTGCAAGCAGAACGCAAACTGGTAGAATAATTGGCGCTGAAAAGAGAAGGAGCAGCAAGTCTATAAGTCTTTTTGTAATAAGCTTGCTTTTTTTTGTAAGATTGTGGGTGGAAGAAAACCCTAAAAGCCCACCAAGATCACGCAGTTGGAGTGTGCTTGTGTAAAGATCCTGGTGTTTAGAGACGTTTATTACATAGCGGTAATAAGAGACGATTGGAAGGCGTTCACCTTTGTAATCGGAAACGAAAGCTACCTTAAGTTTTAGTTTTTTAATTGCATCAAGTATTTCTTTTGAATCTGGAAAAACAGGAATGTCACCGTACATTTTGCATTCTGTTGCATTGTTGTCAATAATCAGTACAGGTTTGTAGCCTAAGTCTTTTCGTTTTTCAAGACGATTTGCTACAACTGCGTAGCTTTCATTTGTACCATAAATAACGGCGGGTACTCCCCACCATTTGAATTTTCCATAAGCATGGCGTGCAATTTCCCTTGCTGCTGGCATTATTATGATGGAAATAAGAGTTGCTATGAGAAGTGAAACTGATGCCCAAATACTGTCTGTATCCTGCAAAATCTTGGTAGTGATTTTATATTGCATGCCGTCAATATTAGAATCGTTGAAAAGGATACTGATTGAGATGCCGGCAAAACAGAAAAAATTGCTGACGAACAATTTACGAACTTCACCAGAAGGTGAGGGCATGATTCCTGGATACAAACCGGAAGCATAATATACCATTATGATTAATGGGAAATAGCACATGTAACGGACAAAGGACCTGAAGTTTACGGCAGAATGATCAATGAGATTGGTAACAAAAAAGCCAATACCTACGCACAAACAAAGAGCTATGATGTCAATGAAAAGAATAGCCATTCCAGAGATGAAAGAACTGGTATTACTTTTGTAGTTCTTTTTAAAAAACGATATAAAATCCAGTGAGTCCATTACTTTATTTTACTGCAATTCAAATATTGTGTCTATGAGAATTATTTGTAGGAGTTTTTTACCTTCTCAATAGTTTCGTCAACTATAGACAGGAATTCTTTCTGGAATCTTTCCTGGGAAAAAGAATTTGCATGACGGACAATGTTTTCTTTTTTGAAAACGTTGTTTTCTAACATCTGCTCGAATTTCAAAATTCCTTGGCACAATGAAGAAGTTTCCTGCCTTTCGAAGAAAGTTCCAGTTACACCATCAACAACTGTCTCTGTTGCACCACCTCTTCCAAATGCAATTACCGGAGTGCCGCATGCCTGAGCCTCCAGAGGCACAAACCCGTAATCCTCTTCTGCGCAGAAAATCAGTGCTTTTGCTTTTTGAAGATATGAAAGCAAATCTTCATCTGATGCTCTGCCGGTGAATTTTATAAGAGGTGAACCGTTGGCAAGTTTTTGCAGGTTCTGGAATTCAGAACCGCCTCCAATAACAACGAGTTTTCTCCTTAGTTCAAGACAGGCACTTATAGCCAGATCCATTCTTTTGTATGGGACGAGGCGGGAAAAAGCAACATAGTAATCTTCTTTTTCACAATTTGCAGGTGAAAAACGACTCACGTCAACTGGAAGATATACAACTTTTGCATCCCTGTTCCAAAATTTTTTTATGCGTCGAGCAATGTATTTCGAATTTCCGATGATAGTGTCTATTCTCTGGCTTGAAATGTAATCCCAAAGCCTTATCTGACTCATCCATCGATCCATGAAAAATCTGGTTAGTTTGCCGCTTCTTTTTCGGTAATCGAAAAATAAATCCCAGGCATAGCGCATTGGCGAATGGATGAATGCGATATGAGGCACATAAGGCGGTGTAATAATGCCTTTGGCGCAACTGGAAGAACTGGAAATTACCAGATCGAAACCTGTGAAATCGAATGACTCAAAAGCTTTAGGCATGAATTTGAGCAATTTTGTGTAAATTTTTGAAGCTTTAGGAAGCTTTTGCATTTTTGAAGTGTGAATTATATTATTTTGGAAATGATTTCCAATCTTTTTCTTGTCATGAACCAAGGTGAAGATTTCGGCTTGAGGATAAAGCTTAAGAAGATATTCTACAAATAATTCAGCACCACCATAGTTTACAAGCCAATCATGAACAATTGCAACTCTCATAGTCCCTCTCAATGATTCTTTCTATTATTTCGTATGTTTTTTCAAAGGTGTATTTGTCTGGTAAACTGCTCAACTCTTGACCTTTATCCAAAACCATTTCTATTTTATCTGCAAGGTCATCGCTGTTTCCGGTCTTAAAATAGGTTACAGGATATTCGTCATAGATTTCGCGAAAGACTGGTATGTCCGATATAACAACTTTTGTTCCGTTGTAAAGTGCTTCCAGAGGAGGCATGCCAAATCCTTCATAAAAAGAAGGCTGGACAAGTAAGCTTGCATTATAATAAAGGTCCTTAAGCTGAGAATCAGAAATTTTTCCTGTGAAAACGATTTTTCCTTCAGGAAAACTTTTTATGTAATCGAACACTTCCTTATCCCCGGTTCGAAAGTTTTCAGCATTACCTACAATATAAAGTTTTCTTTTAAATCCTCTGTCAATCAAGTAGCCATAAGCATCCAGCAATGTTGCAAGGCCTTTATGTTTTTTGATATTACCAACAAAAAGAATATACTGATCTTCTTCTTTACAAGTTATTTCTTTTGGCAAATATGGATCTTGTCTGAGCCAGGATGGAACTGCATTGTAGGTAACGATTATAGGCTTTTTTGTATGCAAATGTGTAAGAATCCGTTCTTTGGAAAAGTTTGAAACAGTAAACACTTTTTCGGACTTGAAGATTCCATATCGGTACAAAAGTTTTCGAACGAAAAAACCGGTTTTCGAAACAAGTTCCGGTAAATCCAGAAATATTACGTCATGGATGGTGGAATAGATACGAAGTTTTACGCCACTGGGAATGTTGAAGTAAGGCGTATAATAGGCTTCACATTTATTAATTCTTCTTGCGATTTTGATTGGGAAAAAAAACAGTTCACGAATAGAAAAAGGCTTCACGTTGCATACAATAATTTGGTGTGGTGAAAAAGACTTTACTTGATCCAATTGTTTTTCATTGCAAATGCAAAGGCATTCGTGGTATTTAATAAATAATGGCAATAAAGCCTGAAGATAGGAGCCAATTCCTCCTGAGCCAAGCATTCTGCAATCGATCGCTATTTTCATATCAGTCCGCCAAATCTTTTAAATTAACGTGTTTCCAGTTTTTTTCTTCAAAAATATTGTTTTTTACAGTCCACCACTCATCGTCGTCGATGTTAAGTTTGTAAGTTCCCTGTGTAGTAGCTTCCCAGTTTTTTGCATTTGTTATAAGTACAAAATCCTTGTTTTTAGGATCATAAAGGGGTGTGTTGGTAAAAGGATTTTTTGCATCGTCGATCAAGTCTTTTGCTGCAATAGAGGGAACGTCACCATTTGTCATAAATGTATTATCAGTTCTAAAGTCATTGCTGGAATTGAAGTCTTTTACTAAAAGAATTGGATTGCAAAGATTCCTTGAGAAAGGTAAATCTTCTTCCTCATCGAAAAGTTCGTTTACATTTAAGTCTCGACCATGATCGCTTACAATAATAATCTTTGTGTTGTCATAAGCATCGTTTTGACGAAGATATTCAAACCATTCTGAAAGTCTGTGCATGGCTGCTGCAAATCCGTGGTAATGCAAGTCAGCTTTGTACTTTGAAGTTCCTCTATCTGTAAGATTGGATGTAGGAATGAAGTCTGGAGCCTGGCAAAGAACTGGATCATGAGTTGTATCGTTATCAATTTCTATAAAGGCTTTTCCGTTTTCATTGGAAATGTCTGTAAGTTCTGGCATAAAATCAAGAACAGAATAACTGTCAATGAATGTGTTGTTCATTGTATCAGGACTGGCCAATGCCCACCAGGATCCGTTGTTGTAGACAATATTTCTCATTGGCATTGGGAATGCTTTCATGATTCCATACCAAATGAAATTGCGCTTGTTCAGATTGCTCATTGCATTTGGAATTACTTCATTGTTTCTTTTATACCATGAAAGCTTATACTTGCGCATTGTGTTGTAAGTTTTGATTTCTTCCGGATAGTCGTGCATGTAGGACATGTCGCTGATCCAATCGTAATTTGCCCAAGGCGCATCGGCAACAGTAGCGGTAAATCCGTTTTGAGCAAAAAGACGAGGCATAACTGCAAGGGCTTCATTATGTTTTTGAATTAAGGTCTTGTTTTTTTCCCATTTTTTCAGGTCGTTCAGGTTTTTAGGGGAGTATTCATAGCCTCCAAAAATTGCAGGTGCACCTTGTAATGTATAAAAACCAAAGGAAATTGTATTTGGATAGTATACGAATCCCTGAAATTTTTGCCTAAGGCTTTTAATGCTGCACAGTTCCTCTTTGGAAAGTCCTTTTTCTTTAAGTTTATTAATTTTGCTGGCTGTAGCAATTTCATCTTCCTGTAAAACTACGCTCATGAAGCCACTGATAGCTCTGTCGAGCATAATTACAATTACATTTTTCTTTGAAGAATCAGACGGATCATTTTTTGCAAGATGGAAAATTGGCTCAATTTCTTCGTCATTCATGGATGTGTTTTCGAATCTGCTGTTGAGTTTTGAAAAAGAATTGTTGATTTTTGTAACATTGGAAATACCTAATGAAAAAGAAGCAAAGCATAAAAGTCCCATGACTAAAGAAACTACTTTACAAAGATGCAGTCGTATCAATGTTAAAAGAGCGGCAAGAATCAGGAAAATCGATACTAAGTTCATTATTGTAGTAAGATTTCCTTCCATGAAAGAAGTCAAGTTGTCATATACAAGAATCTGGGAAAGAATTCCATAGTGACCTGGGAAAACAAATGTATTCAATATTGCACCCAAGGCGCAAAACGCAAAGAGCATGGATATGGCAGATTGAACTTTTTTTGAATACAGAAAATAAACAAGAACTGGCCATACAACAAATAGTCCAAATCCCTGAATTAATGAATTTTGTACAAAGAATATAGGGTTTGATATATTGTCTATGTAGGAAAATTCCTGGGTTGCTGATGCGATTACAATTGATGGTGATACAAATGCGATTGTAAAACACATTGTGAGAGTAGAAAGCAGGAATAAAATTGTTCGTGACTTTGCATTTTCAAGCAGAGGTTTGAAAAATGGTTTTATGAAAGCCTTTGTTCGTCTATAAACAAAAGGGAAAACAGCGATGATGAATGCAAACGCAAAAAGAGATGCGCTGTATAAGAAGCCTCGTCTGGTGTATTGAAAGTAAAAGGCTATTAAAGCTATCATTGCAACAACTGTTATGTGCAAAGCTTTTCCAGGGGAATTGAATTTGTAGTAAATGTTTTTTAAAAGTGAAAAAATATTGTTCATTGTCCAGTAAAGGACAAGACCTGATGGACTGTCGTATAGAATCACAAGGAAAAGCAGGGCCATGACATAAAGAGGAATTTTTTCTTTAAGTTTAAATCCTTTCGTATAAACCATGCTTGCAATAACGTTTATAAGGGTCATTGCAATGGGCATAAAATTCAGGCGTAATCCAAACAGATTTATAAGCTGGTCTGGGGCTCCCAGATTCGGTATGAAAAGAAATGAAGTTCCTTCCAAAGTATTTAGAGCCGAAAGATAAATATAGGCAGCCATGAAAAATGGAACCTGAATCAAAAGACCAAAGGATGCACGCAAGGCCATCAACGGGTGATAATGCTGCTGCTTATAATAAGTAGTAAGCATCATGTATTGTTCATCGCCTTTAAATGTTTCCTTGATGCGTTTTATCTGAGGTTCAAGTCGTTTTTGAGTATCCCTCTCTAGCTGCTGCCATTTTTCCGCAACAATATAAAGAGGCAGACATAGAATTGTTATACAAATGCTGACTCCAATTATTGAAAGACCATGGATATAAAATGCGTAGTCAAAAGCGATGTATGTCAATTCAATTATCTGGCTGATGGGATAAATGAACAGAGTATAGAATACGTTTACCATTTTTATTTGTTTGCCTTCTGTGCAGTAACTGTATTGATCATGAAGTCAGCGATGTTTTTTCCTGCTTTGCCTTCATGCATCCAGGCAGTTTCTTTTGCAATCTTTCTTTCCTTTGCCAATTCAGGGCTGTCACTAGCGTTCTGAATGACTTCCTTGATGTTGTCAAAGTCTTTTTCATCAAGTTTGATGCCCATTTTTTCAAGAACTTTGAACTGCCAGAGCTGCTTGTTCAAGTCATAAGCATCGTAAGGACGAAGATCCATGTCTGTATTTACGTACATAACAGGTTTATTGCAAAGGAAAGTGTAGTCAAAAATGATTCCTGAAAAATCGGAAATCATTATGTCAGCGCGTTTCATAGAAAAAATGTTGTCGCGATTGTAGTCCCATTCAAGATTTTTGTCATTCTTGTATCTTTCTTCAAGGGCTGCAAGCATGTCTGCTTCAGATTTCTTTGATTGAGGGTGAGGGCGAACGATGATTGTCCAACCAGTTTTCACCAAAGGATCAAGTAGTTTTGAACCGTAACGTTTTAGAACACCCACATTTCCCCATGAAGGAGATACAAGAACAGTAAAATTGTGGTTTTCTTCAGCAGGAACTAAACTCATTTTGTCTGAAAGCACATCAAGATAAGAACAACCAACTGTTACAAGCTGTTTTTCTTTGATACCACGCATTTTTTCCAATGTTCTGATGTCTTCCTTTTGGTAATCACCAGAAAGAAGAACAGAGTCAAAGTAATCCAAACCGAAAAGTCTGTATGTAGTGGCGTCATTTGGCATGTGCAGAACATGAGAGTAATGAAAAACATTCTTTGATCGCTTAAGCTGATATACCTGAAGTCCTGGTGTAGTCATAAGGACAAATCCAGCGCTAAGCATATTAAGCTTTGCAAAAGCAACGTTACCTTCACCAATAAATTCCGGTTTTACGAATTGGTAATTCTGTTCAAAAACTGGATCTGTTTTTGAAGAAGTAAGATATGAAAGGGGAATTTTTCTGTTTTCGAATTCTTCCAAAACTGGCTTGAAAAGATTCCAATATTGGTTTCCCTCGTTATAAATTACATAGTCTTTATGGGATGAATCAATCTGATTTCCGCTTTTCTTACCAGAAAAGAAAACTTTAAGCTTAATCAAGGCTGCCTTCGCAAGAAAGAATAGAGTAGCCGCTGCTCCAATAAGAATGGAAAACAACATGCTTCCTGTACCAGGATCAATGTAAAGTGTTACGTCAAATGCCTGCATATATTACTCCTTTATACCCTGAACCCAGTTCTTGGCTTCAAAGATGTTTTTCGAAATTGTGTACCAGTCGCTTTCAGGTACTTTAAATGTGTTTGCACTGTTTCCACCAGGTCGCCAGTTATGGGTGATTACAACACCAACCGCTTTCTTTGTGGCAGGGTCGATAGTCTGAATTGGTTTTCCTGTATAAGGGTTTACGCGATCTGAATCAGAAATGATTTTATTTGTGGCAAGAGATGGTACATCTGCATTTACCATAAAGTCATAGTTCACGATTATATCGCCTGTAGCGTTGAAGTCCTTTACGAGAAGCAATGGATTGTTTTTGTCTGGATTGTATTTAAAAGGCCAGTTTTTTTCGAACGCAATGTCTCTGCCGTAATCAGTTCCGATTCCATGGTCAGCAACGAAAATAATCCTTGTATTGTCGTAGCAATGATTCTCTTTAAGTTTGTTCAGCCATTCTGCGAGCCTAAGATATGTTGCGTACTGTGCGGAAATGTTTTTAATGCCACCTATTCCTGGGTTTCCAAGATTTGATACTTTGATTGCAGGCCTAAAGTCATGGTCTTTGATTGAAATTACATTTCCTTCAGAATCTGTTTCTTTTACAACAGGATAATATTCAAGTTGCTGACCTGAGTGGGTTGTATCGTTTACAAACATTATGAAATTATCATTTTCTGAATCGAAGGCAGTAAGTTCAGGCAGATAGTCGATGCCACTGTAATAATCAATGAATTCCATAATGTCAGTTGTCTGATTGTCTGATGACCACCATGCACCGTCATCATATACTGAATCCCGCAGAATTGGAGGAACCATTTTGAACAGGCTGAACCATCCGAAGTTTCGTTTGATGCAATTGCTTGTAATGTTTTCCTGAACTGCTCCAGCGTTTTTTGGATCGGAAATCCACAGGCTTGTATAACGGCGTTCAATGTTCTTATGATTGACTTTTATCTGGTTACCATTTTTATCCTTTTGGCCAGAAACCTGGTTTTCGATGAAAGTCATGTCTGGAATCCATGAATAATTTGACCAGCTTAGATCGGCAACTGTTGCTTCAAAACCATTTTTTGCGAAAATCGTAGGCATAACCATCAAGGCTTCGTTGTGCTTTGATTCAAGGCTCATGTCATTTCTTTTATTCATTTCGTATGGTGAATATTCGTAGCCACCAAAAAGGGCAGGAGCGCCTAAAAGGGTTCC
Source organism: Treponema sp. (assembly GCA_016297405.1). Lineage (GTDB taxonomy): Bacteria > Spirochaetota > Spirochaetia > Treponematales > Treponemataceae > Treponema_D. The sequence continues at coordinate 33,460 of JAEDGP010000001.1, forward strand.
CTGGTTATAAGAAACTGTATTTCTGTAAAGAGTAAATCCCTGGAAAGTTTTTGAAAGAGTACCAAGTCCGTTTTCCTTGTCGTCATTAAAGATAAGTTCAAGGAATGCGCTTTCGGCGCGGTCTAGCATTATGACCATTACGTTCTTTTTGCCAGAACTTTCGGGAGCCAGATGATAATAAGGACTGATGGAATTTTCAACATCTACAATGGTCTGCTTAGAACTATTGTATTCACTTGCAATTGTGAAGCAGTTGTATACTGAAAGTGAAATTTCTGCCATAAGTATGATGGAAACCATGGCTGAAAGAAGCTTTTCTCGTTTGAATTTTAAAAGAAGTATTGGAATAACAATTGTGAGCAGGAGCAGTGCAAAATTTAATGCCTGCTTGAGTTTTGTGATTGAAGTAATGCTTTCTGAGAATGTGATTACACGTGAAAGATTTCCATAATCACCGCTGAAAACAAATGAATTTACAAGGCCACCAAAAAGGATGAACGTGAGGAACAGGGCGATTATTGTCTGAATTCTTTCCCTAAAAAGGAAGTAGATACAGAGTGTCCAGAAAACAACCAGTCCGAATGCCTGACAGGTGGAATTGTAAAGGAAATAGAGTGGAGAGCTGATTCCGTCAATGTTGCTGAATTCAATTACAGAAGACTTGATGACCATGGAAGGAATCAAAAATCCTGCAAGAAGGCAGATGCTTAATGCAGAAACAATATAGATTGTAAATCTGAGTTTTGCGTTTTGTGTAAGGGGTTTGAACCAGTTGTCCAAAAGCCAGTTTATGCCTTTCACGAAGAGAGGAGAAAGCAAAAGGATAGAAACGACAAACGCCATTATCATTCTTTTGTGAAGGAATCCATCATGAATGAACAGAACGTAATAATCAACCGCAAGAACACTTGCAACAACCATTGCATAAAGAACCCAGACTGGATGCTTAAGCTTGTAGAAAACGTTCTTTACCAGAGAAAACACGTTGTTCATTGTCCAGTAAAGAACCAGACCAGCTGGTGAAGTGTAGAGAATAGCAAGGAAAACAAGAGCCATGCCATAAATTGTGGCCTTGTCCTTGAATTTAAATCCCTTAGTATATATTGCACCTGCAATGATGTTTATTAAAGTCATTGCAATAGGTAAAACGTTTATTGGAAAGCTGCCAATATGAAAATAAGCATCCTGAACGCCCATATCTTTTATGAAAAGGAATCCCTGTCCTTTGAGGATGGGCAATTGGGACAAAAATCCGTATGCGGCAATGAAGAAAGGAATTTGTATCAAAAGTCCGAAAGATGATCTTAATGCCATCAGCGGATGATAATGGTTTTGCCTGTAGTATGTAGACAAAATCATATATTGTTCATCACCTTTGAAAACCGACTTGATTCTTCTGATTCCCCCGTCAAGTCGCTTTTCAGTATCCCTTTGAACCTGCTGCCATGATTCAGCAACAATGTAAAGAGGCAGACAAAGCAGTGAAACTGCAAGACTTACGCCAATTACTGATATGCCAACGTTTTTGAATACGCTGTAGAACAACATGAATGAAAATTCAATTATTTGAACTAATGGATAAATGATGATTGTGTACAAAAATTCCAACATAACAAATATGATTATACAACTTAAACAATATTGTTTCAATTCTTAACATTTTATGTTAAAAGTATGTCATGAAATTAAATATGAAGTCGTTTTTTTTGTTCTTTTTGCTGATTGCCCCTAGTATTCCATGTTTTGCAGTACCAAGAGCCTTCTATAACAAGCAGCAGATGATACCAGCCGGGCACTGGATTTATGACGCTATTTACTGCTTGAGCATGGAATCCAGGCAGGCTCCATTAGCCGATGTGGCACCTTTGAGTGTAGGTGAGCTGTCTATGCATTTTTCTGCCATCGATTATGAATCTCTTTCTGATTCGGGTAAGGCTCTTTATAAAAAAACTCAGGATTTTTTTGAAAAGCGCAAATATGTAGCCGATTTTTCCCCTGTTTTTTTTGGTTTTAACATAAACGTAAATCCTCAGATTCTGGCAAAGACAAATGAAAACATAGACTGGACTTTTGGAACTGATTATACAGGGCATCTGTATGGGGTGAATAATGAAGTTATAGATAAAGATGGAAATGTAACTTCAGTTTCGAAAAACAAATACGAAGAATATGCTTCCCAATCCGGTTTTCTTTCAAGCCAGGCATCTTTGCCTTTTGTTTCAATTCCACTTTACCTGGGATTTACAGACAACATCATGATTGAAACTGAGCCATTTGTGGGAAACAGTTTTTTTGGCATGACGAATGACGATTGCTTTGTGAAGAACCTGCCGTTTAGTGCTGGCGATTTTGAATTTCTTTGGCCACGGAATGCCTACGGTTCAGCGGGAAAGACTTTTTCCAACTGGGGTGTAAATTTTCATGGGGCAAAACAAGGCCTTCAGATTGGCCGAACAATGACTGGAAGCATCATTTACAATAATACCTTTGAAACTGACTTTTATTCTCAGCTTAGTCTTTATTCGCCAAACTTGAAATACAATATGGATGTGGTGGAAATAGACCACAACAAGTTCATGTATTTGCATACTGCCCAATTCAGGCCTTTTTTCTGGAAATGGCTTAAATGCAGCGTTGTGGAAGGAACCCTCATAAACGGTCCTTTTGAACTTCGATATTTGAATCCTCTTATGATCATGCATTCCTTTGGTTCCTGGACAGAGTACACAGACGATGATGAAGAAAAATACTATGGCGAAGCTCATGTATGTGCATATATGGGAATCAATGTGGAAATGGTACCTGTGCGGAATTTGCGAATCTATTTTTATTACGCACAAAATGAAATTCAACCTGCCAACGAACTGGAATCGGAAAACGGTAAAACAATGCCAGACAGCCTTGGAGGCCAAATTGGATTCGAATTGAATTTTACAGGAAAAGAAGGCGGATGGTGGAATACTGGAATTGAAGGAATCTATACTACTCCATATCTTTATGTAAAGCAGGGCGCCGACTGGTCTCTTTACAGGGCAAGGTCAAACATGCAAAGCAAGGGATCTGTTCCACTTTGTTCGTGGATTGGAACTCCTTTTGGACCTGATGCCCTTGGATTTCAGGCGAAGGTAGGATACAAAAAGCCACTAAAATGGGATCTGGAACTTGATTATCTTTTCCTGGCACATGGCACCAATTCATTTGGCATGTTCGGCAACACTGTTACAATTGACGGAGTTGAATATTACGCATATTACCCGTCTGTACGATACAAGCTTGGAAAGGAAAACAGTGGAAGTTCATATTCGTACACTCCTTCACAGGCAGAAGATGACGCCAGAAGCTATGCTTTGACTGGAACCATTCAGTACACGAATCAATTGACGCTGAAAGGAAATTACAATTTTAACGAACATTTCAGCATCAATTCCTACCTGACCTATAGCTTTATTTTCAACAACAAAAATGTTGGCGGAGATTTCCAGCAGGGAATCGAGATTTCTGTTGGCGGAAACTGGGCATTGTTTTAGCGGCCATTTGTCTTTGGGGACTTAATTTTTTGCGCTGTTTTGCGCTATAATCTGGTAGTTTTGAAATATCCATCATTGGCAAAATGCAATAAGATTAAATTAATTGCGCGTTTTTTGACCATGAAGGTTTATTCGCAATATTCAAAAAATATCTGGAGCTTTTATGAAAAAAGTCATTGCTGCGGCATTTTCCATTTTTTGTTTTGCAAGTTTCGCATTTTCACAGGCAAACATTTCCATTGATGTGGAAGACGAAATCTACACAATCATCGACAACGCATACATGAGGGGGCTTTGCTCCTCTGTCAATGGAGCAAAACCTTGGACTGAAAACAAGATCAGACTTATTATCAACGAAATTCTTGAGAATGAAGATAAGCTTTCAAAAACTGAAGTGAAGGTTTTGGAACAATTCATTGAAGCTCATACCGTTGATTACGATTCAAAAAAAGATTTGCGTTCAATCTATGTTTCAAATGGAAGTGAAACAAATCCCATTTCTTTCCTTTATGATTTTTCTTTTAGCGGGGAAGGTTCTGGTGGTTTTTATACAAACGACTACTTTAATGGTGGTGGATTTGACTTTTTCCCTTTATTCAATTTTGAAGGAGATTTGACAAAATATATTTCATACAGAATGTCAGGAAAATTTGATATTTCATATATACCGCTTACAAAAATGGGAACCTACAATATAGGTTATGCATGGTACGATGATGGTGTTGAAGAATATCTGGATGGCAAGCTTTACAGTATTGATGATCCTGAAAAACATTCTTTGAGCAAAGATGAAACTGGTTATTATTATGTTAGCGGTGGTGTTAAAAATTATGTTGAAGATGGCAAGGTCACACAATATGAACAGCCTAGAGTTCGTACTGTTGAAAAACTTTTAAACACAGCACATTTGCCTTTCGGATACAAAAAGCGATGGAACGGCCAGTTCTATCAGCTGTCAAATCTTTCTGCCTCGGGAACGGAAGGCTGGGCCTCAAAGCCTGGCTTTAGTGGAACAATTGAAGCAGAAATTAGAACCACCTTTTTGGACCAGAAAATTTCTGTAGGAGCCGGAAGATATTCAAGGGAATGGGCAGCAATGGACAGGGGGGCAAGCCTTGTTTATAACATGCAGGCCCAGCCGTTTTTGGCTTTTGACACTACTTTTGAAATCTTTCCATGGCTGAAATTCTCAAGTCTTTGCGGTATTCTTGAGTATCCGAATCAGGATTACATGAATGAAAACAGCTATGCAGAAGAAAAATCTGGAATTGACGATTCTTATTTCTATCAAAATGGTTTTTCAATGAACCTGATTGAACTGGATTTTAAGTATCTTCACTTTGATATCGGTAGTACGGTAGTTTTTCCAAAACGCTTTGAAATCGGTTATGTTTTCCCATTGCTCAATTACGTAGAATATCAGAATCATATTGGAGATTGCGATAACCTTGCTCTTTATGGAAACATTAAAGTTCAAAAACCAGGTCTTGGTTCTATTTGGGCCAGCCTTTATCTTGATGAAATCAATGGTTTGAACAATGATCCTTTCACTTCTTCAAGAGCAATGTTTGCAGGACAGCTTGGTGTAAAGGCTGTTTTTCCATGGATCGGATTTGGTTCTGTTTCCATGAGATACACAAAAGTTGAGCCTTATTGTTATACACACCATTCAATCAACTATGCTCCTTCATACAGCCATTATGTAAGTGAAAATTATACAAACAATGGCGACAGCTTGGGTTATTATTTGCCGCCAAATAGCGATGAACTTCTTTTCAGGTTAGAAGGAAAGCCATCAGAAAACATCAGCGCGAGCTTGAATTATCAGTTTGTGCGTCATGGAGCAGATTACGGAAGCCAGCAGGTTCCAGGAAGTTCCCTTTATTCAGAGCTTCCAATTTACAATCGTGACGAATTGAAAAAATATTTTCTTCGAGATGGCGCATATAACTGGATGCATATTGTAAGTATTGGCGGTCAGATAGAAAACAGGAAGGCAAAAGTTCCTGTTGCCCTTTATGCTAATGTGGGGTTCATATACAGTTATTGGACAATGATCGACGATTCAGTATATTCAAAACGAAACGAATATGGAAGCAACGGAAACAGCCGTGCAGACAAGTACACTTCTTTCCATTTTGTTGACAATGACGAGTACCCTGTTCAGTGCGGTGCAGTGATTACAGCTGGAATCAAGCTTTGGAAGTGGTAACTTCAGAAAAAACAAAAATCCTAAGTTTTAAAATTGTCGAATGATTTTCAATAAATCCTCTGCGGCTTTCTGATAAGAGTAAGTTTTCAGAAGCAAGTCTGCAGAGGATATTTTTTCTTTCAAAAGTTCGTTTAAATCTATGTCTGTTGAAAATGGATCTATGTAATGAGCACAATCTTTATAAAGTTCAGGAAGGCATGATGCTTTGCTTATTATGATTTGAGCGCCGCAGGATAGGGCTTCAAGAGGCGGAATTCCAAATCCTTCATAGTAGGATGGAAAAAGAAAAGCCTTGCACTTAGACATTAAAGCTTTGACTTCTTCATCAGAAACATAGCCTAGTAAAACAACATTCTGCAGTGTCTGCAAAACTTTTATGTCGTCGCTGACCATGCCAGAAATTGCTTTTCCGCTGACAGCAAAAACCTGGTCGGGATGTTTGCGGGCATAGTCGCATATCCATTTAAGGTTCTTGCGCTTCTGCAAACTTCCAAGAGTAAAGAAAAATTCTTTTTCTTTTAGAGAAGGAAAGCGACTGAAAATTCCTTTATCTTCTTTAATGAGGGAAAAGTGTTCCCATCCGTTATAAATGACTGAAACTTTTTGTTCGTCCACTTTGTACAGACTGCAAAGCTGGTTTTTGCTGAAGTTTGATACAGAAATGATTTGTTTTGCTTTTTTTGCTGCTCGCCTGTACATCATGCACATATAAAGCCTGATCAGACGGTCTTTCTTACCCTTAAAGTCATTGGGATAAAGTTTTGCATAAATATCATGGATAAAAACAATTCCTGGGTTAAAATAAGGTGTTACATTTGCAAAATCAAGTGGAATACAGCGATTTTTTTTGCAGAATGCGGAAAATTCCAAATGTTCCCATTTTGGAAAAAAACGGCAGTCCTTATCTGAGCGGATGATTTTTATGTTTTTCCATTGGGGAATTGTTTGTGCGTTTGAAGGAACATATATAGTAACTTCATCTTTCCGGATAAGATTGTCCAGTCTGGAACAGGTTTCAAAGGCAAACCTTTCGATTCCTGTGAGATTTCTGCATAAAAAATCTCCGTTGATAACTACTGACATATATTCCCCAAAAAATTAGTCTCTTGTGAAAAGGTCACGGGTATAGACTTTGTCTGCCACGTCTTTAAGGCAATCTTCCATTCGATTTGCAATGATTACATCACACATGTTCTTGAACTGCGCAAAGTCAGAAATGACCTTCGAGTTGAAGAAATCTGTTTCTTTGTATGTTGGTTCATAAATTACAACTGGAATGCCCTTTGCCTTTATTCGTTTCATTACGCCTTGAATTGAACTTTGACGGAAGTTATCGCTGTTGGCCTTCATTGTAAGGCGGTAAACGCCCACAACTTTTGGTTTTTTTGCAATGATCTGATCGGCAATAAAATCTTTTCTGGTTGTGTTTGATTCAACAATTGCGCGAATAAGGTTTTGAGGCACATCATTGTAGTTAGCCAAAAGCTGCTTTGTGTCTTTTGGAAGACAGTATCCACCGTAACCGAATGAAGGATTGTTGTAGAAGTCACCGATGCGTGGATCTAAACAAATGCCCTGGATAATCTGCTTTGTATCCAGGCCGCGAACTTCTGCGTATGTATCAAGTTCATTGAAATAGGAAACACGGAGCGCAAGATAAGTGTTTGCAAAAAGCTTTATTGCTTCTGCCTCGGTACAATGTGGATGCAGAACCTGGATGTCTTTTTTGATTGCGCCTTCTTTAAGAAGGGAAGCGAACTGCTGTGCCTTTTCCTTAAGACTTTCATCATCCTTTGGATAGCTTACCACAATGCGGCTAGGATAAAGGTTATCGTAAAGTGCGTGACCTTCGCGAAGGAACTCAGGGCTGAAAATCATGTTTTTATAGCCGGTTTGTTCTCTAAGACCTTCGGTGTAACCTACAGGCACAGTAGATTTGATGACTACAGTGGCATTCGTTCCAGATTCTTTTACAAGCTTCATTACAGCGTCAATAGATGATGTGTCGAAATAATTTTTGTCTGGATCGTAGTTTGTTGGAGTGGAAATAACGATGAAGTCTGCATCCTTGTATACAGAAAGACCATCTGTAGTTGCCTTCAGGTTCAATTTTTTTGTTGCAAGATATTCTTCTATTTCTTTGTCTACAATCGGGGACTTTTTGTTGTTGATAAGATCGACTTTAGCCTGAATGATGTCTACGGCGTGAACTTCATTGTGCTGAGCCAAAAGAATTGCATTTGAAAGACCAACGTAACCTGTACCTGCTACAACAATTTTCATATTATTACCTCAATCTATATGATTATCTATTTTCCCAAGATTTTTTTAGCCATTTGGCGCAAAGCAGCAACAGGAGTTTCCAACAACGTGAAAAGAACCGGACACTTTGCCTTGATGTCTGCAAGTGTGAACACCAATGGAGACTGCATTATATTAACGATTCTTTGATCATTAATCAAATGAACTATATTGAACTGGAATTTTGCATTTTTTATCATTTCCTGAATGTCTTCTGCAATAAATCCATCATTTTTAATCCGGTTCTGCAGATTTTTGTCGGCAAGCTTGTAGTATGGAATATAGTTTTTGCCGCTGAATTCGCTGGAGTAGTAGTGCAGTATTTTTGCATCTTTCAGGAATGCAAGACCACCATGACTTATCTGGCAGTTCCATTTGCCATCCAAAAGTCCCATTTTAAGCCCTGTTTTGAAATTAGCTTCGTTAAGGGCCGACTGGTCATGAAAATCATGACACTCGTACGCAGAATAGCGCCACATGTTATTCCATTCTCTAAAAAGATTTTTGGCCTGTTCTCCATCTTTTGCAAGAATAAGCCCGCCGTTGATATTGTAGCCAGAGGCTTTTGTACCGCTGAACAACAGTTTTTTGTCTCTCTTTAGAAAGTATTTAGCATGGATGTGCTGGTCAAGCATCACATGGCCATCAAGAACTCCTGCAGTCTCGAAAGGTTCGTTTTCAATGTCACTCAAATCATCACAAATGATGGTGTCGCAGTCGATATATAAAAAAGAACCGTCCACGTAATTTGGAATGGCTGTTTTTATCAGTCTGCTGCGTTCAACATTTGAAACTGAATCTTCAAAATCAATTGTGATTATCTGACTTGCATATTTTTTTAAGCCAGTCCTTTTGTTTTCTTCTGTAAAAGACTGCTGGGTTTTATTATCCACAAGCACAATAATGTGCGCATCTTTCATGTGAAGGCGCAAAGAAAAAACGCTCATCAAACATTGTTCGTAATAAAGATCTTTTGGCGTTGAAGTCAAAACATAAACGTATTTCATCTGTTTGATTATATACTTTAAGAGACAAAAATGCTATATTTAACTTATGGCAAACATTTCTTTAGAAAATAAGACTATTTTGGTAACCGGTGCTGCAGGTTTTATTGGCAGCTTTCTTTCTAAAAAACTTATCGAAACTGTAAAAAATGTAAAAATTATAGGTATTGACTGTATCACAGACTATTACGACACAAGTCTTAAAGATGAACGACTTAAAATGCTTGGTGCTTTTGGTGAGCAGTTTACTTTTATTAAAGGTGATATTGCTGATCGCGACACAATTGAAAAAATGTTTACAGAATATAAACCAGCAGTTGTAGTAAATCTTGCAGCTCAGGCAGGTGTACGATATTCTATTGATAATCCTGATGCATACATTCATTCAAATCTCATTGGTTTTTATAATATTCTTGAAGCATGCCGCCATCATCCTGTAGAGCATCTTGTTTACGCATCAAGCTCAAGTGTTTACGGAACAAACAAGAAGGTTCCATATTCTACAGAAGACAAGGTAGATAACCCTGTTTCTTTGTATGCGGCTACAAAAAAGTCCAACGAACTTATGGCTCATGCATATTCTAAACTTTATGGAATTCCAAGCACAGGATTAAGATTCTTTACAGTTTACGGACCTATGGGGCGCCCGGACATGGCTTACTTTAAGTTTACAAACAAGCTTGTAAAAGGTGAAACAATCCAGATTTACAACATGGGCGATATGTACCGTGACTTTACTTACATCGATGATATTGTTCACGGAGTTATGTGCGTCATGCAGAAAACTCCTGATCTTACAGAAGATGGCGCATCTTATAAGGTTTACAACATTGGAAACAACAAACCAGAAAGCCTTATGTACTTTGTAGAAACTCTTGAAGAAAAGCTTATTGAACAGGGAATCATCAAAGAGAAGGGCAAGCGCGAGCTTTTACCCATGCAGATGGGTGACGTTTACCAGACTTTTGCCGACGTAACCGACTTACAGAAGGATTTTGGCTTTAAGCCTGCAACACCATTGGCAGAAGGCCTTGAAAAGTTTGCAAAATGGTATAAAGGTTACTACAAGAAATAGTAATATTCTTCTAAAAAATTGTTATAGCAATTTTACTTTATAACATATTCAGCAAGTTTTTGTAAATCTTCAGACTGTTTTTTAGAGACAGTCTGAAACTGATAAAGGGCTCGTGAAGAATACTCCTTATAGATTTTTTTATCTAGTAACTGAACAAATCTGTTTTTAATTTCTGAAATTGAATATGGATCAAAATAAATTGCTGCATTACCACATACTTCTGGAATTGAGGTTGTACCACTGGCAGCAACAGGTATTCCATATTTTAAAGCTTCAACAGGAGGGTAGCCAAACCCTTCATTTAAAGAAGGATAAATAAATGCATATTGATTTGCTGTTAATGATTCAAGAACATCCCGTTCCACATAATCCAAAAAGACAAAATTCTGCGGATTTTTAAGATTTTTTGTAAATACTTTTTTGTTTGTAACTCCAGTAACCACAACCTTGTAATCCGTTCCAATTTTGTCTGATACAAGACGATCATAAGCTTGCACAGCTCTAAGTGCATTTTTTGCCCATCGTGCTGCACTTGTTATAAGAAAATATTTCTTTTTTTCAAGACCATAATTTTGTGTCAATAAAGCAAAGTCACCTTCTTTAACAACTTCTGGTTTATGTTTTTTAAGCTGATTGAAGGTTGGACTTGCAAATACTGGAATGAATTCGTCTTTCAATTCTGGGTAAAAGCTTTTAATAGATGCTAAAGAATGATTTGAAATTGTAATTACCTTTATTCTTTTATCTGTAACTAGTCGGCCATTAATTATATGTAGTTTCCTTAAATAATAATTTTTAGCGACACCCATAAAAAGATGATATTTGATTTTTTCTTTTAAACCTTTTGCGTAATTGAACATTATGGAATCAAAAGGCATTTCTAAAGTTCGTAAACCGTGTACAGTCGTGTAAGTTTCAATTTCCCCAAGTGGTAAGTTCTGATTTAAGTTGAGCATAGCTGAATACAGACGGGTAATATTACCTTCTTGTACCATAGATTTTACGGTTTGTCTTGAAATATCAAAAAGCTTGATATTATGATTTTTAATTTCTGCAAGAATTTCTGGATTTATATAAGCTTTAGAATTGTAGTAGCAGTAAAGCTGATCTATAGAAAAATTTCCTTCTTCAATAAGTTCAATTAGCTTAAAAAATAATACTTCTCCATATGCTCCGCCACCGTGGAACTTGCTTTCTGGAGAAGGCTGTGTTGCAGTTAAATCGTATAAAAGTTTCATAGTGGTTTCCTTTTAAATTTTAAGACCGCTTTCTCCCGTTACATAATCTACTATGCTTTTTGCACTGTTTCCAATATTTTGCCAGCATTCGTTTTTTACAACTTCTATATTGGAAGATTTTGTATTTATTGCATTCTGTATTATTGATTTTAAATTGGAAAATTCCTTTTCTTCAAGTTTTATTCCAATTTTTTCTGCAGCTCTAAGAGTCCACATTTTCTCATCTATCCAGTCTGCATCGTAAACACTGGTATCAAAATTTGTATCAGCATAAATAACAGGTTTTCCAAAAAGAAATGAATAATCAAAAATAATTCCGCTGAAATCCGTTATCAGAATGTCGCTTCGATTAAGTACAGCAAGATTATCGTTGTCTTTGTTCCACTCAATATTTTTACCATAAAAATATTGTTTAAGATTGTCCAATAATTCTTTTTCAGCTGTATAGCTTTGAGGATGAGGGCGAACTACAATATTAAAGCCGCTGTCCAAAAGGGCAGTTATCAGTTTTTCTCCAAAACGATTTAAAATCGAACTTGGCCCCCAGCTTGGAGCCAATAAAACTACAGGAGTTTCGTTTTTTATTTTTTCAAAACTTTTAACTCTGAGCAATGCTTCATCCATATTTGGAGAACCCACAATCTTAAGATCTTTTACAGGAAAATTAGGTCTTAGGCTTTCAATTTTTCTGATTAAATCAACCTGATTTTGACCTGTACAAAGTACAGCATCATAGTGATCCAAAGCAAACATCCTGTAACTACTTAAATCATCTACTGTATGAGGAATATGAACATATTTGGTAACATTTTTACTTCTTTTCCACTGAAGAACATCTAAACCAGGAGTTGTGCTCATTACAACGCCGGCATTTAACATGTTCATTTTCACAAAACCTTTGTTTCCTTCTCCAATAAATGCTGGTGAAATATAGTTGTAATTTGCCTGAAAAACAGGGTCGTCTTCAGATTGTGTGTAATATGTTAAATTTATTTGTCGCTTTTCAAATTCATCACAGATTGGCTTAAAAATATTCCAATAACGTTTATGATCGCTAAAAATCACATAAGGGATCTTTGAAGCGTTTGTTTTATCTGCTTTTCCGCCACTAAAAATGAATCTTAGTTTAACAATCAGTGCCCTGAAAGCAAAAACAAAAGTTGTTGCAATAGTGATTGCAAGAGTAAAAAGCATACTTCCTGTACCAGGATCTATATATAAAAAATTAGCGACCATTTTTATCCTCTTCTGTCATTGTATAATGAGACCAGTTTGAATCTACGAAAATATCATCTTTTACAGTAAACCATTCATCATCTGCGACAGGATGTTTTAATTCTTTTCTGTGACGGGTGCTGATAGGAGTATTGTCTGCAAAAATGATCCAATCGTTCTTATTTTCTTTGTAGAAAGGTTTATTTGTAAATGGATTTTTTGCATTTGGAATCAGTTCTTTTGTGGCAAGATAAGGTGTATCTGCATTGCACATAAAGTCATGGCTAACTTTCATAGTTCCACGAGAATTAAAATCTTTTACAAATAGTGCAGCTGTAAAGTTTTCTTTTACAAAATTGAATCCTGTATTGTTATTCATATCGCCACATTTAATTCCGATTCCATGATCTGAAACGATAATTATTCTTGTATTGTCATATACACCAGCGTCTTTTAAATAATCAAAAAAATCTGCCAATTTAAGAGTACAAGCCATTACTGCATGATATTGTGGTTCCTTTGCAAATTTTCCTGTTCCATATTTTGTTATATTTTTTGAAACTTTATATTCTGGATATTCAAGCAGGATAGGAGCATGGGAAGCTTCATTGTCAATCATTATAAATTGAGGTTTGTCTGTTTTTGAATCGAATAATTCGGGATAGAATGACAATGAAGAATAATCATTGATAAAGGCATCTGTAGTATCAAAAAAATTCTGGCTTGCCCAATATTTCTTATGGTAGATAAAACGACGGAACTCAGGACAAGCGATCTTAAAAAGGCTGAAACAGAGTAAATTACGTTTAATCATTCGAACAACATTATCTGAACGTTTTATTTGGTTTCTTGCATACCAGATATCATTATATACGCCACGACATTGCACTCTGTTTACAAAAGGATAATTATCATACATTTGTGTAACAGGCTGCTCTGTATAATTTTCGTATGGCAAGTCTGATATGGTTACTTTGTATCCTGCATTATTGAATACGATTGGCATTGAAAGCAATGCTTCATTATGTTTTTGCTGAATAGTTTTTGAGGTATCTTTGTTTGTCTGAAAAGGGCTGTAGTCATATCCGCCAAAAATACCAGGACTACCGAACATGGTCATTCTACCAAGAGAGATTGTGTTGTTGTAATAAGTAAATCCATCGAATTTAGAAGTCAATTCAGGACGTTCTTCAAAAGCATAAGGAATCATTGGCGCAAAATATCTGTCCTGCATGATTACGAGAACATTTTTCTGAGTTTTAGACAGATGATAAACAGGCTCAATTTGATTGGCTGTATTCTTTGGCGTCATTTTTTCAAATTCGTGCTTTATATAATTACAGTTCTTTGCACCTAAAAATATAAATACAATCAAAAAAGTCAGCGAAATGTACGGGGTCCATTTATTAAGCTTTGTGTGGAGAAAATAAAACAAAAACAAAATTATTGCGACGGCCAGAGTATTAAAAAGTAATTCTTTAACTGTAAAACTAATTATCTGGCTCATCATGAATATCATGGTTGGCTCAAGTGGACCGTAGTTTCCTGAAAAAATAAATGTATTAATAACAGCAATGGTCAAAATAACTGGAGAAAATATAGAAAGTATCTTTTTTACTCTTACTCCAAAAAGGATATAGAAAATAAACGGCCAAACTACAAACAGTCCCACTGCCTGTGAAAAACAAGTTTTTAAATAAACAAAAGGAGATGCAATATCAAGAATGTAGCAAAAATTTTCCGGTTCAGACTGCATGATTGTAGACGGTATAACAAGTCCTGTTAAAACGGAAAGAGCCAAAGCAGAAATAAAAAAAGTAAGGAAACTTGTTTTTGTATTATCTTCCAAAGTTTTAAAGTTGGAATCAATAAATTTTGTAAGTGCATTAACTATAAACGGCATTACAGGAATAATACATGCTGCAAAAATTAAAATAACTTTAAATATTGTTTTAACCTTTAATGTGATGCCAGCTATTATGAAAAGCACAGATACTGCACAGCACAAAATATACAGAATCTTTTTTGGATTCTTAAGTTTATAAAAAATATTCTTTACCAGACTCAAAACATTGTTCATTGTCCAGTAGATAACAAGTCCTGCAGGGGAATTATACAAAATAACAAGAAAGAGAAGGGCACAACCATAAATCTGTACTTTTTCTCGTATTGGATGCCCCTTAGAATAGATGTAGCCACTTACACAGTTAATTACAGTCATCAATATAGGAAGAATGTTTATGGCAAAGCTTCCGATTTTGAATATTTCATCTGGCTTTCCCAAATCTTTGAAAATAAAGAAAGAAAAATTATTCAAAACTTCCAGATGACTTAAGAACTGGTATGCTGCCAAAAAGAATGGAACCTGAATAAGAACACTCAAAGAAGAGCGCATTGCATAAATTGGATGATACTTGTTCAAACGATAGAATTCAGCCTGCATCATGTATCGTTCATCACCAGAAAACGCTGCACGTATTTTTTTCAGTCTGTCTTCCATTCCAAGAGATATCAAGCGTTCTTTTTCTGTCCAGCTTTCTGCAATCATGTAAATTGGAAGAGTCAAAAGAGTAACTACAAAACTAAGAAGTATAATGGAGATTCCATAGTTATGAACGATCTCTGAGAAGAATGTAAAACAAAATTCCAATACAAGTTTAATTGGATAAATTATGAGGTTATTTAAATATTCAAGCATAACTTAATTATATAAAAAATAACTTTAATATTAAAGAAGGAATGATTATAAAATGCTATTTCATATTAGAAGTTTTTTTAGAAATAATTAAATATTAGGCTAAAATTATTAATTTACTTACCAAAAACAAAGATCCCACTATTGGATAAAAATTATAACTTAATAAGTTTTCCAACTTCAATGTCTGCTGTTTCAGGGGACCATTTGTCAACACCATTAGCAGCTGTAAATGTTAATTCCCCAAAATAAATGTCGCTGTTTATTAAATACAAATCAACACGAACATATTTGAAATTATTTGAAAGATTTTTAGCAATCTCTAACATTTCACTTAGGTTGTCCGGTTTTTTAATATCTTCCTTATATATAGGATAAGTATATGTAAAATTCATTTTATTCCAGTTCAAATCAAAAAAGCATTCAAATGCTGTGTGTTTCTCAAAATTTCTATTACCAATAACTTGAATGTATTTTGGTTCACCATTGAAACAGTGAATTTTATAATCATGAAGATTACCATCAACTTCTTCAATATATTCCTCAGCTATAATTCTTGGAGGTATATCTTTGTATTGCATTTCAAATGCACCATTTCTATATGCATAGTTAATTTTAAGCCAGTTGTTTAATTTTTTTGCTACAATTTTTTTATTTAGCTTTTCTTTATTCTTTACTATGATGTTCATGCCCGAACCATGATTACATTTTAATACAAATTTTTCAGGTAAAGTGGAATAATCAATTTCTTTAGCATTACTATAAACGCCTAAACATGGAATGATATTAATTTTATCTCCGCAGATTTCTTTTACTTTCTTGGGTGCTAGGTATTTGTCGGCAAGAACTGTCTTTAATTCACTGTTATCATAAAGTTTTAGATACTGCATTTTTTCATTAAAGGTTGAAACATTGTTTAGATCTAATTTTTTTCCGGTGTGTTCGTAGAACCATGTACATAGACTTTTCTCTATTTCTGTTTGATTCAGTGATTTATAATATTTTTGTTTAAGTAACAAAAGCCTTGTGTCATCTTTTAATACTTTTAGTTTAAAAAGTGTATATATGATTAAATACTTAAATCCATATTTTTTTGTTATACTTATTAATTTATTCATAGGATTCCTCAATGTAGTTTTTTTAGTCGATTATTTATATAAAAGTTTTAAAAAATTATTTATAACATTGAAAAGCAATCTTGCTTTTTTATATAACGTCAATGATAAAGCAAATAATTTGCTGTTGTAAACTGCAATTCGATTCGTATCAGACAAAACAATTGCTTTGTCTGAAAATTGTGATTTTGCGTTCTCTATCATATCTTCTATTTTTTCGGTAATGCCGTTGTTTATTCTTATTTCATTTAAAATATCTGAATGGGCCAGTAAAAAGGCAGAATTATTTGTTGTAGCAAAGTAGTGAATAATTTTAGCATTTGCTAAATATTTAATGCCATTTTCCGTGATTTGACAGTTCCATATTCCATCCAAAGGGGTTATGAAATTATCCATTTTATGATTTGCATAGTTGAATGCAACCTGATCTATACAAAAATCATTAGATTCATAATTCAACCATGTTTGTAAAGCTAAATTAAAAAAATCTCTTGATTCTTTGTTGTCTTTTGAAAATATAATTCCTCCGTTAAAATAATTTACGGGTGAAAAAGTTAGGTTTGCTTTTTTTATTTTAGGAATAGTATTATTTTGAAGGAATTTGTTTTCTATATATGGGATATGTAAATCTTCAACTTGGCTGATAGAGGAAGAAGTTTCAAAAACAGATAAAAGGTTATCACAAATTATTGTATCTGAATCTACGTATAAAAAGTCTCCATCTACAATATTTCTCATTTGAAGTTTCAGGTAACGAGAACGTTCCTTCATTGACATTGTTGATGGACAATCGAATTTTACAATGTTTGATGTTTTTTTTATGAGCTTAACTGGAATAGAGTTTAATTTTGAATATGTATCTTGATCAGTTATTGTTATTATCTGAGCGTCTTTGTTGAATTTTAATAAAGAGAATTGTGATAAATAGCATTGTTCTGCAAGATAATTGTTAAAATCAGTTGTAAGGACATATACAAATTTCATAAATTGACCTATTAATTATACAAATCTAGTTTTATTAATAAAGCTTTAATAATTGATTTGAAAGCATTCTGTTTTTCTTTGCACAAAACAGGCAGTTTTTTTATTTTTTGTAAATCGCCGTCAAAATAAACTAATTCCGATCTATTTCTTAATGCATCTTCCAGTGTTTCAGGCTCACATTTCCATGCACTTACAGAATCCTTTTGCTTTGTTAATGTACGGTTCTGTATTCGTCTTTCAATTTGTTGTGGTGATCTTCTTGCATAATGTTTAACCAGAATACGTTGTGGTGCAAATATTCCAACATGTAAAGGATATTGGCTGGCTATACCATTATCCCATTTTAAATTTTTTCTATATCTAAAAAATCTTCCCTCTGACCAACATGGTATTGCGAAGTATTTGAGTTTGTCTATGTCTTCTTCAAATAATCCCGAAAAAGAATATTCGGATAAATCTTCTCTTGTGAGGCGAAATGAAATATCCTGCTTAAAAACCCACTGATATTTGTTAGGAATCCTGGCAAGAAATTCTCTTGGGTCTTCTGCATAAACTTCGTCTGCATCAAGGGCATAACACCACCAGTCACCAGGTTCACTTAAATGACGAAATTCGTTAAAAACATCGGCTCTCATACCTCTTCTAAAAGGTCCAAAATCCTGTTTCCATGGAGTAATGCAGTCATTTTTCATAGACTGAATCAATTCCCATGTTCCGTCTGTAGAACCATTGTCGAGAATAAAAATTTTATCGCACCATTCCTGGGCTTTTTTTAAAACATAGCCTACAATGTCAACTTCGTTTTTTACGAGCATTATTCCGAATATTTTCATCAATGATTCCTTTTGATTTTTGCCGAAATTTTTAATTTTATCTGATTCAATTCGTCAATAATATATTGATTCCTTATTGCAATCAATAGTCCAAAATAAACAATAATTCCAGCCATTGTATTTACAAACAACTGAAGGAAAAAATTTTCAAGGAATTTTTGGATGAAAGTAATTACGATGCCCATTATTGCAGTGGCAGCAACAAATTCCAGGAAATTTAGCTTTATTCTTAACCCCATCATTCTTTCTTTAAGAATGATGGAATATGCAGAAAAAATAAATAATTCAGTTAACAAGGTAGAAAAAGCTGCCCCATTTGCTCCGTATTGCGGAATTAAAAAAGCATTCAAGATGACATCTATTACGGCAGAAATCAAGATTATGATAAGATTTGAAAGTTCTTTTCCAAAAGAAATAATAAGTCCCGTTCCCAAAAATCCTGAAACAGCACATAAAAAAATATACGGGCTCATAATTTGGGAAACAGTAATAGCATCAACAAAGGTTTGTCCACAAAATAAAAGAACCAGAGGTTTCATGAGCAAAAAAATTCCGCATGATAATGGTAAAGAGATACAGAACAGTGTATTCAAAGTTTTTTCGGAAAGCTTTTTTATGCTGTCTTCGTCATTTCTGGAAACATAATACGAAATTCTTGGGAATATGACGGCAACAATGGCTGGAAAAAGATTTGTGATCATCCGAACGATTTTTACACCTGCAGAATAGTAGCCAACTTCCGCAGAAGTGCTCAAAAAACCAATCATTGTTGTATCAATATGTGAAAATATTGTACCAGCAACTGCAGAGGCAAAAAGAATGAAAATTGGCTTTAAGTGGTGTTTTAATTCCATCTTGTTACAGTTCTTTTTATTAAATGATACATATTTTTTTGAATGAATGAAATTACAGATATTTGCGCCAACATTTGAAATGATGTTTATTGCGGCATACCATAAATAATCATCTTGTGATTTTACAAAAGTAAAAAGCATGACAATGCTTATTACTTGAAAGAGGATAGAGCGGACGGTAATGTAAAGGTAGTCTTCAACCGCCTGATAAAGCCAGCCCATGCCTAATGTAGTAAACATTATCAGGGTAGAGCAGATGCAGATCAGAGATTTATATTCCCTGAATTTTCCAATAAAAAGAAAGGATATAAAAAGCAACAAATAAGAAATTGCAGTGGAAATCATGTTGATGGTAAAAATTTCTTTCACTGTTGTATTAAATTTGACCTGATCATTTCTGGCTTTTGAAGTTTCTCTGACAGCATAGGTCGTAATGCCTAAAGAGGCGAAAATTGCAAAATAACTTACAATTGACTGGGCAAACTGGACCATTCCAATTTTTTCTGGACCCAAAACCCGTGATGAATAAGGAAAAGTAATCAATGGAAAACAAAGAGAAAGAAATGTTTTGAAGGTATTTAAGACTGCATTCTTCTTTAGAGATCTGTTATTTGCCTGACTCATAAAATAAAAAACCAATACTTATACAAATGTGGTTTTTAATTATAACATTCTTGTCATGTTTTGTAAAAGCTAACGTAGAACAAAGAACTCTTATCCGCATATATTCTGAAAAATATCAAGATATTTTTTGGCACATCTTATTGGGGTATACCGGACTCTAAGTTTGTTTGCAATTTGTTGCAATTGCTCGGGAGTATCCGTCTAGTAGTATTTTTTTATCCCAGTTTATTCTGTTCCTAATATTTTTTTATATTGCATTATAATATGAAAATTGTAATCGTCAATATATCTTTTTGCTTGTTCTTGATAAAGTTTTCTGTCCACACCATAAGATAGAATCTTATCAAGAATTTTTGCAAAGTCTTCTTCGTTATCAGCAATAAATAAAGGACTTGATTCTTTCTTATATATTCCAATACTGCTATGTTTATGTACAACAGTTATCTTTCCATATGCAAGGGCTTCAAAAGTTTTTATCTTTAGACCAGACCCGTTAAAAACGGGATTTATAACAATATCTCCTTGTTGATAAAATGTGTTTGGGTTATCATAGACACCGCACAAAATAATATTAGAGGCAAGTGTTTTTTTCTTCAAAATTTCACATATTTTTCCACCAATAAGTAGATTAAATTGATTTTTTATAAGAGGAATCACCTTGTCAATAAAAAATGTAATGCCTTCTATATTCCATGCATTACATCCAGAAAAAAATAAAATGTTATTATTATGATTTATTTTCTGTTTTATATATTTGAAAGGTGAATATACACATAAAACCGAACTTTTTGGTGCTAAATAATTGTATAAGATAGCTTCATTTTCCTGTATTGCGAGAATAAAAGGAGCTCTTTGCAAACCTTTTGCTTCATCATTTGGCATCAGAGAAAAATAATTTCTATTAAAACGAATGTTGTTAAATATATAGTCATCGTGTACAAAAAGAGCTTTTATCTTAGTTTTACAGTAATCTAAAATTTTCGAATAATACAAATAATTTACTATGACAGAATCAAAATGTTTTTTTTGTGTTGTTTTTCTTATAAAATATAAAATGTTAATATGACATAAATCGTCTATTCTATAATTATTTTTTGATACGTATTTTCTAAAATGCATAATAAATGAATGAATGACTTCCTCAACAAAATTGCTTTTGTAGAGAATGAAATTTTCTTTTCCAAAATAAGACTCTGTTTCTTTTATGTCATTTTTATCAGTATTATGATTAGAAATAAGCAGCATTGTGACATTTGCACCTAACTCCTTTAATACATCACAGTATTCTTTTATACATTTTCTATTACCTGCATTTACCTTGAAAACAGGAACATCGGAAATAACTAATACTTGTTTCAAATATAGACTCCTTTTTGGTTGGGATAAATTAAATTTTTTTAGCATATTATTTTTTATATAAGTTTCTATTTTTTTCAAAATATTCGCTAATTTTCAATTTTCCTTTCGCTATAAGTATCATGGAGTGCACAAAAAGGTATAAGCGCAATCTGCGTCTTTTGCTGCAATCAGTTTTCAAGACTTTCATCGCAAAAAAGCCATACTGAAAATCTGATGAAATTATCTTTGAAGCGGGCATAAAACTGGACAATTATTTCTGAGTGGAAAAAGATCCCTTTAATGTTATTACCTGTTTTATTTTGAAAGCTCACTTTCAAGGTATGAAATGAGTTTTTCCTGCACCCGTTTTTCTTCATATTGTTCAAGAAAAAGATTTCTGCAGGATTCAAAGAATTTTTTTGGTTTTTCGTTGCCCGAATAAAATTCGTTGATTGCATCGATGAATTCTTTTTTGCTGTTACATTCAACGCAATCAGTTTTTTCTATGCCTGAATATCCTTCAAATGCTTCTTTTGTGCCAAAAATCTTTTTGCCATACATTAACGCTTCACATGTTTTGGTTTTCATGCCAGAGCCTGAAATGATTGGAAGCAAAACCCCATCAGCATTCACATATTCTTGTGAAAGGTCTGGAACAAATCCAATAAATTCCACGTTTTTTTCAGGATATTTGTCTTTGTACAGATCCATCCCGTTTCCAACAACACGCAGTTTGCAGTCAATACTATCCAGGCAGTTTTCTATGAACCAGAAAAGCCCGTCTGTATTTCCAAAAAAATTGTATCCGACGAATAAAAGCACTTTTTCCTGGGAATCGCTTTTTTGGCCTGGATTAAAACAATCTTTAAAAGTGGTTGGCCATGTATAATCTGTGCCCCTGCCATACAATTTTTTTAGTCCATCTGAATCCCGTTTGTTGAGTCCTATCAATAATGTGGATTTTCTGGTAAGCCTTCTTTCGCAAAATTTAAGCTTTCTTAAATTACGCAGCAAATTGATTTTGCCCTTTAAGGTTTGGGGACGCTGTTCCTGTTTAAAATACGAATATTCCACATTATGGTATAACGTTACGGTTTTGCAGAGTTTGAATATTTTTGAAGAAACACTCCCGCATCGGGAAGTGGCAAAAACTACCAAATCTATATTGTTTTCCCTTATAAGACGAATGAGGTTCTGGTCGTCAGAGAATTTATATCCTTCGATTTTATTGAAAAGGCCGCAAATTCTTCGTATGCGACCAAGTGAATAGGGCCGGATGGTATAATCGATAAAAACATTTGAAATGGATTTGAATAATTTCTTGTTTCTTTCCCTTATTACCTGGCCACCTGATACAGCTTTTTTTCGCTGGTGGTCAACAAAAATTATATTCAGTTTTTTCATAGTTCTGTTATGCTTTCATCCTTATAGATTTTTTTAAACGAATCAATCATAATTCAGCGGATTTTTTGGTGTCAAAAAGCTGCTTGTAAGTGCCCTGGCAAACCACAGTCAATTTCTGCTCTCTCATAAAACCCTCTTCCTTATCATTTCATTGTTTAACAGGCTTTGACATAAAGCATTTCCCACACAAGCCAAAACCAAACGCAATAATTATTAGTATATCAAAAAAAGTCATTCCTTGAATAGCATTGGCAATATTTTGCAGGCTCGAGTATGATTTTTTACCTATAGAAAAAAATTGTTCTTTTTCGTAAAATATCTTCATGGAAAAACCTTTTTTATCAGTCATTTTGCCAGTATACAAGGTGGAAGCGTTTTTACCTGCTACAATCCCTTCTATTCTCAATCAAAGCTTTAAAGATTTTGAATTAATTATAATAAATGATGGGTCTACAGACAATTCCCTTGAAATTTGTAATGAATTTGCAAAAAAAGACAGCAGAATAAAAGTCTTTTCACAAAAAAATAAAGGACTCAGTTGTGCAAGAAATACAGGAATGGAAAAAGCTTCGGCTGAAATCTTTGTTTTTGTAGATTCCGATGATATCATAAACCGTGATATGCTCAAATGTCTTGCAAAGCCATTTCAGGAAAATCCTGATTGTCTTATTTCAGCCTGCAATTTCATGTATTTTGATGACAAAGTGGAATTCTCTGCTGATACTTTCGCATACAATAAAGTCACACCTTATGAATTGTATTATTCGGGCAAAAACCATGAAGGCTACACCATTTATGTAACCGCATGGGCCAAAGCATACAAAAAAAGTCTTTTCAAAAAAATAAAATATCCAGAACACAAATATCATGAAGATGTTTTTGTAACTTGCAAACTTTTATATACTGCAAATCATGTCTATTATTCTGAATATCCAGGATATTTTTACAGGACATCAAATCCAACTTCCGTTACAAAACTTCCTGGTAAAAAAAGACAGATAGATTACATGCATGGCCAGATTTCCAGAATGAGATACCTTAAAAAAAGGGAAAAAGAGATTTTTCAAATTTTTTTTGATTTTTATGTAGAAATGTTTTCAAAAACAAAATTGCAAAACAGGGCTTTCAGAAATCTTATTTTTTTGATTCCATTTACCGATTTTACCCTGAAAAGGAGGTGCAAACTTATTATTCAATGGAGTTTTCCTCATATTTATAAAATCTTAAAAAAATTCAGAAGATTATATGGTCTGTTTGATGATAATGAACGCAAAAAATATAAAAATGAAAGGGAAATTAAAAGAATAGAAAAATCCAAGTTACCGCCGCTTCATCCAGCGCAATATGATGCGGCTTTATCAAAAAGAAACTGTGAAGGTTGCGAAAATGACAAATGTATCGAAACTGTTTCCAGGTACTTTGCGGGAAGGAATCAATAATGAAAAACTTTTTCAAGATTTTTAAAATACTCACTCCAAAACAGATGAGGATTTGTTCCCTTATTATCGTTCTTATGTTTATTGTTTCCGTTATGGAAGCCTTTGGAATTGGACTTTTATATCCGCTGATTTCCATAATTGGAGACCCTCATTTTCTTGAAAAGCATGAAAATATTGCAAAGATTGTTGGAATCATTGGCGTTGACAACCACAGAAAACTCATTTGCTTCAGTTCCCTTATGCTGCTTGCATTCTATATTCTTAAGAATTTTCTGGTACTCCTGCAAGGAAAAATTCAGATATCCTTTTCAAGCAAGAATCAGGCTGACTACACAAAACGTCTTTATTCCTATTACATGAAAAAAAATTACCTTTACCACGTAAACACAAATCCTGCGATTCTTGGCAGAAATATTGGAAATGGCGGAAGCGTAGTTTTTTCTGAAATCCTTGTCTACACATTCCAGGTAATAACCAATTTAATAACATGTTTTGTGATCGGTATTTTCATTGCTATTATGGACTGGTTCATTGCATTATGCGTTTTGATAATCATTGCCCCTGTAATTTATCTTCTGCTAAATTATTTCAGAAAAAAAATTGGAAAAGCGGGTGACCTGCAAAATCGTCTGAATGCAGAGAACGCTAAATGGTTCAACCAGGGTTTTTACAGCATAAAAGAAACTAAAGTCATGCAGCAGGAAGATTTTTTTATTGACAAGTACTCAGAAAGCTACACCAAATATACAAAAAGCACATCTGACTATCTTTATGTGCAGCGTTTTCCAAAGTCCATCATTGAAATGGTAACGATAGGCAGCATTTTGCTTTTAATTGCCGTAAAAATGATTTTTACAAATGATGCACAAAGTCTTATTCCAACTCTAGGTGTATTGGCTTTGGCCGCCGTTCGCCTTATGCCTTGTCTTAATCAAACAATTTCAATGATAAACAACATTAAATTCAAGATGCCGCTTTTCAACGAAATTTTCGATGATCTCCTTGCCGTTAGAAATAACAAGGATCTTGACGAAAGAAAAATGAATGTCATAACGAAATCTAAGCTTGTTTTCCAACATAGCATCCAAGTGGAAAATCTTTCTTTCAGCTATCCTTCCAAAAATGAAAAAGTTTTTGATGGTATTTCGTTCTCAATTCCAAAAGGCTCATTTGTAGGAATTGTTGGCCCAAGTGGAGCTGGAAAAACAACTTTTGTGGACATTCTCCTTGGCCTTTTGACTCCAACTTCAGGAACCATCCTTGTTGACGGTCAGGATATTTCAAAAAACATCGGAGGATGGCTTGATAATGTGTCTTATGTTCCGCAATCGATTTATCTTATCGACGGTACAATAAAGGAAAACATAACGTTTGGCATTCCATCAGATCAGGTTTGCATGGAAAGATTGCAAACTGCGCTTAAAATGTCTGAACTTTACGATTTTGTGCAGTCACTTCCAGAAAAGGAAAACACAAAAGTAGGGGACAGGGGGTCTAGATTAAGCGGTGGACAGAAACAGAGAATCGGTATTGCCAGGGCTTTGTACAGAAATCCAAATGTTCTTGTCCTTGACGAAGCAACTTCCGCCTTGGACAATCAAACTGAAAAGCAGATCACAAGCACAATCCTGAAGCTGAAAGGGAAAATCACGATTATTTCAATTGCTCACAGGGTTTCCACTTTGGAGGATTGCGATTTTAAAGTAAATTTTGAAAAAGGGAAAGTTACTGTCGAAAAAAACGAGTCCTAAAGCTTATGCAAATACCAGCGAACCGTTTTTTCAAGTCCAGTTTCAAAATCCACCAAAGGCTTCCATCCAAGCTCTTCCTTTATTTTCGTGGCATCAATTGAATAGCGAAAGTCATGCCCCGGCCGGTCATTTACATGTTTTATAAGGCGTTTTAATTCTGCCACATCTCGCTTTACAATTACTGATGTTTTTTCAATAAGCTTTTGCAGAAGTTCGTTATTTTTGATTTCATTTGCCGATCCAATGTTGTATTTTTGGCCAATGCGACCTTTTTTTAAAATTGTCCAAACTGCATTGTTATGGTCTTCCACATAAATCCAGTCACGTACGTTATTGCCATTTCCATAAAGCGGCAGACTCAATCCTTCAGCCATGTTACTTATCATCAGTGGAATGAATTTTTCCCTATCCTGATAAGGGCCGTAGTTATTGGAACAGTTTGAAATGGTCACAGGAAGACCATAAGTGTGCCAATATGCCATAACCATAAGTTCTGCGCTTGCCTTACTAGCCGAATATGGTGAATTGGGAGAATAATTGGATGTTTCAATAAAAGTCCCTGAAGATCCAAGGCTGCCATATACTTCATCTGTTGAAACAAAATGAAAAAGGCAGCCATTCTTTTTGTTTTTCCAGCACTCCTTTGCACATTCCAAAAGTGTCTGCGTACCACAGACGTTTGTCCTGGTAAAAATTTCAGGATCCCCTATGGATCTGTCAACATGGCTTTCTGCCGCAAAATGCACCACCGTATCAATCTGGTACTTCTCAAAGATTTTCTTGATTTTCTGTTTATCGCAGATATCAGCTTTTTCAAAAAAATATCGGGGATTTTCCTTTATTTCCTGGCAAAGATTTTCTGGATGAGCTGCATAGGTGAGTAAATCAACATTTACAACAATTCCCTCAAAATCGCATTTTGTAAAAAACGAAAATTTCGAGCTTGATTTTCCAAAAAGAAAATTTATGAAATTAGCACCTATAAATCCACAGCCGCCTGTGACAAGAATATTGTGGACTGACCTCATAGATTTTTTTCCCCGCAAAGAAATTCCAGATATTCACCATAAGATGAATTTAGGGTTGCCGCACATTCCAGCAGCTGTTGTTTTGAAATCCATCCGTTTCTGAATGCAATTTCTTCGATGCAACCTACAAAAAAACCTTGCCTTTTTTGCAATGTACTGATGAAATTTGAAGCTTCCAGAAGCCCGTCAAAAGTGCCTGTGTCAAACCATGCAAGACCACGGCCAAAAAGCTCCACATTCAATCTTCCGTCTTTCAGGTATTGTTTTTGCAGATCCACAATCTCAATTTCACCCCTGCTGCTTGGCGTGAGTTTTTTTGCAATTTTGCAGACCTCATTGTCAAAAAAATAAATGCCTGGCACAACATAATTTGATTTTGGCAGTTCTGGCTTTTCTTCTATGTCTTCAATTTTGCCATTTTTATCAAAGCACAAAACACCATAACTTCCAGCTTCTTTCATGTAATAACCAAAAATATATGCGCCTTTTTCATCCTCCAGTCTTTTTTTCGCCTTGTTCAGATAGCCTGTAAAGTTTTGTCCAAAGAAAATGTTATCACCAAGGACAAGGCAAACGTCATCAGTGCCAATAAATTCTTCGCCTATAATAAATGCGTCAGCAATTCCTTTGGGTTCATTCTGGATGGCGTATTCAAAATGCAGTCCTAACTTTGATCCGTCTCCAAGAAGAGTTTTGAACAACGAAAGATCTCTTTGTGTGCAGATGATAAGAATTTCCCTGATGTTACAAAGCATCAATGTGCTCAAAGGATAGTAGATCATTGGTTTATCAAAAACCGGCAGAAAATGTTTGCTAAACGATTTTGTAAGGGGAAAAAGACGGCTTCCGTTTCCACCTGCAAGAATAATACCTTTCACAAAAACCTCGCTTTTATTATAACGTTTTTAGATTATTTTGAAAGCAATTATCTTTTGCAAATTTTTTCTAAACTGTATAATTACTCCATTATGTTTTTTGAGCATGGAACTTTTGAGACACCTGGCATTATAGAAATTTTACCAAAGATTTTTGAGGACGAAAGAGGATTCTTTTTTGAATCATTCTCTGAAAAAGATTTTTTGCCTCTGGGAATCTGCCATAGTTTTGTACAGGACAATGTTTCCATTTCTAAAAACAGCGTATTTCGCGGCTTTCATTTTCAAAAAAATCATCCCCAGGCAAAACTTGTGCAGTGTTTATCCGGTATGGCGCTTGATCTTGCCCTTGATTTACGTGAAACAAGCCCATCATTCAAAAAAATTACGGCTGTTGTTTTGGATTCAAAAAAACATAATTCTTTGTATATTCCAAAAGGGTTTGCCCATGGTTTTCTTTCTCTTTGCGACAATGTGGTTTTTTCATACAAATGTTCCGATTACTATCACAAAGATGATGAAGGCGGCATAAGTATTGAAAGTCCCATAATCAAAAGCCAGATTTGCAATAAAATCTGTTCCACAAAAGAAATGATTATCAACCAGAAAGACAAAAACCTTCCGCTTTTTCAGGAAGGTTTCAGATATTTTGACATGGATGGCAATTGGATAGGGAACTAGTTTTCCTTGAGCATTTCAAGTTTGTTCTGCACAAAGTCAACGATAGTTTTTGCGCTGTTCCCCCGGTTGCACCAAGCCTGACTTTTTGCTTCTTCCAAAGCTTTCTTTATGTCCTGGCTTTCCAGCGCGTTGTTTATAAAGTTCTTCATGTCTGAGAATTGGCTTTCTTCAAGTTTTACACCGATTTTTTCCAAGGTTGAAAGACACCACATGGGGTGATCAATCCATGCTGCGTCATATACGCCTGAATCAAACTGAACGTCAGCGTAAATTACTGGACGATTGAAAAGAAAGGCATATTCATAAATAACGCCTGAAAAGTCAGAAATCAATATGTCACTTGCTTTCAAACAATCAAAATTGCTGTTGTCAAAATTCCATGAAAAATTTTCAGAGTCAGGAAACTTTTTCATAAGATCATCAATCATCTCCTTTTCAGCTGTGAGAGACTGAGGATGGGGGCGAACAATTACATTAAAACCTGTTTCCTTCAAAGAACTCAAAATCTTTTGGCCAAATTTAGAAAGAATGCCGTTTTTTCCCCAGCTTGGGGCAAGTAAAACAGTTTTTACGTCATCAAAAGCTTTTGGAGCATCGGCTGATACTTTCTTTGAAAGTTCATCCATTGGAGGAAAGCCTACAGGAATCATTTCCTTTTTTGCAGTTCCACGGATTTCTTCGATTTTTCTGATATCTTCGATCTGATATTCACCGGTAGTTAAAACTGCATCGTAATGGTCCAAAGCAAACATTCTGTAGCTTGTAAGATCCGTGAGCATATGTGGAACGTGAATATAATATTTACAATTACGACTGCGCTTCCATTGCAAAACGTCAAGGCCTGGAGTAGTTGCAATGCAAAGCTCAGCGTTAAGCATGTTCATCTTCAAAAAACCTTTGTTTCCTTCCCCAATGAAAGAAGCTTTGACATGATAGAACTTTTGGCAAAGGACCGGGTCATCAGGACTTTGTGTAAAATAATTTACACAAATACCGCGGTTTTCGAACTCTTTCACCACAGGTTCAAAAACATTCCAATATCGTTTGTGATCCGAATAAATGACTACATTTAGATGAGAATGATCCAGTTCTTCCTTTTTTCCCCGGCCCACAACAGAATGTATTTTTATAATTAAGGCTCTAAGTCCAAAAACGCCAGTAGTGATAAGACCTATAAAAAGGGAAAAAAGCATGCTTCCCGTACCCGGGTCAATATAAAGCATTGTGGAATAAAGATTTGTCATATCACTTTAGCTCCCAATTTGATTCATCGAAAATATTGTCATGCACAACGTAGGAACGTGTATCAAGTCTCCAGGTATTTTTGTCTTTCAGATGATCCTGGTTGTTTTCCCTGAAGAATGGCTCAATTGCACAACTATATATGTGAACCCTGTCTTTTTGAATGAAATCAGCAAATCTGTTATGGGTGAAAGGATTTATCTGTGAAACCTCCAGATCCTTTATGGCCAGAAAAATTGTATCTGCGTTCGTCATGAAAGTGTTGTCGGTCTTAAGTTTTTCCCTGCTGTCAAAATCTTTAACTAAAAGCAGCGGGTTAAATTTTGCAAAGTCATAGCGGTTTTTCATACCTTTGAAGCATGGGGCAGGAACATCTCGTCCATGATCTGAAACTACAATAATTCTAGTATTATCGTAGACACCAATTTCCCTAAGATGCTTTACCCATTTTGAAAGCTGAAGTAATGCAGCGGCATTTACATGATATGCTTCCAGATCGCTTTCAAGGCCTGCAAAGGAGCCGATTTCGTAACCATAGCTGCCGGAAGAAGGTACTTCATCAGAAATCAATGCTCCAGGCTCGTAAGTATGGTTTCTAAGCAAAGTAAATTCATGTGTTGTATCGTTTGTTATGAAAATGAACGCACCTTTATCGCTTTTATTGTCTGTAAGCTTATCCAAATAATATAAGTGGGCATATTTTTCCAGGAACTCTTCTACATTGAAAAGGGAATTGTCCTTAAAGTATTTTCCGTTTTGATAAAAAATATCCCTGTAAATTGGGAACATACTTTCCATCAAAACAAAGGACTGCAAATTTGATTCTACGATACGGTCTTGGCTTATATTTACCACATCAGGATGTTCCTGGATATAGCGATCCTTGTAATTTTGCTGAACTTCCATAACAGTGAAGTCAGGATATTCTTCATACTTTGAAAAGTCTCCTTTCCATGAATAGTTTGGCAACGGAGGATCTGTTATAGTGACTTTAAAACCTGCATCGTGAAAAATTCGAGGCATTACAAGAAGGGCTTCGTTATGTTTTTCCCTAAGTGAAATATCCTTTCGTTTGTTCAATTCCTCTGGAGTATATTCATAGCCTGCAAGCAAAGAATCGATTGCTTTTGTTGTATTTCCGGAATAAGAAACTGTGTTAGGGTAGTAAGTGAACCCACATAGATCGTCTTCCATCTGAGGAAATTCTTGAATAATGTATGGCAAATACGGAGACATAGCACGATCCATGAAGAGAACTACAACATTCTTTTTATCCTTCGAAAGATGATAGATTGGATCTATCTCTTCAATTCCTTCATCCATCAAAACCATGTTTTCATTTCTGGTCTTCGAGTATCTGGTGAATTCATCGTAGATCACACCAAATTTTGTGATTCCAAACGCAACTTCAGAAATACAGAGCACAAGAATGAAAAATCCGTAATATTTAACTAAATCGAATTTTCTGATCACCAGGAATAAAATGATTAGCAAACCAAAAACAAGAATAGGTAGAACCGTAAGATTAAAAGAAAATTTCATCAGCTCAAGGCTGTTTTCAAGCTTAAAACTGTTGGAAAAATTTCCATAGTTGCTATTGAAGACATATGCATTCAGCAACGCCATAAGAAAAAGGATGCTGAACAAGGCAGGCATTACACGACGAATTTTTTCACCGGAAATCTTGTAGATACAAATTGGCCAGAAAACGAAGACCCCCAGATAAAAGAAAATG
This sequence comes from Treponema sp., assembly GCA_016297405.1. Lineage (GTDB taxonomy): Bacteria > Spirochaetota > Spirochaetia > Treponematales > Treponemataceae > Treponema_D. The sequence continues at coordinate 64,630 of JAEDGP010000001.1, forward strand.
TTGTTGTAAATATAATTTACAGGCGAAGCAGTATTGCCGACATAACTGAATTCCAAAGGACTTGAACTGATTGTTCCGCAAGGAAGGGAAAAACCAGAAAGCAGGGCAAATCCCAATGTTGAAAATACCAGAAGCGAAATGGAATTTGATTTCGAATCCTTGTTCTTTTCAAAATGCTTTTTGAAAAGAACAAGCCACAGAGGAATTGCAGCTACAATCACCAATGTAAAAATGACACTGGCTTTGATCATGGTATGATGACGATCCAAAGCCAAAAATCCTATTCCGGAAGCAAAGAAAATCGTTAGTATGATTGAATAGACAACTTTCCTGCAGTTTGGAACATATTTTATGAACACGTTTTTCAATAGGGAAAAAATGTTATTCAAAATCCAATAAAGAACAAGTCCGCTTGGAGAATCATACAAAAGCACAAGGAAAATCAATGCCAGAAAGTAAAGCTGCAGCTTTTCCCTGAATGAAGTTCCTTTCAAATAAATGGCACCTGAAATAAAATTAATCAGGGTCATCAAAATCGGAAGGACGTTTACTTTGAAAGAAAAGTTTCCGATTGCTATGGAAAAAAGATGATCCGGATTTCCTAAATCTTTTATGAACCAGAAAGCAGTTCCATGAAGTGTGGAGCAGTGGGACAAAAAATTATAGGCAGCAATAAAAAAAGGAATTTCAATAAGAATCGAAAGACTTGAACGAAGAGCATAAAGGGGATGATATCCGTTCTGACGATAAAATTCCTGAATCATCATGAATTTTTCATCGCCTTTAAAGTTTTTCTTTATGTGGGTGACCCATGGGGAAAGCTTTTTTTGGGTTTCCCGCTCTCTTTCCTGAAGCTTATCTGCAATGTTATAAAGAGGCAACGCAAGAAAATTGACTGCCAGGCTCACAAACAAAATACAACCTGCCATACCAATGAAATCAAAATTATCTGAATAGAAGCAGAATAAACCTTCAATAATTACTTCGATTGGCTGAATAATAATTGAATACAGTATTGAACCAAAATTCATAGCATTAAATTATATATCAATCATTTAAAATATTAAATAATTTCTTGTCCATAACATTTTTTTATTTTTGTACTTGTTCATTTTTTTTAATAGTTTAATTTTATTTGAACAAATTTTACCAGAATAGCCATATTTTGTTCATTTTTTTGTTCAATACTACACTTTTTGAACAAAAAATATAGACAAAATCAACAGAAAGATGTAAAACAAAGTCATCACATCATTTTTAATTAGAGGAATTGAACAAAAAATGGCAAAGAAAGTTTATTTAGGTCTTACTGGTGATATTATTCACCCGGGAATCATCAACATCATCAATGAAGGGGCAAAACACGGAGACGTAATCGTAGGTCTTTTGACCGACAAGGCTATCGTAAATCACAAGCGTCTTCCTTATCTTACTTATGAACAGCGTAAGAATGTTGTTGAAAATCTTAAGGGAGTAAGTGAAGTTGTTCCTCAGGAAGACTGGAGTTATGTGCCAAACCTTAAAAGACTTAAGCCTGATTTTATCATTCATGGTGATGACTGGAAAACAAATTATCTTTCTAAAATCCGCGACGAAGTTTATGACGTTATGAAGGAATGGGGTGGTGAAGTTATTGAAATTCCTTATACAAAAGGAATCAATTCTACTGCTCTTGCTGAAAATGCTTCTTCTATTGGAACTACTCCTGACGTTCGCCGGGCTACTTTGCGCCGTTTGATTTCTGCAAAGAAAGTTGTTCGCATCATGGAAGCTCATTCTGGTTTGAGCGGTCTTATTGTTGAAAATACTCAGATTCAAAAAGAAGACGGTATTCACCAGTTTGACGGTATGTGGTCTTCTTCTTTGACAGACTCTACTTCCAAAGGTAAGCCTGATATTGAAGCTGTTGACCTTACAACACGTATGCAAAGTCTTACAGACATTCTTGAATGTACTACAAAGCCTATCATTTACGATGGCGACACAGGTGATATTCCTGAACATTTTGTATTTACAGTTCGTACTCTTGAAAGAAACGGTGTTTCTGCTGTAATCATTGAGGACAAAAAAGGTCTTAAAAAGAATTCTTTGTTTGGAACTGAAGCTAAGCAGGTTCTTGCAACTGAAGAAGAATTCTGTGAAAAGATTGCTGCCGGTAAAAAAGCTCAGGTTACTAAAGACTTTATGATTATTGCACGCATTGAAGAAATCATTGCCGGTTATTCTGTTGATGAAGCTTTGAACAAGGCTTTTGCAGCTGTTCGCGCAGGTGCCGACGGTGTAATGATTCACTCAAAAGACAAGAGCGGTATGGATATCAAGGAATTCTGTGAAAGATTCCGCAAGGAATATTCTGGCATTCCAATTGTTCTTGTTCCAACTACATACAATCAGTTTACAGAAGACGAACTTGCTGCATGGGGCGCAAACATCATCATCTATGCAAACCATATGCTCCGCGCAAGTTATCCTGCCATGCAGCGTGTTGCTGAAAAGATTCTTGCTGCTGAACGAAGCCTTGAAGTAAATGACGACTGTATGCCAATCAAGCAGATTCTCGAACTGATTCCAGGAACTAAATAGGGAGATATTATGATCAGACCTTCATATTTTTACGATTTGTTGATTAAAAATGGAACCGACTTTTTTGCTGGTGTTCCTGATTCGCTTTTGAAAAATTTCTGTGCTTACGTTACAGATAACGCACCTTCTGAAAAACACATTATTTCTGCAAACGAAGGAAGCGCAACTGCTCTTGCATGTGGTTATCACATGGCAACTGGAAAGATTCCTATGATTTACATGCAGAATTCTGGTGAAGGAAACATGGTAAATCCTATGCTTTCTCTTGCAGACCGTGATGTTTATTCAATTCCTATGCTCATCGTAATCGGCTGGAGGGGAGAGCCTGGTGTTCATGATGAACCTCAGCACGTAAAACAGGGTAAAGTAACATGCGATCTTCTTGATGCAATGAAGATTCCTTACGAAGTGCTTTCTGAAAATGAAGCTGAGCTTCCTGGTCAGTTTGAAAAGGCTTACAAATACATTAAAGAAAACAATGCTCAGTATGCTTTTGTTATCCGTAAAAATACTTTTGACGAATACAAGCTTGTGAACAATATTCCTGTTGAAGGCAAAATGAGCCGTGAAGAAGCAATTGAAAAAATCATGCTCAGCGCAGATGATAAGACTGCATTTGTTTCTACAACTGGTATGGCAAGCCGGGAACTTTATGAACTTCGCGACAAGCACAATCAGGCTCATGACAGGGACTTCCTTACTGTTGGCGGAATGGGTCACTGTTCCCAGATTGCTCTTGCCATTGCAATGAACAAAGCTGACCGCCAGGTTTATTGTATTGACGGTGATGGTGCTTCTATCATGCAGATGGGTGGTATGGCTACAATCGGAACAAGAAATCCATCAAACATGGTTCATTTTGTAATGAACAACGGTGCCCACGATTCTGTAGGTGGTCAGCCAACTGTAGGACGTCAGATTGATTTGTGTGCTATTGCTGCCGGTTGTGGTTACGAAAATGTTGTAAAGGTTGAAACTCCAGAAGAGCTTGATGCTGTATTGCATGATGACGAAACAAAGTCTAAACTTACATTTGTTGAAGTTCTTGTTACTAAAGGTGCAAGAAAAGATTTAGGAAGGCCTAAGTCTACACCTGTGCAGAACAAAGAAGCTTTGATGGAATTTTTGAAATAGCAGGCGTTGCGGGATTTGTTAAGCAAAACTTGTTTTTCGAACCCGCTAAAAGGGGCAGGGCGTAAGGCTTTCCTTCCTTTTTCTATTTTAATTATAGAGGTACAGTATGATAAAACAGGCAGTAATTGTTGCAGGCGGACTTGGCAGCCGTTTTGGAGACCGCACAAAGCTTATGCCAAAAGGTTTCATTGAAATCGACGGCATTGCAATGGTTGAACGCTCAGTAAAAAAGCTTATTGAAGCTGGAATTGAAGAAATCATTATCGGTACAGGCCATTGTTCTGAATATTACGATGAACTTGCAAAAAAATATCATGTAATCAAAACTGCACGAAACGATAATTATGCAAATACAAGCAGCATGGGAACTCTGGAAGTTTGTGTTCCTTATATCAAAGGTGATTTTATTCTTCTTGAAAGCGATTTGATTTACGATGCGGTTGGCCTAAAAGTTCTACAGAATGAAAGTCGCTCCAACGTAATCCTTGCAAGCGGAAAATCAAACAGCCATGACGAAGTTTATCTTAAGACAAACGCTGACGGTGCTCTCATTGATGTTTCTAAAAACAAGGAAGTAATCGGCGAACCTGCAGGGGAACTTGTGGGTATCACAAAGATTTCAAAATCTTGTCTTGATAAGATGATGGCATATTACAAGTCTAGTCCAGACCTTATCAAACTTGACTATGAAACAGCTCTTAAACAGGTTAGTCTTAGCGGCGAATCTGTTTTTGTTCACAAAATTGAATATTATGCATGGACAGAAATTGACGACGAATCAATGCTTGACCGCGCTTTAACCCAGATTTATCCACGGATTAAAGAAAATGAAGAAATTCATTCCATTCGCCGTGAAGTTCTGCTTAATCCAGGTCCTGCCACAACAACTGACAGTGTGAAGTACGCACAGGTTCAGTCAGACATCTGTCCTCGTGAATACGAGTTTGGCGATTTGATGGAATGGTGCGCAACAGAGCTTACAAAAATCGTTGCAGATCCAGAAGAATACACAACAGTTATGTTCGGCTGCTCTGGAACTGGTGCAGACGAAGCAATGGTTTGTTCTGTAGTTCCTGAAGACGGAAAGCTTTTAGTAATTGACAACGGTTCTTACGGTAACCGCATCGCAAAGATTGCTGGCGTTCATAAATTGAACTACGATGTTTTTGAAAGTTCAACTTATGAACCTCTTGATCTTGAAAAACTTGAAGAAGTTCTTGCAACAAAAAAATATACACATCTTGCAGGTGTTTATCACGAAACAACAACAGGTCTTTTGAATCCAATCAAGGAAATCTGTCAGATGGCAAAAAAATATGGAATGGTAACAATTTTTGATGCTGTTTCTGCTTATGCCGGCATTCCAATGGACATGAAAGACATTGGCGTTGATTTCATTGCTTCAACTTCAAACAAGAACATTCAGGGAATGGCTGGTGTTGGTTTTGTTATCTGTAACAAAAAAGCTCTAGAAGCTACAAAAAATATTCCAATCCGCAACTACTATCTGAACCTTTGGGATCAGTATCAGTATTTCCAGAAGACTCACCAGACTCGCTTTACTCCACCAGTTCAGACTTTCTATGCATTGCGCCAGGCAATCATTGAAACTCAGGTAGAAACAGTAGAAGAGCGTGCAAAGCGTTACACTGACTGCTGGAAAGTACTTGTTGAAACTGTTAAAAAGCTTGGCCTTAAGATGCTAGTTAAAGAAGAAAATCAGAGTCACCTGATTACTGCAATTCTTGAACCAGAATCTCCAAAGTACAGCTTTGAAGCTCTTCATGATTTTGCAAAACAGCATCAGTTTACGATTTATCCTGGAAAACTTGGCAACATCAATACATTCCGCATTGCAAACATAGGCGACATTCAGCCATGTGAAATGAAAGCCTTCTGCGTAAAGCTTGAAGAATTCATGAAATCAAACGGAATCTGCTAATCAAGCATTATTTCGTTGTAAAAAAGCCCCTGTTATGTTAATTTAAAAAGACATGGTAGGGGCTTTTCCTATTATCAAGGGGTAATAATTTTGACACAAAAAAAACGAATCATTCTTGAAGTCATATCCGACTTGCTTTTTCTTATTGCAACAGCGATTTTTTTTGCTGTCTATTGGGCAAGAAGAAACTATCCCATGGACAACTGCTATACCGTTTATTTTGTAATGAGCAGCGACACTTCAGGTCATGATTCAGGAACCGCTCTTTCCATTTTATTTGGGTTTGTTATCCCTGCAATTGTATCTTTCATTGTATACAGGCTTGCTTTATTTGTACTAAGAAAGAGACTTAACTGGCTTTCTTCAAAAGTTCTTTTGAACGTTAACATTTTGTACTGTGCCATAAGTCTGATTTGCTGCATCTGCTATCTTAAGGCATGGAATTACCCTAAAATCTGGTACGAAATCCATAAAGATCCAGTGGATTCAGCTTTCTATAAAGAGAATTATATTGAGCCAACCGTAAAATCCCCTGAAAACAAAAGGAATCTGATTCTTATTTTCATGGAATCAATGGAATCTTCTTACCAGGCTGAAAATGAAGGGGGTGTTCTTCCTATTAATCCTATGCCATACCTGACTTCCCTTGCGAAAGACAACATAAACTTCAGCGAATCTCAAGCTATTGGCGGAGGCTACAACATTGAAGGCACTTGCTGGACTGTTGGTGGTCTTCTTTCAAAAACCTCAGGTCTTCCATATTACAATCCTTTCGTAAAAAAAGAGGGAAAACTTGTGTGCCTTCCAAAAGCAACATTCCTCTCTGACGTGCTTGTAAATGACGGTTACAACGCAGTTTTTTCTATTGGGTCTGAAAAGCAGTTTGAAAACCGTGATACTGTAATGGAAAGTCACGGATATGTTACTCATGATATAAAATGGTATAAAGAAAACGGAAAAATTGATCCTGATTATCAGGTTTTCTGGGGATTTGAAGATCAGAAACTTTATGAAATTGCTAAAGATGAATTGAATGAACTTTCCTCAGAAGATAAGCCGTTCCTTTTTACTATGCTGACTGTTGATACTCATTTTCCACATGGCTTTAAGTGCTCCAGCTGCAAAAATCTTTATGATGAACAGATGCTAAATGTTTTGTCATGTGCAGACAATCTTTTGAAGAATTTCATTGAATGGGCAAAAGAACAAAAATGGTATGATAATACACAGATTGTAATTGTAGGCGACCATAATTATCTTGCTGCTCCTAAAAACAATTTCATGCACGATTTGTCATCATTAAGTGCTGGTGAAGTTGAATCAAGAAGGCGATTCATGAACGTAATCATCAATCCTGCAGTGCAGCTTGATAGGCAGAAGCAGAAAAACCGAAAATTCTGCTCTTTTGACATAATGCCGACAATTCTTGAAGCAATGGGTTATCAATTGGAAAATCATGGTGCAGCTCTTGGCCGCTCACTTTATTCAGATGAACCTACAATGATCGAAAAATACGGAGTAGATACAGTCAATTCTGAAATAATGCGTCGTACAATACAGTATGACGCGTTGAATGATTAGAAATTCTTTGATTTTATGAAGGATTCCAGGCTTTTTTTCCAGTCTGGAATCTTGATCCCAAGTTCCATTTCAATTTTTCTTGTATCAAGGACGCTGTTTAAAGGCCTTTTAGTTTCATCTTCCGATGTTTTACGACTCATCAGTTCGCAATTATCATCAATTTTTTTTGTCTTCAGTAAAATCTTTTTTATTGCGCACGCAAAATCAAATCTGGATGTGCTTCCTTTATTGCAAAAATTGTAGACTCCGTAAGAAGGTGCGCTATGTTTTCCGACAAGTTCCCTGGCATTTTCGTTTTTTTCTATGAATTCCAAAATTACACAAGATAGATCCTTTGCAAAAGTAGGGCAGCCAATCTGGTCATCTACAACAAAAAGCTTTGATTGGGTTTTCAGGCCTTCAAAGATTTTGTAAACAAAATTGGATTTGTTATAGCCGTAAAGCCAGGATGTCCTGATTATATAATATTGATTGCAGGAAAAAGTAACAGCATCCTCACCAAGACTCTTGGAAAGTCCATATTTTGTCTGTGGATTTTTTTCGCTTTTTTCTGTGTAGGCAACTAAAGATTTTCCGTCGAAAACAAAATCGCTGGAAATATGAATAAGCTTTATGTTGTTGCTTCTGCTTAATCGGGCAATGTTCAGCGCACCTTTTTCATTTATCTTGCAAGCCTCTTCAAATCCCTCATTACTTTCACTTTTTTCAACATCCGTAAATCCCGCACAATTAATGATCCAGGTAATCTTTCCGTCATTGCATTTTCCAGATTTATGAGAAATCAGATAATTGTTGGTTTTAAAAGATAAAACGAAGTTTTCAATTGCAGAATAATCACAAATATCAACTTCGTGTCCTGTTGCCACAAATGGAATTTTTTTTTCAGTTAAAGTCTGGCATACTTGAGAACCAAGCATGCCATTTTTCCCAACCACCCAAATCATATTACTTAATCTTCAATCTTTTTTACGACTTCACGAACAAGAGCACTTTTTCCTTTTTTCATAATCAAAGCCTTTCCGTTTTTGATTACAACAGTGATGTCATCCAATCCGCAAATCGCCACAGGAATATCAGAATAAACAAAATTATTGTTAGCCGAAATGTTTACGCACTTTCCTTCGCCACAACTGTGTTTTTCAAAACTATCCCAACTTCCAACATCATCCCAGGAAAAGGAAGCAAGCACTGTCCAGGCTTCACTGGTTTTTTCAGCAACAGAAATATCTATGGCAATAGCTGGAGTTGCTTCATAAGACTGGACCATAGCATCCCATTTTGAAATGAAATGGATATCGTTGAGCTTTGAAATTTCAGGTTCTTTAAGAGAAGGAACATTTTTGAATGCAGCAGCAACTTCTGGTGTACATTTAGATAATTCATCAATAAAGAAATTGCAATCAAAAGCAAACATTCCGCTGTTCCACCAGCAATTTCCGCTTTCAATATATTTTTGTGCGGTTTTTGCATCAGGCTTTTCCTTAAAGGAATTGATTTTCAAAACAGTTCTTTCGTCATCATCAGCAATTCCTGTTTGAATGTAGCCATATCCTGTGGAAGGTTCTGTTGGTCTGATGCCAAATGTTACAAAATGGTTTTTGCTGGCACAGTCAAAGGCCTTTTTTGCATCATTAACAAAATTCTCTACTGGAGTGATGATATGATCGCTTGTCAAAACCATTACGCTGTGCTTTACACCACAAGCAATCTTATTCAGCAAATGACAGCAAAGGATTATTGGTGCAGTAGTATGTTTTGGAACAGGCTCAGCAACAATCAGCACGTCCTTCAGAATTTTAGTCTCTTGTTCACCACCAAGTTTTTGCGCCAAATCTTTACACTGAACAGAAATCTGGTGTTCAAGGCCTTTCCTTGTGGCTATTATGATTTTTCCCTGAGGCTTCATTGCCAAAGAACGAATCAACGCATTCTGAAGAAAGGAAATCCCGTCATTAATTGAAAGAAACTGTTTTGGAAAATCTGGTCGGCTGGCAGGCCAAAGTCTTTCCCCAAACCCACCTGCAAGAATTATGACATCAGTAAACATATCCCCCCCGTTTAAAACTTTGTGAAAAAGAAATTACAGAAACTTTTTATGCGTCCAATAAAAGAAGTTTCTATTCTGTCCTGAAGAAACCATACTTTAATTGCATTTACACCACCCACACCGTAAAGGACCCAGTTATCTCCATCCCTAAAAAGAATGATGTCAGACTGCATGTTTCCTTTTTTAACACATGTAACGCCCTTAAATTTCATTCCATTGTTATTGGTAGAAACATAAAGAATGTAGTCACTGTTTTTTTCAATAACAATTGGGGCATAGATTTCGCCAAAAGGTTCCATATTAAGTTTTGCAAGAATCTTTTCTACACTGGTACCCTCGCCAATTCTCTGAATGATTTCTGCTTCGTCATAAAGATCAAAATAAGTCTGATGTCTTTCTGACCAATAAGGAATTCCTTTGTAATCTGGAATATTTGAAAGTGCTTTGTAAAGCTTTTCTGGCAAATCTTCATTTCCTTTGTATGGCTTTATCTGAATAACCTCTGCAAGATAATTCGGACCAAGTTTCCTGACCTTTTCCCTCAGTTTTATAACTCCAGAATTATCACTTTCAATGCTCATGTTATTATATTTATCGATACTTCTGATAACAACTTCTCCTTCCTCTAACTTTTTCAAGTCCTTTTCCGGAAGATTCTTGTTGAAAGGGAGTGCAAAAAGGCTTGAGCTTATAGTAAAAATAATAAAAGAAAGGATTTTTTTCATAACAACTCCTGAACAAAACATATCAATTGTCTTATATAATATTATACCTAATAAACATTTAAAATTCAATTTGGATACAGCTTTTCATAAATTAGTGTAAGAAAAACACAATAACTGCTTTTTGTGATATAATGTCTTTATGATTTCACAGAATTTGAAGAGCCTTTTGGAAAATCCAATGGCTGGCGTAATTAGAAAAATGTTTGAAGAGGGTGCCTTGCTCAAGGAAAAATACGGTGCAGACAAGGTATATGATTTTAGTATTGGAAATCCAGATCTGGATCCGCCAAACCAGGTCATTGATGCAATAAAGGAAGTTGCCCAAGACACTTCCCACATGTGTCATGGTTATATGCCAAACGCAGGTTATATTGAATGCCGTAAAGCGATGGCAGAAAAAACATCTTTAGAACAGGGAATGGACGTTCCGTATGAAAATATCGTCATGTCGGTTGGTGCAGCAGGAGCTTTGAACTCAATTCTGAAATCTTTGATTGATACAGATGATGAAGTTATTGTTCTATGCCCATATTTTACCGAATATGATCATTATATTCACAACCATGGTGGAAAAGTTGTTCGCGTAAAAACAAACAAAGACTTTTCCATTGACGTAGAAGCTGTAAAATCAAGCCTAGGTACAAAGACCGCTGCCATCATTATTAATTCACCTAATAATCCTACAGGCCGCATCTACAGCGATAATGAAATTGAAAGACTCACAGAAGTTCTATATGAACATGGGAAAAACACTGGTCGTCTTCCTTACATCATTTGCGATGAACCTTACAGAGCTATCACATACAACAACGCAAAGGTTGCTGCTGTATTCCCAAAATATGAAAATGCGGTGATCGTAACATCTTTTGCAAAAAACCTTAGTGTTCCTGGAGAACGACTTGGTTACATTGCCGTAAATCCTGCATGCAAAGAAGCAAAACTTGTTGTTAACGCAGCAATTTTTTCCACACGCATTCTAGGGTTTGTAAATGCACCTGGTTTTTTCCAGAAAGTCATAGCAAAAAGCTGGAATTCCAAGTGCGATTACTCACTTTATGAAAAACGCTGCAAAGAGATTATGGAAATCATGGACTATGCAGGTTTGGAATACGCAAAGCCAGAAGGAGCTTTCTATCTTTTTGTAAAAGTTCCACAAGGATGGAATGATGATGACATGGCGTTTACAACTCATTTGAAGAAATACAACATTCTTTGTGCCCCTGGTTCAGGTTTTGGGGGAAAAGGCTGGTTCCGAATTTCCTACTGTGTTTCAGAACAGTCAATCTTGAATTCAAGACAGGCTTTCTACGACGCCGTACACTCAAGATAGATGAAAATAATGATGATTAGCGCAGAAGCTACGCCTTTTGCTAAAACAGGTGGACTTGCCGATGCCGTTTCTGCGCTTTCCCAAAAACTTTCAGCTTCTCACCAGACTATTGTATTTATGCCGCGTTACTATAACATCGACCGGAACAAACTCACAAAAGAACTATCGGGACTTAGAGTTTTTAACGGAAACGAAGAGGTGAGTGTGGACATATACAGTTCCTCTCTTGGAAAATCTCAGGTTAAGGTTGCGTTTCTTGATTATGAACCATACTTTGGCCGTCAAGGAATTTATGGAAGCACTCCTTCTTCAGCCTATAATGATAATCCAATCAGGTTCAGTTTTTTTTGCCGCGCAGCATTTGCTTATTGTCTTAAGACGAACTGGATTCCAGATGTTTTGCACTGTCATGATTGGAGCAGTAGTTTTGCATTGGTTTTGTTAAAGCATTTTTTCAACACTTCTGTGTTTTCTAAGACCAAAGGCATTCTAACCATTCATAACCTTGGATATCAAGGCACATTTCCTCAAGATTTGTTTTGTTTCCTAGGATTACCAATTTATCTTCTTACACTTGCAGGTTTTTCCCACATGGGCGGTATAAATTTTTTGAAAGCTGGAATCACCTGTGCAGACCAAATAACAACTGTTTCACCCACATATGCAAAGGAAATCCAAAGCGAGCAGGGGGGCTGCACATTGGATGGTCTACTACGTGTAAGAAGTTCATGCCTTACTGGAATCATTAACGGAATTGACATGGAAGAATGGTCCTCATTGAAAGACCCGTATATTCCGTTCCATTTTTCCTATGGCAACATGGAAGGAAAAGCGCTTTGCAAAAAAGAACTTCAAAAACGTTTTGGACTTGAAGAAAAAAATGAAATTCCAATCATAGCAATGACATCAAGACTTGTTTCCCAAAAGGGAATCGATGAAGTTTTTGCACCAATGTACGGATGCGCATGGAATATATGTACTCAATTAAATGTGCAGTTTATTGTTTTAGGAGCAGGAGAGACATGGTGCGAAAATGAAATCCATGAGCTGGAACGTAAACTTGTAAATTTCAAATCCTATATAGGATATGACGAAGCTTTAAGTCACCTGATTGAAGCAGGATCAGACTTCTTTCTAATGCCTTCCCATTATGAACCTTGTGGACTCAATCAGATTTATTCCCAAGTTTACGGCACAATTCCGATTGTAAGAAAAACAGGCGGACTTATGGATACTGTAGAAGGTTTTGATTCAAGCTGTCCTTCAGGATTCTTTATTGATCAAATCAGTCCTGAAGCAGTTTTCAACACAGTCAAGGAGGCTGTCAATCTGTATCACAGCGACCGTTCAAAAATTGAAATGATGCAGACTAACGGCATGAAAAAAGATTTTTCATGGCAAAAATCCGCAGAAGAATATATCCGTGTTTACAAAAAATACGTCGAGTCAAGGCACGCTAACGCTTAAAGCCTTGACTTCGCCGTTTTTAGGGTTTGTAATAAACCCTAAATAAAAGTAATGCGCGAAAACAAAACTTTTTAATTTTCGCGCATTACTAATGAATCAAATGTTAGCAAAGTTATCGGCTTTATCAAATTAAATTTCGTACCAGTCGCCTTCAGTTGTCAAGTACCAATTGGCAACAATCTGGGACATTGTTGCATTATACCATGAAATGCTTCCATCTTTGTTCAAAATAACTACCCGATTGCCGTTCTGCGCAATCTTAAATGGTATAGAAGCGCCACGATTGAAAGAAAAATTCTTTTTCTTAAGCAAGTTGCATGAACGGATATTCTCCTTACCGATATTGGTATAAAGCACAGGATATTCCAGATATGTAAACGCATTTGAATCTTCTTCAGAGATTCGAAGAATTGGCGTTGTGATGTTCGTGGAAGTGTTGTATTTTTCCACCACAGTCTTCTTTGAAGAACGATCAGACTGAACGCAAACCAGATATATATCCTTGTCTTTTGTACTTAATCCAAAAGCAACATTGCCTGAAACCTTCATGGGCACCGTTTCTTTTGTTACAGGGTCGACACAAATCAGAGGAGAGCGCGGTTCTGTTGCATAGGATTTTGCTACATAAAGCTTTCCGTCAGAACATATTACAGCATCCTGAATACCAGCTCCTGTGTATACATTTTCCAACGTCTTGGAAGGGAAATCATAAATGTTCACCAAGGAATTGCTTTCAATGATTACCATTTTATCTTCAAAAATCCTTACCATTTGAACTGATGATTTTGGTGCATACAGAACTTCGTTCTTCTGGTTTTTATAGTCGAAAAGAATGATATTTTCTTTTGAGTCTTTTGTCCAAAGGATAACGTTGTCATTGTAAGGGATAATCCTGTTTCCTCCAGGATTTGCACCAAGTCCATTCACACGGCCAGAATCATAGGACGACTGATACAGTTTTGAAGCTGTAAGGAAATAGAAATCTGAATTGTATGGAGCCATATCCAAAATCATGTCGTAATTGTTCTGAGAAAAGGAATTCAAAATAATTGGAGTTTCTGACATGTCAATGTTGTTTATATAGATTGCCCCGTCTTTTCCTCCAAGAATAATCCTGTAACCAAGTTTTTTGCCAGTTGTAATAGCAGTTTTTCCTCTAGGCCCTTTGAATGTTTTCAGAACTTTTGGCTGAGAAACAGTTTTGTTATCGATTTTTTCGATGACTTTAAGTGTGTATGTACCAAGATTATTGTCTTCCAGATAATACAGGTTGTCGTCATTCTTGCTTGACAAAATCATTGGATTTGTTGCAGCAACCTTTGAAATTAATTTTCCGTTTGTTGCTGCATGGATATAAATCACATTTTCGTTTATTCCTGCAAGCATAGTCATGTTGCCAATCAAAACCGACTGATGAAGCCCCTGAGTAACTCCAATCTTTGCCTTAAGCTTTCCACCTGCAGAAATATCATAGTAGGAAAGATTTCCAGAAGGGGAATACATTGCAGCATTCTTTTCTGTATCGCTTGTAAGGGCATATGAAACGATTCCGGTTGGAGTCCTTATCAAATCAACTACTTGCCCTCCCAAAGTTTTTATGAAAACTGTTCCATCCACTGAAGCTGTACCACAGATTATATATGTACCTTTTGCGGAAAACGAAAGGGATGTTATAGAATCCCTGAACCTTTTAACATATTTTCTCGTACAGGTTGTCCAATCCCAAACACTCAAACGGTTTACAGCACCACCATCAGACTCGTAAACAGCAATATCACGGTTGTTTGGAGCAACCGCAACCATTTTTATTTCATAGTCAGAAACTTGATAATGATATCCCTGATCATTATTTATGTTCCATTTAATTAGAAAACCGTCCTTTCCACCTGTCCAAAAGAATGGATCTTCCTGGTTTTCATTGTTACAAGGAGCAATATAGGTAACATCTTCATTGTGTCCTTGTGAAGAAACCGTTGTTTGTGCAAAAATTGCAGAGATAATAAATATTGAGGAAATAAAAGCGGCTATAATTTTTTTCATAAATTACCTCTTAGTATTTTTTTAAAAAATATTTTATGTCTCCCATCAATCCCAATACAAACATGAACAGAATAAAGGCAAGGCCAATAAACTGTACATAGTAAAGGAATTTAGGGTTCAGTTTTTTTCTAGCTATGAATTCAATAAATGCAAACAAAATCAGGCCTCCATCCAAAATTGGAACAGGAAGCAAATTCATGATGCATAACGATATACTGATTAAAGATACAAGGCTGCACAAAGTTACAAATCCAGAGCTGAAATTTTCGCTAAAGCCAGTTGAAACTCCAGTTCCTACCATATCAACAACTCTCGCAGGACCTGCAACAGACTTTTCAAAATCCCCTCCTTTCACAAGCTGCTTCAGACCAACAAATGTCAATCGTATGAATTTAAAAGTCTGAGAAAAACCTTGTACAACTGCTGGTCCAAAAGAATACGTTTCCGTTTCTTTTTCGATTAATTCATCAGAGAATGCACGAACTCCGATTTTACCGCTTCCGGTTTCCTCATCGGCATAAATGTAGACAGGAATAAAAAGGACATTTCCATCACGTTCAATGCTGAACTCACAGGTTGTTTCAGGTCTTATTGAAATTTCTTCAATGAGTTCTGAAAAATCAGAAGTCGGCTTCCCATCAACACTTATGATTCTATCACCTGAAAGCAAACCAGCTTCCTTTGCCGTACTTCTAATATCATCTTCGGGAATTACAATTTGATTCGACAGGGTATAGTAACGAAAGCCTGTTAAAGCGACCAAAGTAAAACCAACTACGCACAACAAGAAATTGAAGAACGGACCAGCAAAAGCTATCAAAAGCCGTTTCAATGGATGAATACCATACAGCGAATCCGGTTCTGCAACAATTGTTGAATAACCATTATTCAAAGCGTCTGAAAAATCTTTTTCGCCTTTCATACCACAGTAACCTCCAAGTGGAATAAGTGAAAGACGAAAATCGGTTCCTTTTATATCCTTATGAAAAAGAACAGGTCCAAAACCAAGGGAAAAGGTTTCTACCTTTACTTTAAATATCTTTGCAGCAATGAAATGCCCAAATTCGTGAAAAATAATAAGAAAAAAAAGGCAAAACAAACCAATGAGAATTCTCATATGAGTTGTTCCCTCGCGTATGCACGAGATTTTTTGTCCTGTTCAAAAACTTCATCATACGTAGAAGGAACAACAGACCAATCCTTATCCAAAACTGCACGAACAACCCTTGAAATAGCAGTAAAACTTATTTTTTGTTCCAAAAAGGCATTTACAGCTATTTCATTTGCCGCATTATATGCAATCGTATAAGACTTTCCCGCTTTTGCTGCCTCAAATGCATAACCAAGCATTGGGAATTCCTTAATTCTTGGTTTAAAGAAAGTCATGTTCAAATCAAACAAATCGAATTTGGAAAGTTCATTTGCAAGATTTTTTGGATAATTCAGAGCATTAATAATTGGATGTTTCATATCTGGATCTGAAATCTGCGCATAAAGCATTCCGTCATTAGTTCTAACAAGAGAATGAACAAGGCTTTGAGGATGTATAACTACAGAAACTTTATTTGCTGGAATATCAAACAAGCGACAAGCCTCAATAACCTCAAGTCCTTTGTTTGCCAAAGAAGCAGAATCTACAGTTATTTTTTTGCCCATCTTCCATGTTGGATGATTCAAAGCCTGCTCAACTGTAACATTTTCAAGTTCTTGATGACTGTAGGTTCTAAATGGACCACCGCTTGCGGTAATCAGAATGGAATCAACATTTTCTTTACCACATTGATTAATTAGAGAAAAAATTGCTGAATGTTCTGAGTCAACTGGTATTATCGTGCAATCATGCTGGAAGGCAGTTTCCTTAATCAAATCCCATGCCATAACAACCGTTTCTTTATTGGCCAACGCAAGATTTACACCAGATTCACATACAATTTTAGAAGGCAAAAGGCCAGCAGAACCAGCAATTCCGTTTATTACCACATCAGGTTTTGTTTCATCAATCAAAGCAGCAATGTCATTTACATTAGACTGAGAAACAATAAGGCCTTTACAGTTAAATTCGTTGGAAAGAAAATCCAGGCTTTTTTTGTTTGAATGGGCAGTCAATCCACAAATACAGAATTCTTCCGGCATACTCCTGATTATATTCAGTGTATTTGTCCCAATTGAGCCTGTACATCCAAGTACCAAAACCTTTTTCATAAAAATTCCTCAGGCAGCTGGAAGATACAAAAAGAACACAAGACAATAATATACTGGGGCAGAGAATACTATGGAATCGATAGAATCCAAAACACCACCTCTACCTGGAATTATTTTGCCACTGTCCTTACATCCAGCTGAGCGTTTGAATGCTGATTCAACTAAATCCCCGATAATTCCAGAAGTTGCAATCAAAACACCGATAAGACACCCTTTCCAAAGGTCACCATAAAAAATATCGGACCGAATCAGTTGCGGCACTAAAGAAGAAAGTATGGCGCCAAAGTAGCCGCCAATGAATCCTGCCAGGCTTTTATTTGGACTTACTTTTATGAATCCCTTATTGTTTTTCCCAAAAAGGACTCCAAAAAACCATGCAAAAGAATCACAAATGAAAACGGTGAACAGGAAAGAACAAACAAAAAAAACAGAATTATGGAATTGAGTAAGCTTTGTAAGATATGTAAGCAGATAGCCACAATAAAAAACAATAAAAACAGAACTTGAGATTCTTTGGATTGACTGCTCAAAAACCTTCCGAGAGATAACTTCAAATCCCATAATCAGCATTGCTGAAAGCAGAAATGTATAGTCAGTGTAGTATACAGGTTGGCCTGTAATGACAAATACATAAGTTGATACTGGAACTATGGCTGTCAAAAAAAGAACAAATGGCTTAGGCTCAAGCTCTGATTTGGAAGAGAAAATTCTATAAAGCTCATCTGCTCCAAGAAGTGAAACAGCCATTATAAGAAGATTTAAAGGCAGGTGCTTTTGAACATCGATGTACACAATGGCCAATACAACTGGAATGCCAATAAAAAAAACCAATAGTCTTTGTAATACTTTATTCATTATATCCCACCCTTTATTTCAATACGCCACCAAAACGTCTGGTTCGTTTTTGAAAACTCTCGATTTGTTCCAAAAACTCAACAGCAGTATAGTCAGGCCATAAAGTTTCTGTAAAAAACAACTCTGCATAAGCAGCATGCCACAAAAGGAAATTGCTTAATCTAAACTCGCCCCCCGTCCTGATAAGCATATCTACATCTGGTAATTCTGTTACGTCAAATTTTTTTGAAACATAAGATTCATTCACTAGCTCAGGAAGAGTTTTTTCAGCAAGCATCTTCTTTATGCTACGAACAATTTCGTCTCTGCCACCATAATTAATGGCTAAAACAACAGTTAAACCGTCAAAGTCATTTGTCTGTTCAACGACGCTCAAAATCTCCTGTTGAACATCACCTGGTAATCCAGACAAATCACCAATGTGTTTAACCCGAATATGATTCTTCTTGTAGAATTCTAACTCTGCACGTAAATGGTATTTGATCAAGCCCATCAAATATCCCACTTCTTCTTGAGCTCTTTTCCAATTTTCAGTTGAAAAAGTATACAATGTAACATACTTTATTCCAAGTTCACTGGCCGCTTTTACAATATTTTTTGCAACCTTTAACCCTTCTTTATGTCCATTTGTACGAGGTAGATTTTGATTTTTGGCCCATCGACCATTACCGTCCATGATGATTCCAACATGAACGGGTAGTGCAGAGTTGTTATTTGGCATTAACCTTCCATTATTTCCTTTTCTTTTGCTTCACAGACTTTATTGATTTCTGCAATAAAACTGTCAGTGAGTTTCTGAAGCTTATCTTCTTCAGTTTTCAATCCATCTTCTGTAAGCTCTCCAGCTTTCTGCTGCTTCTTAAGCTCATCATTTCCATCACGGCGAATGTTACGAATTGAAGTTCTGGAATTTTCTGCAATTCCTTTAATCTGTTTTACAAGTTCCTTTCTACGTTCAGCGGTAAGAGGAGGAATTGAAATACGAATTACTTTTCCATCATTTGAAGGATTTAACCCAAGGTCAGAAGCCTGAATTGCCTTTTCGATTTCACTGATAAAAGTCTTGTCGAAAGGCTGAATAACGATTGTGCGGGCTTCTGGAACTGAAATTGAAGCTACCTGATTAAGTGGAGATTTTGCTCCGTAATAATCAACACGAATTTTGTCAAAAATTGCCGCAGACGCACGGCCTGTGCGTATAGCATTAAAGGAATCTTTCAATGCAGCAATTGTTTTTTCCATTCTAACTTCACTTGATTCTGCCATTTTTAATCTCCACTGTTAACGATAAAAAAACGGCTGGACATGCCAAGCCGTTTTTTTATCGATTTATTTACTTTCCAAGAACGTAAAGAATTACATTGTCAAAAGACAATGTTGCATTGCAAGCTTTTCCAGCTTCT
The DNA here is from genome assembly GCA_016297405.1 of Treponema sp. GTDB lineage: Bacteria > Spirochaetota > Spirochaetia > Treponematales > Treponemataceae > Treponema_D. The sequence continues at coordinate 83,939 of JAEDGP010000001.1, forward strand.
GCAAGGGCCTGTGTAACAGTAATCTTTTCGTTATCAAGATATCCCTGTTCCATAAAACAGTTTGAAGCAACAAGCTTAGAGATTTTTCCCTTAAGAATGCCTTCCTTAACGTTTTCTGGTTTCTTAGCCATTGCTGGATCTTCTGCCATCTGAGCCTTGAAAATTTCAGTCTGTTCATCAATGTAAGACTGTGGAACCTGATCCTTTGAAACATAATCAGGTTTGAATGATGCAAGGTGAAGACAGCAGACATGTGCAAATTCCTTTACAGAATCTGCTTCAGAGCCTTTTACAACAACCAATGCACCAATCTTCTTGTCATGATGTACATAAGTTGAAGCAACTGAACCAGCAGGAACTTCAACATAGACAGCACGTTTAACAGACATGTTTTCGCGGAACTTAACGAGAATAGTTTCAATAAGTGCTACATGTTCTGGAAGAACTCCAGAAGCCTTCTTTTCAAGAGTAACTTCAGCAGCTTTTTCAGCAACTGCGATAAAGTCTTCGTTATTAGCTACGAAGTCTGTTTCACACAATACTTCAACCATGGCGATACGGTTTCCATCCTGCTTTACGACTATACGTCCTTCAGCAGCTGTGCGGTCGGTACGTTTAGCCATAGCAGCAAGTCCCTTTTCTTTAAGGAGCTTTTCAGCAGCTGCCAAGTCACCATTAGATTCTACGAGAGCTTTCTTACAATCAGAAAGACCGGCACCTGTTGAGTCACGGAGTGCTTTTACGTCTGATGCTTTAATATCCATTTTATTTTCCTTTGAAAGGGCAGGCGAATACCTGCCAAAAAATTATTTATAAAGTTTATCTTCGTCTACGAGGCTATCTTTTTCATCAGATTCAACATCATCGCTCTTTGCTTCTGTTGGCTGATAGTTAGAATAGTCAGAGATTTCTACATCTTCATTCTTGTTAGTTGCATCTGTAACGATACCTTCTTCATCAGAATCAAGGTTTTCAAGAATCTTAAGACCATTTTCGTTATCAGATTCAATAACTGCATTTGCAATGATTGAAGTGAACAAAGAAATAGCACGAATTGCATCGTCATTTCCAGGAATAGGGTAGTCAATACCTTCTGGATTACAGTTTGTATCTACTACAGCGATGATAGGAATACCCATGCGGCGTGCTTCAGCAACTGCAATCTGTTCTTTATGTGTATCGATGATGAAAACTGCTCCTGGAAGCTCTTTCATTTCTTTGATACCACCAAGGTTCTTTTCAAGCTTAGCTTTTTCCTTCTGAAGAGAAGAAACTTCTTTCTTTGTGATGTTATTGAATGTTCCGTCAACTTCCATCTTTTCGATTTTCTTAAGACGAAGCAATGACTTCTTGATTGTAGTAAAATTAGTGAGCATACCGCCAAGCCAGCGGTTGTTTACGTAGAACATACCGCATCTTTCAGCTTCCTTCTGGATAGCCTGCTGAGCCTGTTTTTTTGTACCTACAAAAAGAACAGTTTTGCCTGATGCAGTAATTTTTCGAACAGCTTCGTAGCTGTCTTTGATTGCAGCGATTGTTTTCTGCAAATCGATGATGTGGATACCATTGCGTTCTGCGAAGATATACTTCTTCATACGTGGATCCCAACGTTTTACCTGATGACCAAAGTGTACACCTGATTCAAGCAGGTTCTTCATGGTTACAACTGCCATGATTTTCTCCTTCACTGGTAAGTAAAAACTTACCCCGTACTCTGTTACTCGATACAAACCAAAGGTTTGAACGGAATTTTTTTTTGAACGACACAAAAGGTCGATCAATCATCAAAACCAGTCAAAATTGAATAGTCTTGCTCTTTTAAAATATCATAAAGCTCTTTTATTGGCAACCCCGCGACACAACTTTGAGAACCTTCAATCTTCGTTATAAAGCAGGATGCAAGGCTTTGTATTCTGTATCCACCAGCGGCACCATGCCATTCACCAGTATCAAGGTACCATTTAATTTCTTCGTCAGTCATAGGCGAAAAATGAACAACGGTTTTTGCAACTTTTGATGTGGAAGTCCTCTTTCTGCCATTATATAAAACAACAGCTGTATAAACGTTATGGGAAGATCCCTGAAAATCTCTAAGAAATTCCTCAGCCTGAATCTGATCCTGAGGTTTTCCATAAACCTTTCCATCTTTTTCTACAATGGTATCTGCACCAAGAACCCATGCAATCTCCTGCTGGGGAGGAAGAGAATGAACAACTGAAAGAACCTTTTCTCTTGCAAGCAATTCAGGCACGTCCATCGGCTCAATCGCTGCAGTTAGAGTCTCATCCACGTTAGGCATAATTACCTGAAAGGGAATATCCAGCATCTTTAAGATGTCCTGTCTGCGGGGAGATGAAGAAGCAAGTATTATAGGTTCCATAGATTATCCTTTGCTTGACATAAAATTTTATTGTTATTAGATTAACTTATGAACGAGAGATTAGCTCATTTGGATAGAGCGTCGGCCTCCGGAGCCGAAGGCGGTGGGTTCGAATCCCGTATCTCTCAAAAAAAAAGCTGCCTTTGGGCAGCTTTTTTTCATTGAGGGTTTATTACAAAACCCTCAAAACGGCGAAGTCAAGGCTTTAAGCGTGAGCGTGCCTTGACTCGACGTATTTATTTAGCACTACCATTATTTTTACTTGATCCTGAAGAAGGCGAATCAGAAAGAGTCTTCATAAGTTTGAAAGCTTTTGTCCTAACTGGAGTTACATAATGATAATCGGCTGCAATTTTTGAAACAGAATCGATGATTATTTTTTTATTTGAAGTTGTTTCTGCAAGCTTTTCATATGCATCCAGAACCTCAAATGCCAGGGAACTGGTAGGATTCAGAATCTGATTTCTTCTATTTGCGAATGAAATTGCATCTACGACTTCATCATTTTTGTTTATACCAATTTCACCAAGGGAATTTACTGCTGCTGCAATAACCATAGGTTCGTTTTCAGCAAGAGCAACAGAAACAAGATAGTTCTTGGACTCTTCTGTTTTTACCTTACCCAAAAGAAGACATGCCCTTCTGCGGATATCAGGAAAATTGTTTACCAGGCGTCCATTTGTTCTGGCCTGTGTATTGATACCTTCACCAGCAAGCTGGTTAAGAGCCTGCATTACTTCCGGAGAAGTGTTGCCTCCGTCTACAGCACTTTCAAGAAACTGCATGGCAACAAGCTTGTTATCGTACTCATCAGACTGTGCAAGGCTTAAAATAACAACACCGTCAACATCACTAAGATATTCATCTTCAACGCTGCTTTCTGCCTTTGTTGCAGAAGAACTTTTTCTCTGAACTGTCTGTTCCTGAGCAAAAACCATAGAGCACACAAACAAAGACCCTGCTACAAGAACCGCCTTTTTGTTTAATTTCATTCGATTTCCTCCTGGGAATCATCCTTAAAATAGACGAAAAAAATTATAAATCAACCATATAAAAAAATCAACTTTGAAGGGCAGGGATACGCACCAGCCATTTTCCGTCAATTTTTACAAAATGGTAATAGACCACATCCTGCTCTTCACGAACCTGAACCGCCTTTACAACGTCACGGGAGATATATCGGATTTCACCGACTTTGCGTCCCTTACGCGAAGGCACAAAGACAAACCTGAAATAATCGCTGAGCGTCGAAAGTTTCTGATTCCTGTTTGGAAGTCGCTTTGAAGCCTTGTAAAGGTTTTCTGGACTTGACCAATAGTTCTTGGAATCTGGCTCAATATAGTTCAGCCAGGAATTATAGTCATATGTAGCCATAATATCGGACAATTCATCGATAATTTTTAGTATTTCTGATTTATCTGCACGGAATTCTTCTAAAGAAACCTGAACATCTAAAGTAGATCTTGCATATTCATCATCTTTTTCATGTTCCGCAGGCGAAGCATCCTGTTCGATATTGGAAACCTGATTACTTGCACAGGAAGCAACCCCCAAAAGACAACAAGTAACAATAGCAATAACAGACTTTTCTATAATTTTCATAGTTCTATAATACATTGCTTGCGTCTTTTCGTCAAACAAAGTAGATTAAAACAAATGACAAAAGCAATATTTCCAGGATCCTTCGATCCGCCAACAAACGGACATCTGAACATTATCCAAAGAGCATCAAAGCTTTTCGATCACTTGGACGTGGTCATTGCAGTAAATGATGGTAAAAAATGCCTTTTCTCCCAGGAAGAAAGGCTTACCATGATGAATGAACTGATAAAAAACATACCAAACGTTTCTGTCAGCACATATTCAGGACTTATAGTAAACTATGCGAAGATGGCAGAAGCAAAAGTTCTCATAAGAGGAATCAGGAACAGCGTAGATTTTTCCTACGAATTTGACCTTTCATTGATGAACCACACATTGGATCCAGATATCGAAACACTGTTCATACCTACGGAACAAAAGTACCTGTTGTTAAAATCAAGCTCCATAAAGGAGCTTGCCAGGTTTGGAGGTGATGTTTCCACTATGGTTCCACCCATTGTCAACGTGGCATTGAAAAATAAATATCAAAATATCAAAAATTAATTTGACAATTTTCAGCAAACTGTTATACTTTATTGACAACCTGATTGGAACTGTTGTATTATAAAACCACAGTAAATCAGATAATATCTTTTTTTAGTGAGGTTTCATAAATGGCAGTACCTAGATCCAAAACATCTAAAGCCGTTACAAAGAGACGCCAGTCAATCAACATGCGTCTGGAAGCTCCACAGCTTGTTGAATGCAACAACTGCGGTAACCTTATCCAGTCACATCGTGTTTGCCCAAAGTGCGGTTTCTACCGCGGTCGTCAGGTAATCACACCTGAATCTAACGGTTAATAAAGGGGACTTAAAAAATGGACGAATTGTTCGAAAAACTTAAGAAGATCATCGTAGAAAAGCTCGGTTCTGACCCAGCTAAAGTTACAATGGAAGCAACATTCCGTGGTGATCTTGATGCAGACAGCCTTGACACTTATGAACTTGTTTATGCTGTTGAAGAAGAATTGGGAGTTTCTATTCCTGATGAAAAGGCAAACGAATTTGAATCAGTTGGCGATGTATACAACTACATCAAATCTGCTCAGTAATTAGTTTTGTCTGGCAAAAAAAACACAAGTCTTTGACTTGTGTTTTTTTTTATTTAAAATTATATTCGTGAATATGATTATTGAAATTTCCCAACAAAGAAAAAGAAATCTCCAGGACTTCTGCAGAAATAGACACATCCAGTTCGAAGATTTCCAGCTTCTTGATCTGGCTTTTCACCACAGATCCTATTCAAATGAGAACGCAAAACATAAGCATCTGAACAACGAACGTCTCGAATTCCTCGGGGACTCCGTACTTGGCCTTGCTACAGCAGGCTTTCTTTTTGAAGACATGAAAGACAGCCAGGAAGGGGATCTTGCAAAAATCAAAGCAGCTGTTGTTTCCGAAAAAGCACTCGCCCCAATCGCATTAAAGTTTGGAATTGACAAACTACTTGTTATGGGCAGAGGTGAAGAAATGAGCGGTGGCAGAACAAAACCAGCTATTCTTGCAGACTGCATGGAAGCGATAATTGGTGCGTTGTATTTAGACAAGGGATTCGAGGCGGCTAAAAAATATGTACTTTCGTTTATCGTTCCTCAAATCAGATTAATTCAACAAAACGGTGGCAAAGACTACAAGACGCTTCTACAGGAACTTTATCAGAAAAAAAGCAAATCCACACCTGTCTACAGGACTGTATCAATTTCTGGACCCGACCATGACCAGACTTTTGAAGTGGAAGTGATTCTTGGAGAAATCACATACAACAGCGCAAAAGGCAAATCGAAGAAAGAAGCGGAACAGCTTGCCGCAAAAAAAGCACTTGAAAAGCTTACAGGTAAAGAATATTGATTCATCCATAACTAAAAGTTGATTTGTTATTAATACAAAGCTGTGATATAATTAGATATGGAAAAAAATAAAAAACGTACAACTAAGCAAATCCTTACTAAAATCAATATTGCAGTTTTCTTTTTGTTCGCGGCCACATTCGCGTTACTTGGGCATTTTAATGCATTCAACAAATTAGACTACAGATTTTATGACCTGCTTTTAGGACTGAAAAAAGAACCTCAAAAATCAGAAAAGATACTTCATGTGAATATTGATGATGAATCTATCGCCAACATTGGCGCCTGGCCATGGAGCCGCGACATTATAGCAGACTGTCTGATCCACATGAAAGAATTGGGTGCGGAACGAGCTGTATTCGATGTTGAGTACATTTCTCCATCACCGATGGGGGTTCCAACCGATGCAGAAGAAATGATTGCATCTGAATTTCAGTACAGCAAAGATCAGACGGCAAAGGATATCCAGGAATTTTCAGCTGGCGTTCAAAGCGGCGCCTTTCAACAAAATGAAATACAACAGTTCACCAACCAGCTTTTAAATGATTACATACTCCAGACATATGACAACCTTGAACAGACAGTTCTGGGAAAAGCTTATAGGGATAATGACGAATATTTCGGAAAGGCAGTGCAGTTTTTTGGAAATACATGGCTTACTGTAAACACAAGAGACGTAATCATCGAAACAAGTGACGATGACATGAAATACGTGCAGAACCGTCTGCTTATGGATTTTGTAAAAGATGACAAGAACTACATCCAGAAAAATAATGATTTTACATCTAAGGACCAGTACGACGGACTGGAAGCAGGCTTTACGCCTGTAATCAACAAGCTTGTATCCAGAGCTCAGGGAATAGGTTTTACTAACGTGGTCATTGATTCGGATGGTACAAGACGTCGAATCGAATTGCTTCACGAACATGACGGAAAATACGCAGGGCAATTAGTTTTTGCTCCTTTAGTCAATCTGCTTGGAGTCAAAGAAATAATACGAAACAAGAACAGTCTTGTCTTGAAAAACGCAGTTTTACCTGGACAAACAGAACCTGAAGACATTACTATCCCATTGGATTCCAACGGACGAATGCTGATAAACTGGCTTCATTCTGATTTTGGAAAATCCTTCAAACATGAGTCAATCTCTTTCCTTAAAGATCTTGAAAATTTCGAAACCAACATTGATATTGCACTGCAGAATATACAGCATCTAGAAATTCTAGATGACGAAGGAAACATGCTCTCTTATTCAAAACTAGCCCAGGATCTTTGCAAAGAATACAACAACATCCTAAAAAACAAGGATTTTTTGCTTTCCAAATGCACAGGTTATGATATGGACGGAAATGTATTTAACGGCATCAGTTCAGACGAATACGAAAAATACTTTTCTGCAAGAAAATTCTATTTTGAAAAAGTTACAGAATACGGAATGCGGGCAACTTCCTCAGATGCTCAAGATTCTTTTCTTTCTGAAATTGAAAACCGCATAATGGAACTGATAGAAGAAGGGGACATATCTTCAGAAATTGCAAATGCATTTATGGAAAACATAAATGAGCAGTTCCAGCTTTTGAGCGTAAGCATAGAAAACTACAATGACTATTTTTCAAGCATGAAAAACTCATACGAAGGCTCTTTCTGCATCATCGGAAATACAGCTTCTAGCACTACAGATCAGGGGGCAACTCCATTTGTTCGACTCTATCCAAATGTAGGAACGCATGCCAATGTAGTAAATACAATCTTGCAGAAAGATTTCATTTATCCTCTCCCATGGTACATTGGATACCTGGTAAGTTTTATAACCGCAACAGCAGTGCTCTTCATAACAATCAAATTCTCCAACAAAATTCAGAACATTATGAATGGCATCACCGTTCTTATCCTTATTGTTTTTTCATTTCTTCTTCTGCCATGCTTTAGCACTTACATGCCATTTTCATCCTATATGACATTTCTTGTGTTGTCATACTTAAGCGGTGTAGCATTGCGCTATGTGATTTCAGCAAAAGAAAAAGGATTTATCCGAAAGGCTTTCTCTACATACGTTTCAAAAGACGTGGTTGATCAGATTGTTGCTCATCCTGAACGGTTAAGCCTTGGTGGGGAAGAAAAAAAGATCACCGCATTGTTCTCTGACATCAAGTCTTTTTCATCATTCAGTGAACTGGTTACACCAAGCCAGCTTGTAAACATTCTGAACCAGTATCTTGGGGCTATGAGCGATGTAATCCTTGATTACCATGGAACTATTGATAAATACATCGGAGATTCTATCGTATCATTCTTTGGCGCCCCGGTTGACCTTCAGGATCACGCCTATTATGCCTGTGTTTCCGCATTGAAAATGAAAATGGCAGAATCCGAATTCAATAAAAAACATCTGATAGACGGGGACATTCCAAGAGAACTTTATACACGAATTGGTATTAACACTGGTAAGATGGTTGCCGGTAATATGGGAACTACCAACAAGATGAATTACACCATCATGGGTGATGATGTAAACCTTGCAAGCCGCCTTGAAGGTGTAAACAAAATATATGGTTCTTGGATTCTTACATCGGAAGCCACATGGAAAGAAATTATTTCAAGTCAACATAAGGACGAACTTGCTGCAAGGCGGCTTGACCAGGTACGCGTTGTAGGAAAAGAAAGGCCTGTACAACTTTATAACATCATGGGTTTCAAAAAAGACATGAGTCGTGTGCAGCTTGAAGAAATAGATGTTTTCCACGAAGGCCTTGAATTATACCTTGGAAAAAAATTCGCAGACGCAGAAAAAGCCTTCAAACATGCTAACGAACTTGTGCCGTCAGACGTTGCGGCTTTGGTTTTTGCCGACAGATGTGACGAATACCTGTCTAAGGGAATCCCGGAAAACTGGGACGGAATAAAAAACCTTACAAGCAAATAAAATGGCGTTGCGGCTTCAAAGCGAAAATGGTTTTAGCCGCAGAACTGGTAGCTTAAAAAAACGAGGCTGTCCCAAAAGTAATGAGTGTAGCGCTCATTGAGCCCTTCGACAGGCTCA
>JAEDGP010000067.1 GCA_016297405.1 Treponema sp.
TTCAAGCACACAATCCCAATCACCAACAATCCAGTCGCCCCTAAAGTCATAAGAATTGAATTTTGTGAATTCTTCTTCGTTAGTTACATCAACTTTTGCCAAAGTTTCAGCAGCAGCGCTTTTTGATTCAGATTTCTTGCTACAAGAAACACTTGCAAGCATTGCAGCTGAAAGAAGAGCTGCGCCCATAATTTTTGCGATTTTTTTCATTTAATAGACTCCTTTTGAAAAAAAATACATCTTTATTATCAAGCGTTAAAAGCTAATTGTCAAGAATCATATATATTACTTGGAGCATGAAGATGACGAGATTTAACTTTTAATGAAAAATTATATTTTGCGCCACATACTGAATCGCTGACATTCAGCAAAGCTTTTACATCACCTGGTAATAGGCCCGCATACTTTCGCTTAAATCATTAAGATGTTTGAAAAATTCTGGCTTGTCATTGCATTTTCTCATGCAGTCAATCAGTCCCTTGAATGGAGCTGTAAAATACATTGGCAAATCTACTTCATTTTTGAAGTTGTTTGGCTGATAGGCCAGATGTTCTGTATCAATGCTGAAGCAAGCTTTTTGCCCTTTTTTGTTACCCCTTGCATCAAGGCGAACCCAGCGTCCAAGGCTTTTGAAATAAACAGCATTAAAGCCATGTGGATAAAAGTGATTCGGCTTAGAGGCACATAATATCTGGTAGCAGAAACCTGTAGGAATGCCAAAATTTCTGAGCATTGCGGCAAAAAGATGTGATTTTGCCATGCAGATTCCGTGGCCGATTTTAAGAACATCGCTTGCGCTTACAGGAAGTTCAGTTCGTTTTATATCTGAGGTGTGAGGATATTCGTTTTGCACATATTCAAATATTTTGCGGGCCAGAAGAATTTCGTCATCTTTATAGGATTCGAATTGCTGACAGGCCTTTTGGACTTCGGCAGAATTAAAATCTACCACATCAGTACATTCCAGATATTTTGAAAAATCAGGAGATTCATTTTTTATGCTTACAGAAATCCCATCTCCCATTTCATAAAAAGTTGTATTGAATTCAGGGTTTTCTTTTAGGAAAGTCACATAGCGGGCGATTTTTCGAACCATTTTTATGGTGCTGTAGTTGTGGGTCAACGACTGGTTTTCTACCATTCCGTGGAATGAAAGGTTGTCTGTAATTATTGCGCCACCTGGAGCCAGATTGGTTTGGAACTTTACGAACATTTTCATATTCTGGGCTTTTGGTCCATCTATGAAAATCAAATCATATTTCTTTTTGAAATCGAATCTGGCAGCATCGCCCAGAAAAATTGTAATTCGATCCATAAGCCCGCTTTCAGCAATGTTTTTTACTGCCAGCTGGTAACGCTCAATGTCAAATTCAACTGTATCAACAAATATATCATCAGCGGCCTTTGCAAAATTGATTGCGGAGTAACCAATGGCGCTGCCGATTTCAAGCATGGAATGAACATTATGTGATTTTATGTAATCTGTAATGAATGTAAGGCTTGGATCTTTGATGATTGGAACTGCGTTGTCTTTTGCAAATTCCTTGAGTTTTGCTGTCTGTTCCATTTGGACATTATATCACTTTTTTAAAGAAAGGTGTGGTATAATAGGGATATGAATAAGAAATTGAAAACTTATAAGATGATTTGGCTGATTGTGGCTTTCATTACTTGTTTTGAATTGACCGCAAAAGAAAAGCCGGATGATAAAAAGATGCTGGAACTTCGCGGGGCAGATATTTCATATTATTGGCAGCAGAAAGATTTGGGAGTTGAATTTAAGAAAAACGGAAAAACTGTTCCATTGCCGCAGATTCTAAAGGAAGGCGGAACAAATATAATTCGTTTAAGACTTTGGGTGAACCCAAAAGATGGGTGGAACAACCTGGAAAACACTCTGGCAGCGGCAAAAGAGCTGAAGTCTTATGGTTTTGCGCTTCTTTTGGATCTGCATTATTCTGATTCCTGGACTGATCCTGGACAGCAGAAAAAACCGGAAGCATGGAAAAATCTGGATTTTGTAAGACTTAAGCGAAAAGTTCATGATTGGACTAGCGAAGTGCTGGAATCGTTTGTGCAGAATGGTACAACGCCGGAATATGTGCAGGTTGGCAACGAGATTAATAGCGGTTTTTTGTGGCCGGAAGGCAAAGTGGTTGACGATCTGGGGTTTGGAAAGTTTTCACAATTGATTTCTATGGGATGTGCTGCAGTGCGCGAAACGTGTCCTGAATCAAAAATAGTGCTTCATATTGCAAACGCTGGAAACAGGGATTTTCAATTATGGTGGCTTGGTAACATAAAGAAGTGCCAGGTGGATTATGATGTAATCGGGCTTTCCTATTATCCTGTGTGGCATGGAAAGAACATCGATAAAGTTGCTGCAAATGTTTCTTTGATCTCTAAGCAGTTCAAAAAGCCTGTAATTATCGCAGAAACCGCCTATCCCTGGACTCTAAAATGGAATGATGAACAGCACAATCTGGTGGGAATGGAAAGTGATTTGATTTCAGGTTATGAGGCTACGGCCGCAGGGCAGAAAAAATATTTTAAAGCTTTGTGTGATGAATTGAAGAAAACAAAAGGGTGCATAGGAATTTTCTGGTGGGAACCATCTGCAGTAAGCTACGAAGGCTTTCCAAGCTCTATGGAAAATCAAACCTGGTTTGATTTTGAAGGAAATTACAATGGAACTGGTGATGTATATTTAGATTAGAAATTTCTTAAAATTGCAAATTTACGAGGTTTCCTTAACTAAATCGAATAACAGCCGATAAAATAGTATGAGTAGAAAACAGAAAAACAGTGGATTGGCTATGGCAAGTGTTTGTCTTGCTTTTCTTGTGATGTTAATAATCATCATTGTAAAATGGCCAACCTTCAAAAAGAATTTTGATACAGCGGTTAAAAGGAATTCGGCTTCAGAAGCGATTGAAGAAAATTACGATGATTCTTCGGCACAGATTGATATTATGAGTTCAGGCGATGTAAATGGAACGTCGTACGATCAGGATAATTTTGAAAGGGGCAATGTTGATTCGATAAATGATGAATTTGAATCAGTTGAATTAAATGCAGCTTTGCAAGACGAAGAAAATGCACACAAACTTGCGCCGATTGACGGAATGCCCAAGGCAGAAAGTGAAAAAAAACCTGAGCCAGTAGCAGAAAAGCAAGCTAATTACAAAATTTATTTTGTGAAGATTGGTCCTGAAGGCTCCATCGAAAAGGATTGCATTACCAGGACAGTACGAAAAAGTGATTCTCCATTAACTGAGGCGATCAGGCAACTTCTGGCTGGTCCTCAAGCTGGAGATGGAAACTGCATTACTCTTATTCCAAAGGGAACAAAACTCCTTGGTGCGTCAGTAAAGAATGGTGTTGCCACATTGAACTTTAGTGAGGAATTTGAATTCCTTCAGTTTGGTTCAGAAGGTGCCTATGGCCAGCTTAAGCAGGTTGTTTGGACTGCAACAGAATTCAGCACTGTGAAAAGCGTTTTGTTCCTGATAGAAGGGGAGCAAAGACAGTATCTTGGAAGTGAGGGCGTGGAGATTGGAGGTCCAATTTCCAGAAGCAGCTTTGGCAGATTCTAGAGCTTTTATGCAACAAGGATTTTAGTTCGGATTCTTCTTGTCCAAAAGCATGTTCTGGTAACTTTTTTCAATAAAGCCATCTATATCGTCAACATCTTTGTTGGTGGAAACCGTATATCCAATTGATATGGAAAGATCGTCTTTTTTGGAAAAGCCTAGACATGCTTTTTTTATTGAATGAAAAAGTTCGGGTAACTGATTTGACATTGTTACAGGTAAAATGAAAGCAAATGTGGAATCAGAAATCCTGAAAATGGAATCTGTTTCTGGAATAGCAGCTTTAAGTTTTGCGCTGAAATCTGCAATTATTTTGTTAGTACCCAAAAATCCGTTCTGTTCCAAAAGGAATTCGTATTTATTCAAACAAAGGGAAATAAGACAGATTGCCCTTGAATGCATGGAAATGTCGTTGAAAATCTGCTGAACAAGTGGAGTTTTCTTTTTAAAGCCAGAAACAGAATCTATGAAAGCGGTTTGTTCCAAATGGCGCACAGATTCTGCATAAAAGTCCATTCTGGAAAAAACCAGATAATAGCTGTTTATTTTTTTGTTAGTCGTTAGGACAGGAACTTTTTTTGCGTAGAAAAGTTTTTTGTCGCTGGTGAAAGAAAAATAAGAAGAATTATTTTCGTCATCAAGATTTGGAATGCCAAGCTGTTGAACTTTATCCAATGGAAAAACAGTATCAAACGGATCGAATTTATTCGCAAATATATGATAGTTTGAAAGAAGATTTGCAGCTGCCATATTCGTTTCTATGAGTTTATCGTCACCGTCAAAAATGAAAATAGGTGTATTGGAATGATTGAAAACCTGATTTTTGCAAAGGGTGACGCTCTGTTCCCGTTCGTCATAGACAAAAACAAAAAAGGAAGCTGTCATCATGAACAGGGTGCTGAAAGAATCGATGAAATGAGAAGCGTTTTCATGAGAAACAAAGAAAAAGTTTTCCATGATGAACCAGTTCATGCTTGGAATCATGAAGATAAGAACACCGCAGGCAAAAAAAAGCATGATTTTTTTGTATTCTTTAAAATTCGTAATTGCTTTGTACAGAAACAGAAGAATTATTATTCCCAAAAAAATATAGCAGTAATAGCAGTGAACATAATATAGAATCTTTTTGTTGAATATGAATCCACCGATAATGGTATCCATGTCTATGCTTGCTTTAGAATCAAAGAATGGCGATTGGCCAAAAATAAAGTGGTCAACCAGGTAGATTAGCAAATTTACGACTGGAACAGCGTAAAGCGAATAATTTGCGATAGAACGCCTGTAAGTGGAAATTTTTCCAAAATTATAGACAAAATAAAATACTGAAACGACGGCAAGTTCAGCGCTAATGTATTCGGCTCCCAAAAGGCATGTCAGCACAATTGGCTTATCCAGATAGTACCATTTGTAGGCTTCCTGAAAGCCTGCAAGGGTCATCCAGATGCCTAGAAAAAATTCTGAGAGCCCAAAATATCGGGAGTTGGATTTTTTTTCGCTGTTCGTAATGATGACGAAGGCAAATGCAAAGCCACAGATGCCTATGAAAAATCTTAATATCGAAAGAATTAATGAAACCATATTTATTTTATTTTTGCCGAATCAAGGATTTTGTCAAAATAGTGTTTGTTATTCAAATATGCATCTGCATACGCTGTAAAGTGGATGGCATATTGAATCTTGTCCGAGTGGGTAAACCTATGTATTGAAACGCTTTGATTTGTATCTTTTGGATTTTTGCTTTCAAAGCTTATTGTAGTACTGTTTTTTCCTGATGAAATTTTAAGTGTTGAAAGATCTGTGTAGGCTTGGGGAATGAAAAAATAGCTGCGCAATGCCTCAAATGGTATGCCTTTGTAAGATTGGTCAGAGGCTACTGATGGATTTTCGCTGAAGAAGACAGTGGAAACTCCGTTGAGATTCATGATTTTCTCATAGATTTGTTGAGAAGATTGAGGAATCTGTGAAAGATCAGCATTTCCTTCCCTTAAAATGTCCAATGTTGATTGCCATTGGTCTGTAACCCGAAGAGATTGGGAGCCGGCTGAGAAAATTTTTGTGGCGGCTTTAGTATTTGGTGAAAAATTATGTGATTTTTCGCTGATAATTGAATCAAGGCCTTTGAAATCAGTGAATGTAGTATCTATAGAACTGGTGATTCGTCCCATTGCAACAACGTAAAAAAGATCTTTTCCGTCAGCGCCAGTAATTTTCTTAAGGTTGAAAAGTGGAATGAGTGGATTAAAAATTTCTGTGACCTGGCCTCCAAACTGCATAAATTCGTCCACAACTTTAAAGCCAAAGCGATCCATGAATGAATCTTTTTGGCCTTTTGTACTGCATTCTTTTGTGAATGCTTCGAAAGGAATAGGATCTGCTTTTATGCGTCGTGCATTCAGCTCGTAAAGCATGTCGTGGATATAATTTATGTATTCGCCGTCCGATGCAGAAAAGCTGCCCATAATTTTTTCACCAGTCAATTCCATGTGGTCGTTTTGTGAATCGATAGTGAAATAGATTGCAACTGATTTTTCCTCCAGTTCTTCAGCTTCATTTGCCGGAGCATAAAATCTGGCGCAAAAAGTTGAATCGTTGTAACAAAGAAAACCAACGTATGCTTCTCTCTGAAAAGTATTGTCACGATAATAGACAAAGTCGCCTGATGTATCTGGAATTGATGGAATGAAACCTGGAAGACCAAATACTGATGCGATTGTTAAAATTGTTACTATCAAAAGTGTTGTAATTTTTTTCATAAGCAGTAAAAGGGGGCGTTACGGGGGATTTACCCCCGTTAGAGGGGGTAGGAACCAACGGCATATAATGCTCCTTTCGGAAGATAACCTTTATTTGTTCAACGCCGCAAGTTCTGCGCGAACTGTTTCGATGGCTTTCTTTCCAGCTTCTGTTGCTGGAACAAGTTCTGCTTCTGCGTTTTTGCGGAGCTTGAATTCAACATTTGGAAGGTTCTTGTCGCCAACTACGATGCGGATTGGGAAGCCGATAAGTTCTGAATCTGTGAACTTAACGCCCGGGCGTTCGTTGCGGTCGTCAAGGAATACTTCAATGCCACTTGCCTTAAGTTCTTCGTAAAGCTTGTCACTGACTTCCTGCATCTGTCCTTTGTACTGGATTGGAATGATTGCTACCTGGAATGGAGCAACTGTCATTGGCCAGATGATTCCTTTTTCGTCGTTGTTTGCTTCGATGATAGAAGCAAGAGTTCGGTCTACACCGATTCCGTAACAGCCCATGATTGGTGTTACAGGCTTTCCGCTTTCACCAAGGTAAGTTACGTTCATTGATTTTGTGTATTTGTCGCCAAGCTTAAAGATGTGGCCAAGTTCGTTTCCTTTTTTCATGTAGAATTCGCCGCCGCAGCAAGGACATTTGTTTCCTGGAACTACTGTGCGAACGTCTGCGCTCATGAATGCTGTAAAGTCACGGCCAGGTTCAACATGCTTGATGTGGAAGCCTTCTTTTCCAGAACCGGCAAAACAGTCGTGCATTTCCAAAGTTGAATCATCTGCAAGAACTGGAATCTTAAGATTGCGAGGACCTACGAATCCGTGTGGAGCGCCAGAATATTTAAGAACGTCTTCGTCGTTTGCGAGTTCTGCACCAGAAGCTTTGAGTACAGAAGCCAGCTTTGCTTCGTTTACATCAAGATCTCCGCGGATAAGTACACACCAGTAAGTTTCTGGATAGTATGTCTGCTTTCCTTCTGTAACAGTTTCTGCATTTTTGTATTCTTCTGTTTTTGAAAGATCAAGTGCACAGTTGTAAACCTTGTAAACAAGAGCTTTAAGGAATGTTGTTGATTTTTCGCCAAAGAATTTTTCCATGTCTTCAATGCTGAAAACATTTGGAGTTGCGACTTCTTCTACCGGGAGGTCTGTCTTAACCTGTGGTTCACCTTTTGAATTGAGTGGAGTTTCTTTTGCGCATGCAGCTTTTTCTACGTTTGCGGCGTAGTCGCAGTCTGGACAAAGGATGAGTGTGTCGTCACCAACTGGAGATTCAACCATGAATTCTTCTGAACCTGAACCGCCCATAGCGCCGGTGTCAGCTTTTACGCTGATTGTTTTAAGACCCATGCGCTTGAAGATGCGGCGGTAAGCGGCTGCTACGTTATCGTATGAAGCATCCAGATCTTTCTGATCTTTGTCGAAAGAATATGCATCCATCATTGTGAATTCGCGGCCGCGCATTACACCGTAGCGCGGGCGGATTTCATCACGGTATTTTGTATTGATCTGATAAAGTGTAAAAGGAAGCTGCTTGTAAGAAGAAAGACCTTCCCGAACAAGTGCAGTGAATGCTTCTTCTGCGGTTGGAGAAACAACCATATCCTGACCCTGTCGGTTCTGTGGCTTGAGCATTTCATCGCCCATTTTGTCCCAGCGTCCAGATTCTTTCCAGAGTTCACCTGGCTGGATAACAGTTGGTTTCATTTCAAGACAGCCGGCTTCATCCAGTTCTTCCCGGATGATTTTCTGAACCTTCATGTATGACTTATAACCGATTGGCATATATGCATAGAGCCCGTTTCCAAGTTTACGGAGCATGCCGCTTCTCATCATAAGCTTGTGGCTTGCAATAACTGCGTCGTTTGGAGCTTCGCGCAGTGTTGAAATAATAAATTTAGATGCTTTCATGATTCTTCCATTTTATTGATATTAAAAGTGTGTTTCAAGAACATATTTTTCTATGAAAAAAACACGTTAGGGATTAAAATTAATGCAGGTATGTTAGGTTTTGAATTTGATATTGCAGCTATATTTGTCTGCTTTTCGCTTTGGATAATTCTTTTTAGTAGTCGTATTTTGCCTATTAAGCAAAATTTGTTGTACAGATGGATGCTGATCCTTACCACAGTATCATCTGCAAGTGCTATAGGCAGTCATTTCCTTTACAGAATGCCATCTATGAATCATGGGATTCTTTTCATAATTCTGTGTTTTTTGAACTATGCTGCGTTTAATCTGATTACCTGCGTTTATGTAAAATTTATTGTTGCCTCTGCTAAATCAAAAAGGGACAGGAATTTAATCGAAAAGGTTATATTCACGGTTCCTGGGGTGATTGTGCTTATTTGTGTGCCGTTTTTGGTTTATTCCAAAGTATGGGTGTTTACTGCAGAAACCTTGCATGATGTGTTGTGGGATTACATTTTGTACGTGGTAGCAGTTTTCAATATGTTGTTCGGGTTATTCTATACAATCAGAAAGCATGATTTTTTTGGAAGACGCATTGTAACGGTTGTTTGCGTTTATACAGTAGTTATTTTTATGATTGTTGCAGTAAATTTAATCATGAAGCTGATGCTGCTCAATTTTGGTGTGTCCCTTGGATTGATTTTTATTTTCATGACGCTGCAGGATCCGAATGTGATGAGGGACACCAGATCAAATTCATTCAATAGCAAAGGGTTTGATTTGATTTCGAAGGAATGGTTGAGCACAAAGAAAAGCTTTGGAATCATTGGCGTTCACATAAAGAACATGAGCTTCATCAATGACAAATATGGTATAGAAATTGGCAATAAAGTTGTGGAGCAGATTGCGCCGCTTTCTAGAATCATAATCCCAAACTCATATATTTTTCATCTTCGTGGAACTTCATTTGCGGTTATAGCCGAAAAGGTAAGTGAAGGTAAGGTGAGGGATTTTGTTGATACCCTTTCCAATAAGGTGAAGATTAGAGGGATGAATATTCCCATTGATGTGGTTGCCTGCTTGATGGAATATCCAAAGGTTTTCCATGATGAGAAACAGTTAACAGATTTGGTCGAGTTCATGATGGATGGGGCATATCATGCTCAAAAAAGCAGGATAATTTTTGCAACTCAGGAGCATCTGAAAAAAATTCAATATGACAATGATGTGCTGGTTGCAGTAAAGCAAGCTGTACAGGATAGTTCTTATCAGGTTTTCTATCAGCCGATTATGAATGTGCAGACAGGGGAGTTTGAAACAGCCGAGGCTCTGGCAAGGCTTGTTGCACCGGATCTTGGATTTATTCCTCCTGATGTATTTATTCAGAAAGCAGAACGGAGCGGCGATATTGTTCGCATAGGTGAAATTATTCTGGAAAAAGTCTGCAAGATGATTTGTTCCAATAAGATTGAGAATCTTGGGGTCAAAAATGTAAAGATAAACCTTTCTGTAATTCAGTGTCTTCAACGCGGAATGGCTGACAGAGTGATACGCATAATCGACGCTCATGAAATAGACCATGAGTTGATCAATTTTGAAATTACGGAATCCATTGCAGATAATTCAGATTCAATCTTTATAGAAAACGTGTCAAAATTGAAGGATGCCGGGTTCAAATTCGCGTTGGATGATTATGGTACAGGCTATTCCAATATGACTAGAATGATTTCGTTTCATTTTGATGTGCTTAAGCTGGATAAAAGTATCGTATGGATGGCAGAAAACAATTCTGATGCACTTATTTCTATGAAAGGAACTGTTGATATTGCTGATCGTCTGAAAATGGCTGTGCTTGCAGAAGGCGTGGAAACTGAAGCGCAGGCTAAAATTTTGAAGGAATCCGGGGTTAAGTTTTTTCAGGGATTTCTTTATTCAAAGCCGCTTTCTGAATACGATTTCATTGAGTTCCTTAAAAACAAACGGAACGTCATGAAAGTGTAGGGGACTGTTCCAAAAGTAATGAGTGTAGCGCTCATTGAGCTCTTCGACAGGTGGTTCCTGAGCCTGTCGAAGGGCTCAGGAACCACCCTTCGAAATGACTGCTACACTAAAAGTGGTGGTTTCGATAAACTCAACCACCGGGT
>JAEDGP010000068.1 GCA_016297405.1 Treponema sp.
CATTTTAGGTTCATCGATAAAACGGCTCACTGCGAGATTCATCGAGCAGCTGCCATTTTTTAATGGCAATTAGGATTTGTACAGGAAGCACATTTTGCGTTTTGCTCAAACAAGCCAACAATCGAAGAACCGTTAAAAAATGAGCTGCGCAAGCGGGTCATTTTAGGTTCATCGATAAAACGGCTCACTGCGAGATTCATCGAGCAGCTGCCACTTTTTAATGGCAATTAGGATTTGTACAGGAAGAACATTTTGCGTTTTGCTCAAACATTTCCTTCATTGTGCGCCAACCAAGAATCGCGCATTTTACACGGGCAGGCATTTTTGAAATATCCTGAAGGGCAGCCGCTTCATCAAGCTCTTCCAGCTCATCGCCACTTTTTTCACCACGAATCATACCCATGAAAGTTTCATTCAATCTGGAGGCCTCTTCCACAGTTTTTCCAATCACCAGATCAAGCATCATATCGCAGCTTGCCTGACTTACAGCACATCCAAAACCAGTAAATGACCCGTCAACAATTTTGCCGTCTTCGACTTTAAGATTCAAAGTGATGTTATCGCCGCAACTTGGATTTACACCATTTAAAGAAAAATTAGCACCATCCATTTCTGCTTTGTGCAAAGGATTGATGTTATGCTCATTCAATATTTCTCTATATAATTCTTTTGTATCCATAAGTTTTCTCCAATTAAAAATACAATTCTAGTCTTTGTACCCAGCCATTTTTCTAACCTGAGCCAGCACCTGTACAAAACGTTCAACCTCTTCTTCATCATTATAGAAATAAAGGCTTGCTCTTGCAGTTGCAGGCACTTCAAGATAAGCACCTAACGGCTGTGCACAATGATGACCTGCACGAATTGCAATCTTTTCGGTATCAAGCAAAGACGCAATATCATGAGGATGAACACCATCAATCGTAAAAGTAACGATGCCACAATGCTTTGCAGGATCTGGATTTCCAAGAACATGGACATGAGGAATTTTTTTCATCTTTTCAATCAATAGGGAAGCAAGAAAATTGTCATGGCTTACGATTTTATCAAAGCCGATATTCTGCACATATTTGATTGCAGCTGCAAGACCAACAGCACCGGCGGCATTCACTGTTCCAGCTTCAAGCTTATGAGGAAGCTCTGCCCATGTTGCACTGTCCCTTGTTACATATTCAATCATTTCGCCGCCTCTCAGGAAAGGAGGCATTGCTTCAAGCAAATCCTTTTTTCCATAAAGAACACCCGTTCCCATTGGACCGCAGATTTTATGACCGCTGAACGCATAGAAATCAGCATCAATATCCTTTACATCAACTTTAAAATGAGGAACAGCCTGAGCACCGTCAATCACACATACTGCACCAACTTTATGGGCAAGTTCTGCAATCTTCTTGACCGGATGAGTGATTCCAAGAACATTAGAAACATGTCCACAAGCAACAAGCTTTGTTTTTGAATTGATTTTGGCAAATTCACTTTCAGGAAATTCACCTGTGGTCTTATCGCATTCAAGGAAAACAAGTTTAGCACCCTTTGCCTGGCAAAGCATCTGCCACGGAAGAATATTTGAATGATGCTCTGTAATCGTAGTAACAATTTCATCACCAGCATTCACATTTGCCATTCCCCAGGTATATGCAATCATATTAAGGGATTCGCTTGCATTACGGGTAAAGATGATTTCGCAGTCTTTTGCATTCAAAAAGTCCGCCACCACATGGCGTGCATTTTCATAATCTTCTGTAGCACGTCCACTCAAATCATAAAGACCACGCAAAGGGTTTGCATTATCATGCATGTAATAATGGGCAATAGCGTCAATAACGCAACCAGGCCTTTGAGTCGTTGCCGCATTATCAAAATAAATCAAACCAGCATTCTCAGAAGCTGTAAAAATTGGGAAATCCTTTTTATATTCGTTTGCCATAATGTTTTCCGTAAAATTTATATTTTGCCAAACAGGTCGTCCATAAAGGCTTCTACCTGTCCACAAACCTTCTCATCACCGATTTTATTTACAACCCGCTGCACTTTTGCCCGAGCCATGAGGTTTTCTGCAACCTCCAGACTGATTCCGCGGCTTTCCATATAAAAAAGCATATCTTCAGAAAGACGGCCAATTGACGCTCCATGCTCACCAGACACATCTTCTTCATCACAAAGAATCACAGGAATTGAATTATTCACGACTTTTGGCGAAAGAAGCAGCGTTTCTTCCTGCTCATTGCCAGTGGAACCTGCGCACCCGTTCTTAAAATCTATTGTACCTCGATAAGTTTTCTTTGACTGATCATTCATTGTTCCGTATACATTCATCACACAATCAGTTTTCTTTCCATACTGAAGAACAATATAATTCAGGTCAAGTTCCTGATTTCCCCGGGTATAATAAGCAAGGTCAGATTTAAAAGAAGATTTATATTCCTTAAGATTCGATCCCACTCCAACATAGGTTTTTGCGCCACCCAAAACTATATGGGTGACTTCCACCTCTGCACTTTCATCACAACAAGAAGCAGTATCACAAACCTGCACAAAACCATCACCCAAAAGCTGAACCTTTATGACATGCACTTTGGAATTAGCTTTCGCAACAATTTTCGTTTTAAGAGCCTGAAATCCCCCGCCACTTTTCTGGCTTGATGAAAGAATGATTACCGTAACCTCAGAATCTTCTTCAGCCTTAATCACCTGGGTAGTAACACCTCTGCTTCCATCAGCAAAACTGTAATTCAATACAACAGGAGCCAAGACCTTACTACCCTTTTTCGCAATAATTCCAACAGGAAGAGCATCGTCAAAAAGAGAATCGGCACCAGATCCCACGCCTCCTTTGGTTTCAGCCAAAGAGTCCCATAACAAAGTCCCGTTCTGTGTGTATTCAACACCACTTTCCCCACGAACTTCAGGCAAAAAATTTTCAAGGCCAGATTCAAAAGAAACTTCAGCCTTATTCATCTTGCACCAGCTCCAGGTTTTTGAAGGAATCTCGTTTATAATAATTTTATTTTGTTCAACCATTGATTTATCCTTTATCCAAAATAACAGAGGCCTTACCGCCCGCAAACGACGCACCAAAACCTCGCTGCCTTTTCAAAGGCAAAAAACACCAGCTCTTTTGCTACATAGAACCCTTCATCTCTAGTCTGATAAGGTTATTCATTTCAACAGCATATTCCAAAGGCAATTCCTTAGAAACAGGATTTGCAAAACCAGAAACGATCATACTTCTGGCCTCTTCCTCAGAAATTCCTCGGCTCATAAGGTAAAAAATTGCATCATTACTGATTCTACCGATTTTTGCTTCATGTCCTACATCGCTTGTATCATTAAGAACCACATTTGCCGGAACAGTATCGGAACGAGAAGTTGAATCCAACATAAGCGACTGGCAGCTTACGCTTGCCTTCGAGTTATGTGCCTCTTTTCCGATATAAACCGCAGAACGATATGTAGACTTTCCGCCACCTTTTGATATTGACTTTGTGGTAATCACCGAAGTAGTATTTGGCGCCAGATGAACCATTTTGGCACCAGTATCCAGATCCTGGCCACTGCCTGCAAAAGTGATTCCGGTAAATTCGGCCTTTGCTCCCTTTCCAACTAAATCACTTTCAGGATAAAGACACCCCACATGGCTTCCAAAAGAACCGGAAATCCATTCAATCGATCCGCCCTCGCAAACCTTGGCACGCTTGGTATTCAAGTTATACATATTTTTTGACCAGTTCTCAATTGTGGAATAACGCAAATGAGCACCTTTTTTTACAAACAATTCAACAGCACCTGCATGAAGATTCGCCACATTATATTTTGGGGCAGAACAACCTTCAATAAAATGCAAATCAGCACCTTCATCAACAATAATGAGAGTATGCTCAAACTGCCCGGCCCCCTTCGCATTCAAACGAAAGTAAGACTGAAGAGGAAACGAAAGCTTAACACCCTTCGGAACGTAAACAAAAGAACCACCAGACCAGACCGCACCATGAAGAGCTGCAAACTTATGGTCTTTTGGAGTAATAAGAGTCATAAAATACTCCTTTACCATCGGTCCCCATTCTTCACTCTTAAGAGCCTCTTCAAAACCCATGTAAATTACGCCTTGCTTTGCCACTTCACTTTGAATATTGTGATAAACAAGCTCAGAATCATACTGAGCACCAACACCAGCAAGACTCTTGCGTTCAGCTTCAGGAATACCAAGCTTTTCAAAAGTATCTTTGATATCATCAGGAACATCTTCCCACTTTCCGCTCATCTGCGTTTTTGGACGAACGTATGTGGCAATATTTTCCATATGAAGATCAGCGATATCAGGCATCCAATCTGTAGAAACGCCCATTTTGTTGTACTGTTCCAAAGATTTCAGTCTGAATTCTTTCATCCATTCAGGATCGCCTTTTTCTTCGCTAAGTTTTTTCACGATTTCAGGATTCAAACCTTCTTCAATCCTGTAAAAATCCTTTTCAGACTCTTCGTATCGAAAATCGTAGAATTCTCTGTTTATATCTGCAATGTTTGATTTTTCGTCAGCCATTATTTTTCCTTATCAAAAGGGGCTCCTGCCCCTCGCTCCAGCCAGCGTCAGCCTCGCCAAGCTCAACCACCGCCGTCTTCCGCTACCCCCTCTAACGGGGACACCCCGTAACGCCCCGACAGGCATTCTTCTATTTGATATATTTATCAAAACCCTTTTCGTTAATTTCCTGCACAAGAGAAGCATCCCCAGAATGAACGATGGAACCTTTTACAAGAATATGGGTATGAGTTACATTCAGGCTTTCAAGAATCCTTGTGGAATGAGTAATGATCAGAAGACCACCATTCATTGTTTTCTGGTATTCTTCTATGCCTTTTGAAACCGTGCGAACAGCATCTACGTCAAGACCAGAGTCAGTTTCATCAAGAATTGCAAACTTTGGCTTAAGCATCAAAAGCTGAAGGATTTCTGCCTTTTTTCGCTCACCACCAGAAAAACCAACATTCAGGTCACGTTTTGCATAGCTTTCATCCATATTCAAAAGCTTCATATTAGCCTGAAGTTCCTTCTGAAACTGAAAAAGCTTTACCCTTTCCCCGGTTTTTTGCTGTATGGCAGAGCGGATGAAGTTTTCAACAGAAATGCCTGGAACTTCAAGAGGATTTTGAAACGAAAGGAACATACCGGCCTTTGCGCGCTTATCTGTAGATTCATCGGTAAGATCATTACCTTCAAAAAAAATCTTTCCGCTGTTCAATTTGTAAACAGGATTTCCCATAAGGGCGTTACCCAAAGTAGACTTTCCAGCCCCATTAGGTCCCATCAAAACATGAGTTTCACCAGGATTAATCCTTAGTGAAAGATTTTTTAGAACCTGCTTTTCTTCAACACTCACACAAATGTTCTGAACATCAAGAAGCACTGCCATACATAGACTCCATATTTACTACTAGAATACTAGGTTATATATCAAATACCATATCATATTTTAATGAAAAAAAGCAAACGTGTCATCGACCCAGCTTTACAAGGCATTTGTTAAACAAAAACGGCCCCAGGTCTTTGCAAACAAAAGCATGCAAGATCCAGAGCCATCTACCCATTGCTATAAAAACGTTAACCTTTTACGGCACCGGCAGCAATACCTTTGATTATGTATTTCTGAAGTACAATATAAAGAGCAATCATCGGAATCGAAGAAAGCGTCAATGAAGCACAAATTTTACCATAATCACTTGTAGAAATACCGCGGAAATTCATCTGAGCAAGTTGAATCGTTCCTTTTTTGATTACAATTAATGGAAGAAGGAAGTCATTCCAAAGCCACAAAGCATCAATTACAATCACTGTAGCGACAATGGTTTTAATCAGAGGGAATACGATTCTAAAGAAAATGTAGAATCTTCCAGCCCCGTCGATTGCAGCACTTTCTTCAAGTTCCTTTGGAACACCTTTGATAAAGCCATGAATCATAAAAATTGCAGTAGGACAACCAAGTCCCCAATACATGATTATAATTCCAGGAACATTCATCATTTTAAGATCCGCAGCAAGAATTCCAATCGGAACCATGATGATTTGAAACGGAATTACCAAAGAAAACGCAAAAAAACCATAGAGAATCCACGAAAGCTTTGAATCTGATCTGGCAAGTCCATAAGCACACATGGAAGAAGTCAAAACGATACCAGCCGTACCAATAACAGTAATCAACAAAGTATTCAGAAAAACATTAGGAAACTGCATTTCACGCCAGGCACTAAAATAATTGTCAAAAGGTTTGAAATTATAATAGCTATACTCGGTTTTCTTATTTTTAATAGTAAGGCGGTGGCCACCCATATCTATTTCATGACCACTTTCACCAAGCACATTAGCTATTTGGTCCATAATGCGACCATCACGAAGAGTATTTGCAGTAAAAGAAATCTCGTTATGACGATCCGTTATATCTACATCAAACAATGAAAAATCTTTTGTGCCACCGCCATAAAGACGAAGTTCAATCTGATTAGGATTATTCTCATCATATTTGACGTCAATATTGGCTCTAGAAAGCTCTTTCTTTATAACATCGAAATATTCAAGGCTGACAACCTTGGAATTTGGAAAACCAGTTGGATTTGTAATGATACCTTGCATTGGACGCAAACTGTTTATCACAACAAAAAACATAGGATAAATGAAAAAAATTGCAAATACAATCAATGCAACAGACAATGCTGCTTTTTTTGCTGACAAAGCGGTTCTTAAATATCTCATTATGCTTCAACCTCTTTACGTTTCATAGTGAACAACTGAACACCAGTGACAAGAACAATTGCAAGGAACAATACCATTGCCTTTGCAGTTGCAAGACCAGCCAATTTTTTGGAATAAGCATCAAAGTAGATGTCCATTACAAACGGAACTGTTCCAGTCTGATAACCTGTCTGACCAATCAAAGCATAAACAAGGTCAAAACTCTTAAGAGCGTTGGCAATAGTCAAGAACAACGAAATTGTCAACGCAGGAATCATAAGAGGAAGCGTGATATAACGGAAACGCTGCAAGCCTGTGGCACCATCAATCTTAGCAGCTTCAATAATATCAGTAGGAATATTCTGAAGTCCAGCAAGATAAACAATCATGTAATATCCTGCCCCCTGCCATATAGCAACAAGTACCAAAAGCCATGGGGTTTTAGCAGAATCTGAAACCCACTCATTTATGCCGGTAATTGCAGGCAAAAGCTGGGTAAACAGCATGGACCAGATCAGAGCAACGATAACCATAGAAAGCACATTAGGCAAGAAGAATACGGTTCGCAAAATCTTCTGACCACGAATACCTGAATCCAATGCAAGAGCAAGGGCAAAAGCCAAAAGGTTGATTCCAATCACACTAAAGAAAGCAAAGAACAATGTAAATCCAACTACTCCAAGACGGAATTCGGAAACAACCCAACATTTTTCAAGACTGTTCTTGACTTGCGAAATATTATTCGTTCCCTCAACGTAGTTCCAGACAATTTCTGCATCTTTTGAATCTAAAGATATATTGTTTCGTTTCAAAAAGTCAGAAGCGGCAATCATGGCTGCGTCATAACTTCCTTTAAGTGTACTTTCATTTACATCAGCGAAAAACTTTTCAATCTCATCTTCACTTTTAGAAATAGATGCTATGTTACGCACACTGTTTTCCAAATCAAACTGACTAAATTCTTTCTTCAATTCATATTCAGACTTTTCGCTGTTGTAACAATAAGCGTCCTTTATGACACTTATATCCTCTGCTCTTCCATTTCCACCAAGAATTTCTTTTTCAAAGTCCCTTTTGGAAATTGGACTCTTAAGATAGGCCAAAGATTCATATTTCTTTACCACATCAACTCTTGGATAAAAATCTTCACCAACTTTGCCGGTAAAGATTTTCTTATAGTTTTCAAGACCTACAAATTTATATCTTTCCGGCTCATACCCGGCTTTTTTATTCAAAATAAATTCAAGTTTAGCTCTAGTAAAACCACTTACAGATTTTCTGCTATAGTCGCCAAAAAGAACCGAAACATTCTTTGCATGCTCCCTATCCTTTTCATTAAGTGATTCAAGAAACATGTTTTCATATTTTTTCTGATCGACAATATAAAAATTGCCTTCCTTTGAAGCAAGGAATTCAACCGCTTCCCTGTCTTCTTTTTTCATTTTTCCAAGGACATCTTTTTCAAATGTATCCTTTTCAATCATATAAGCACCGCTGAACGAATAGATGCCATTTACATATTCTTTGTCGCCTTCATTAAGATTATCAAGAATTTTTTCCTCAAATTGTTTTTTAGGCATACTGATTGGAGTTTTCGGTTCAAGACCATCCCAGTTGGTAAAAGAAATACCTATACCGCGGAAAAATGGTGTGATAAAAAAAACAACATACAAAATTAGACAAGGGATAATAAAGGCTAAAAAATATAGCCATCGCTTATACTTAGACTCAACCATCAAGTAAACTCCTATCACATTAATAAATAAACTTTTTTTTATGAAAAAAAGTGGGGCTGTCCAATAAGTTTGCATTACGGTGGTTGAGTTTATCGAAACCACCACATTTAGTGTAGCAGTCATTTCAACGAGTGGTTCCTGAGCCTGTCGAAGGGCTCAATGAGCGCTACACTCATTACTTTTGGGACAGCCTCACATTATAAAACAAATTGTTATTTATTTACAGATGCTTTCCAAGTTTCATCGATTTTATTGATAACATCAGAAGAATTTGCTTTACCCATCATGTAAGCCTGTGCTCCATTCTTACATGCATTTTCAAATACATCACTTGGATACCAAGAGAATGCCCATGGATAGCTTCCTTTTTCATCAGTAGACTTTGAAAGGTCCGCAAATGGTCCGCCAAGAGCTGATGCATCCATGTTCTTGAATGGTGGAACAAGCTTGTATTCATTGAGCCAAAGCTTGCGGCCTTCTTCAGAAGTGAGCCAGTTTACGAACTTCTTTGCAAGTGCTTTCTTTTCATTAGATGACTGTGAAGAAACTACGAATGTTGAGTCTACGTCAGCAAGAAGCTTGTTCTTTGAAGCATCGTTGAATACAGGGAAAGGAATGAATCCAGCATCAAGTTCAGGGTTGATTTCTTTTGCAGGACCGTAAGCCCAAAGTCCCTGAACCATCATTGCAGCTTCGCCCTTAGCGAAAATCTGCTGCTGACCAGTTCCGTCAGTTTCTGCAGCATTCTTGTTCATGTTGTCTTTATAGAAAGTAAGGATATTGAAAAGTTTTGCTGTATCTACAACACCATAAGATGATTTTCCCTCATTCATATCAGCTACAAACTGTTCAGGTTCGATTTTCTTTTCTGAAAGAAGCGCTGTATGAACCAGTGTGATGAAATGTCCAACAGACCAGTTTTCCTTAAGAAGTCCTGCAAATGGAGCAATTCCTGCATTCTGGAATTTTGCACAAGCTTCCTGAAGTTCCTTGTATGTTTCAGGAACTTTTACGCCATATTTTGTGAACAAAGCCTTATTATAGATAATACCGATACCAGCCAAATCCATTGGGATACCATACTGTTTTCCCTGATATGTAACAGACTTAAGTGTACTTGGAGTAACTTTTGTCAAAGCTTCTTCATTTGAAAGATCTTCAAGATAGCCTTTTGAAGCATATTCTCTAACGCGTGCATAACCCTGCATCTGAAGAATATCAGGCAAAGTACCACTTGCAGCACGAGCAGACATAGCAGCATCACCATCATTTGGAAGAATGATCATATCAACTGTAACTCCAGGATTTGCCTGTTCAAAAGCTTTTACGATTTTTTTAAGACCTTCCTGATTTTCCTGTTTGTAGTAATACAATTCCAACTTTGTACTTTTTTTAGCACAACCAGTAAAAACGGCAGCCCCAAGTGCAAGGGCTGCTATAGTAGTCATTATCTTTTTCATTATTTCCTCCGTAAGATAACTTTATATATAATATAATGTTAAGTCGGAAAACATAATTTGTCAAACAATTACTGGAACATCATTTGATGTTTTTTAAATCTCTCAACACGACCGGTCAAGGCACGCTTCGCTCAAGGCCTTGACTCGTCCGTTTTCAGGGGTTGTATTAACCCTAAATACGACCGGTCAAGGCACGCTTCGCTCAAGGCCTTGACTCGCTCGTTTTCAGGGGTTGTATTAACCCCTGAATCAAAAAAAAGCCGGACTTAAGGAAA
>JAEDGP010000069.1 GCA_016297405.1 Treponema sp.
TATTTCCAGAATTGCTTGGTTTTTATGTCCAGTTCTGCGGAGGTTTGCGCAGAATCTACAACCCAGATTGAACGGCCGCCTCGAAGGAAGAAAACTACTTCATTTGGAGCGTATTTTATGTAGTGGCTGCCTTTAGAAAGCTCTTGAATTTGTGGTGTTCCCTTGTCCAGCCCGTAACCTAAAGTGCAGCGGACCATCTTCATGTTTTCTGGCAGATATACATGGCGGCCTGTTGCGTTCTGTGTGTAGACTGGCGCAATCATCAGGTCATCGCCCAAAAGCAGCTGGTCTTCGATGCGCAATGCAATTTCGTCGTCTGCAAAATCAAATGCCAGCGGCTTAAAGTACATTGATCCCTTTTCGCTTGCTGTCTTAAGCTGCTCATAAAGATATGGCAAAAGCCGGTAGCGCAAACTTATGAGGCCCCGGAAATCTTCGCTGTCTTCAAATTGGTAACATTCCTGCTCTCGGGTTCCTAATGCAGAATGGTTTCGCATAAGCGGCGTCCAGATTCCAATTCCAAGAAAGCGCAGCAATAGTTCCCGTGTTGTGTTGCAACCAAAGCCGCCGATGTCGCATCCTGTGTAAAGAAATCCGCACATGTTAAGCCCCGGAAGCTGGTGCAGCAAAACTTCTATGTGAGCCCACCAGGCGGCGTTGTCGCCAGTCCAGATGCCGCCGTAACGGTGCGCACCAATGTATGATGCGCGGCTAAAAAGCAGCACAGGATCCTTCACGTTTTGCGTAAAGAATTCGCTTGCGGCGCGAGTCATGTTGTATCCGTAGAGGTTATGGACTTTTGCATGGTTTACGGTTGCAACGCCATTTTCAACGTTTTCGGCAAGGCCGCCGGCGTTTTCCAGAGGTACTTTGTGGAAAAAGCTTTTGTAATCTTCCATGCTGTTTTGCACACTAAGAACAGTGTCTTTCAATTCCCAGGTGTCGTAAACTCCTGGATTTGAATTATCAATGAGTTTACGGATTTTGTTGTGGGCGGCCTTAAGCCCATCTTCTGAATAGAAAAGGGCGGGCTCGTTCATGTCATTCCAAAAACCATCGATGCCTGCGTCGGTAAGCGTTTTGTAAAGGGAACCGAACCAGGCTCGTGCTTTTGGATTTAAAAAGTCTGTAAAATGGGAAAGACCTGGCCAGACGCCGGCTGCAAAAGGTGTACCGTCAGCTTTTTTGCAGAAGAAGTCTTTTTCAAGCCCTTCTTTATCTGGATCGGCATTTTCTACTTTGATTCCTGCATCAATAATTGGAACGATATGGATATGCTTTTTTTTGAAGTCGGCAACAGTTTTTGCAAAATCTGTGAAGTTGTTTTTATTTACAGAAAAATCACGGAAGCTGTCCATATAATCAATGTCCAGGAAAAGCGCATCAAGAGGAATGCCTGCTTTTTTATAATTGTCATAAACCCTGTAAAGGTCGGCTTCTGATCCATAGCCCCAGCGGCTTTGCATGTATCCTAACGCCCACTCAGGAGGCACATAGCTTTTTCCAATCATTGTCCGGAATTGATGTGAAATGTGGGAAAGAGAGTTTCCTTCTATATAATAAAGAGCAATGTGAGGCTCCTGTGCTGTAACTTTCAGTATATTGTAGCTGGTAAAGCCTGCATCAATCTGAAGTAATCCCGGATAATCAAAGAAAAGCCCATAAGCGTCTTTTGTGTCCGGTTCGTATAGAATTATGAATGGATGAGCACCGTAAAGACTTGTTTTTTCTTCGGTATGACTGAATTCATCTGTGCACCAGCAGTTGTATATTTTTCCGCGTTTATTGATTCCGCCCATGTTTTGTCCAAGACCAAAAATTATGGTTTTTTGGGTAAGCTGGATTTCCAGTTCAAACGATTTTTTTGAATCGTGGGAATTTTGTGCTGCAGAAGAATCGATTGATATTTTTCCTTTTGGAAAGTTTTTTGAATCGTCTGTAAATGTTCTTGAATCCTGTGGAAGAAAAACCACAGCCTCTGTGTTGAAAGGTTTTCCGAATGTGAATTTGTTTATCATATTTTTAGTATAAGGGGTCAGAATGGAAAAGTCGAATTTTTGAACGTTTTTTTATTATGAAAAAGAGAGAAAAAATGTTAAAATGTAATAACAATTTTTTAATACCTATGGGTGGAAAAATGGCAGAAACTAAGAAAAACGGCACTTCGAAAACTTCTACAAAAACTACTTCGAAGGCATCATCAAAGACAACCAGAAAATCTTCTGGTTCAAGATCAAAGTCAAAGTCTAAAACGACTACAATCAGAATCGGATTTAAGGGAATAATTGCAATTCTTATTGTTGCAGCCCTTGCCCTTACATATCTTTATTTCTTTCAAAGACCGGTTTTTGATAATCTGAAAAATCGTTATTTGAATCCTCAGACTGCAGAAGCTCAGGGATCAATGGATTCTGTTGAGAATGCAAATGCTCAGGGACAGAATCAGAATGTGGTTGTTCAGACTGGCGATCAGACTGCTTATTTCTGGAATGCTGCTGAAAATGATCCGATGTTCTTTGGAAATCCTAATGCAGCCGCTTTGTTTGATGCAAATAAAGTTCCTGATGAAAATTCCGTGTCGGCTAAATCTATGATTTTCGTAAAGCCGCAGTTCACTTTGTCTTACAATGCTGAAAAATTGATTCCAAACTGGGTAATGTGGCATCTTGATAATTCCGACTTTGGTGATGCAGAACGTGGAGATGATTTCCGCCCTGATGATGGACTTCCTTCTTCCTGGTATGCGGTTACAAAAGCTGACTATCAGTATACAAAATACGGATTTGATCGCGGCCACGTTTGTCCATCTGCTGACCGCACAAAAACTCAAGGCGACAACTCCAATACTTTCTATATGTCGAACATGATTCCTCAGGCTCCAGACTGTAACCGCGTTTTGTGGAAAGATCTGGAATCTTATGAACGCCGTCTTGCTGAAAGTGGTCGCGAACTTTATATTGCTGCCGGCCCTCATGGTGTTGGCGGACAGAGTGGAACTGGCGAATGGTCAGAAATCGAATTGATTTCAAAGAATTCCAAAAAAGCCGACGGATCTCCACGAAAAATTGAAGTTCCTGCGTATTGCTGGAAGGTTGTTCTGGTTCTTGATCAGGGAAGCGGTGACCTTTCTCGTGTAACTAAGGACACTCCTGTTATTGCGGTTTATATGCCAAATCGCCAGGGAATTGCAAAAATCGATGGAAAATCAGTTGGCTGGGATGCATATCTTACTACTGTAGATGATATTGAGGCAAAGACAGGTTACGACTTCTTTGCAAATCTTCCTGATGATATTGAAGAAACCATTGAATCAAAGAAATTCCAGATGATTCCTGTAAAATAATCTTTGATTTGAAGAATCGTTGCAAAATCTAATAAATAATGATGCCCGGGTTTTGAAATCTTTCATGGTACGGGCCATATTTTTGAGGGCGATATGATAGAGTTGTTGGCAAGAATTTTTATTAAGGATCATAAAGATGTGGATAATCCTGTAGTGCGAAGGAAATATGGGATTTTGTGCGGTGCTGCAGGAATTTTTTTTAATGTGCTTCTTGCGGCCTTGAAATTCATTGCGGGTATTCTTTCAAAATCTATTTCCGTTACTGCTGATGCTGTGAACAATCTTTCTGATAGCGCAGGTTCGCTGATTACGATTTTTGGATTCAAGCTTTCTGGCAAGAAGCCGGATGCCGATCATCCTTTTGGCCATGGCCGCATTGAATATATTGCCGGGCTCATGGTCGCTTTTTCCGTTTTGCTTGTGGGACTTGAGCTTTTGCGTTCTTCTGTTATGGAAATCATTGAGCCTTCGGAAACAAGTCTTTCATTCTGGACTTTTCTGATTCTTTCGTTTTCTGTCCTGATTAAATTCTACATGTTTGTCTATAACAGAGCCACTGGCAAAAAAATCAATTCGGTAGCCATGGATGCGGTTGCCAAAGACAGCTTGAGCGATACTGTTTCTACTTTTGCTGTAATTGTAGCCGCCGCTCTTTCTTTGGGATTTCCTCAGTGGAATCTTCCGTTTGATGGAATTGCAGGGGTGGTTGTTTCGCTTTTTATCTTGTGGAACGGCTTTGAAGCTGTAAAAGATACAGTTGATCCTTTGCTTGGTAAGGCGGCTGACGAAGAACTTGTAAAACAGATTGAAGCAACCGCCATGGAAAACAAAAGTATTTGCGGAATCCATGATCTGGTTGTGCATGATTATGGGCCTGGCCGTCTGATGATCACTTTTCATGCGGAAGTTCCTGGTGACGGCAATATTTATGAGTTGCATGACGATATTGATGTGTTGGAAATGACAGTTTCGAAGAAATTTAATTGTATTGCAACAATTCATATGGATCCAGTTGATTTAAATAACCCGGAACGTAAGGAAGTTTCTGCGCTCATTTTTGAAGAGGCCAAAAACATTGATGAACGAATTACCGTTCATGATTTGCGCATTGTTCCGGGTACAAGCCACACGAATCTTATTTTTGATGTTGTGCGGCCCCATGATTGCAAATATTCAGTGGAGGAAGTGAAAGCCAAAATCAGTGAAGGCGTAATGGCCAGAAAACCGTTCTATTTTTGCGTCATTCATGTGGATTCACCGTTTTAATATTTTGCAGGCTGTTTGTGTAGCTTGATGCTATGCAAGGTGAATGAATGGTGGGTGCGTAGCAGAAAATCCCTGCTCGCAGGAACCCTTCCAGGGCGCAGTGAGGACAGCAGTGAGTGCGACGGGGAGTTTTATGCGAGAGCACCCACCCTGCACGCACAAGGTGAATGCATACGCATAAGCGAATAAACTATGCAAACAAAGGTGTGGATTTGAGCCATTGTGCAACTGCAGTCGCTTCTGCATCAAGTTCGCGATCGTCTTCAACAAAAGCGCTTAGTTTTCGCACTTCCTTGTGAATTTCTTGTGTGAATGGTGCAAAATCATCTTTGCCAGCCAAATCAACTGCCTGCATTGCTGCCAAAAGATGGGTAGCAAACTGAAGGAAAACCAATTCAATCTGTTCATTGAATTTGCGGGCAGAAATAGTTCCCATGGAAACCTTGTCCTGATTCAGAGCTTCTGTTGGCTGACTTGTGAGTGATATTGGGAAACAATAGCTCATTACTTCTCCACGAATTGCAGAAATTGTGATCTGTGCTGCCTTAAATCCAAGTCTTAGCCCGGCTCGTGGATGATCTGCTGGAGTGAGTGGAATCAGGTTTTCAGTAAGGCCGTTGAATTTGCCGTCAATTATTACTTCTGCCTGTTTGTCTGAAAGGTCAGAAATATTTGCCAATGCTGTTCTCATGTAATCGCAGGCAGCGCAGATGTGTCCGCCGTAAAAATTGCCGGTGTTGTAAAGTCTGCCCGCTTCAATATCCACAAGGGGATTATCGTTTGCCGAATTTAATTCCTCTGTAATCATGTCGCGGGCAAAACGCAAAGTGTCGCGATATACGCCGTTGATCTGCGGTGCGCAGCGAATTGAATAGCGGTCTTGAATTTTGTTTTGCTGAGCAACAAAGCCTTTGCCGTCAAGCTTTTCAATTTGTGTTTTCAGAAAATCTTCGTAGCGGAAAACTCGTTTTGAATTTTTTATGATGTTGTAAACGTAAGCGGCGCTGTCACATTGTCCTTTGTGATTTTTTATTTCGCTTACTTTTGCAACAAACGGCGTGTCTTTTCCTCTTGTGATTTCGGAAGTGACAGCCGTTAAAAAATCAGATATTTTTGCAAGCCGCTCAGCTTTTTTCCATGCCAAAGAGGCAACGGCGGTCATTACTGATGTTCCGTTCATTAATGCAAGGCCTTCTTTTGCTTCGATTGGCAAAGGTTTTATGCCTTCTGCTTCAAAAGCTTGCTTTGTTGGAACTATTTTGCCTTTGTAATAGACCGTTCGTTCACCCATAATCGCTGCTGCCAGATAGGAAAGCGGGGTAAGATCTCCAGAGGCGCCTACAGAACCAAGCTGAGGAATTACAGGAATGATATCCTTGTTCAGCATTGTGACCATCATTTTTGCAAGTTCTGGACGAATTGCGGAATGGCCGCCTTTTACGTTTCCGTTAAGTCTTGCCAATACTACTGCGCGCCCGGTTTCATGATCGAATTTTGGTCCTAATCCGATTCCGTGGTATGTGCAGATGTCCCGTTGCAATTCGCCAGCTTTGTCTACGCTGATCTGATTATGGCAAGAGTCCCCGAAATCAGTTGTTACGCCATAAGTTGGCACTCCAGTAGCAATGTAGTCTTCCAGAAATTTTCGTGATTTTTCCAATGTTTCCCAAAATTCTTTATCTTCTGGAAGTGTTACCTGCAGGTTTTTGTATGCGACATCCCATACATCTTCAATAGAAAGGTTTTCACCACTAACTAACAATGCCATTAATTTTTCTCCTCTATCTTATTTTATCGAGAAATAAGTGGGAATAAAATAGATTTCGTCTTGTTTTTGCGATGATTTCGTTTATCTGATTTTTGGGGATGGTCCATTGTTTTTGAGAAGTCTGATGAGTTTGAATCCGTGAAATTGCAATTATCTAAGGTAAACTATGGTACAATAATGGGAATGGAGTTTGAAGTCTTGTAAGGAGACGTGTAATGAAAATCGAGCCAGTTTCATCCATAAATTATGATGGCGGAAAAGTAAGCGCTGTCCGAGGTTATTCCAAAAAAGAAATCCGCAAAAAGCTGGAAGAATACCGGGAAAGCAAAGATTTGCTATCTGCTCAAGAAAAACAGGACAAAGAATATCTTTCGCTTTTTTCAAATCCGGATCACTTGAGTTTCGCCGAGCTTTTGGAACGGGAATTGCGCAGCAAATCGTAGCTTTTGCGCAGCGGCAGGGATTGGAATGGTTGCAGAGCAAAAGTGTAATGCGGTGGCAGAATAACTGAGATTTTATACGCTTCGTTTTAAAAATATTCCTTAAACTTCGGTTTTATAATCAGTTCATATTTAAAATATTATCTATCAGCTTCCTCTTTTCGTTTTTTTCTTGCGATATATAAGATGAAACGCATTTTTTTTGATTAGGTTTGCGAATTTTACGGACTATTTGGTTTGTATAAAAAATGGTCCGTAAATTTTGCTGTGCAATATTTTGGAAGCTTATCTGTTTTTAATATTTTACGGATCATTTTGGAAATTAGAAATTTGGTCCGTAATTATTACTGGTAGTTGGCAAAAATATCATAATAAAGAGGCGCTTCTTCTGGTTTTTTACGGACCAAATCGAAAATTGCTATTTTAGTCCGTAAAAAAACGAAATCAGATGAAAAAAGATTTTGCAATTTTGGAATAATTACGGACCAAATCGCAAAAAATTAAAAAATAGTCCGTAAAAAAGGGAAAAGAGATGAAAAAAACAATGGAAATCGAGCAGCTGCCGCCATGCCCATCCATAATTGAACTGGAAAACTATAGAAATAAGCTCAAAAAACTGATTGGTTATAAAAAAATAGCGCTTTCCAAAGCTGTGGAAGGTAGACTGCGCATCAGTTCTGCACATGGGGTAAGACAATTTTATCATGTGATCGATAAAAGGCAGCTTATGGGTAAATATATTCCTGCTGAAAATACTAAGCTTGTCAGGCAGCTGGCGCAAAAGAGTTATGATAAGCGGTTGGTTTCAAAAATGGTACAGCTTGAGAAATCGATTCGGAAGTTTTGTGTCGAAGTGTCCAGGCTTGTGCCAGAATGCATTTTTGAAAACTTGAAAGAAGATAGAAAATTGTACGTGCAACCTGCTGTGCTGCCTGACAAGGAATTCGCAAAGATTTGGCTTAGCGAAGAATACCACGGCAAGCCGTTTTGGGATGGAGATAAGAGTTATTTTACAGCGGGTGGCTTACGGGTAAGGTCTAAAAGCGAAATTTTAATTGCAAATACCTTGGAGCGGTACGCAATCCCTTTTAGATATGAATATCCTGTAGAATTGCGTTATTTGGGTACAGTACATCCTGATTTTTATGTGTTGAGATTGTCTGATAGAAAAGAATTTTGCTAGGAACATTTTGGAATTATGGATGAGCCAGATTATGCTGAACAGGCGGTTAGAAAGCTTTTAGCATACGAACAAAGCGGCTGGTTCCCTGGCAAAAATATGATTGTTACATTTGAATCTTCAAGCCACCCGCTGGAAGAAAGAATGCTGCAATGTTTGCTGGAAAGTTATTTTTGTTAGGATAAATCGTAGCTTTTGCGCAGCGGCAGGGATTGGAATGGTTGCAGAGCAAAAGTGTAATGCGGTGGCGCATTGAAAAAGTGATTTTTTTTGGTGGAGCTTTTTTTTGTTTTGGTATGTTTTTTTAGTTTTAGTTGAACCGCATTACGCTTCGAAGGCGAATGCCGGAGCCATGGAAAGCCCGGTGCCAGCCTGATGGCAGCCGCCCGGGATTAATTGTTAAAAGTTGTGAAATTTTGTAAAATGATTTTATGGTAATTAGTTCTATCGACCTGAAAGATGGTCACGTTGTTCAGTTGAAAAATGGTAAGGACCTGGTTTTGGCCCGTGATGATGCAGATGCTTTGATTGTAGAATTTAATAAATATGGCGAAGTTGCTGTTATTGACCTTGATGCGGCAATGGGTCACACAAATCCAAAGGGTGACACTGTAAATACTCCGCTTTTGAAAAGTCTTTTAAGAAAGGGAAATGTGCGTACTGGGGGCGGAGTTCGTTCTGTAAAGCGTGCCCGTGAATTGATTTCTCTTGGTGCAGAAAAGGTTATTATTGGTTCTGCGGCATGGAAAAAGGATCCTGAAAACAACAGCAATGTTTTAAATACAGAGTTTCTGGAAGAGCTGGTTGCTGCGATTGGTAAGGACCGCGTAATTATTGGCGTTGATGCTTTGAACGGAAAAATTGCCGTAAAGGGCTGGGCTGAAACTATTGATGTTTCAATGGTTGATGGCGCAAAGATGGCTGAAAAATATTGTTCTGAGCTTTTGTTTACTTGCGTAGAAAAAGAAGGCTGCATGCAGGGAACAAACATGGAAATGGCAAAGGAACTTCGTGAGGCTGTTAAGTGCCGCGTAGTTGTTGCCGGTGGCGTTTCTACTGAAGATGAAGTTTGTGAGCTTGAAAAAATGCATTGTGATGTTCAGCTTGGCATGGCTTTGTACACTGAAAAGGTTTCTTTAAAAAACAGCTTTATGCGTTGTCTTGACTGGGAAAAGGTGGACGGCATGGTTCCTGTTATTGCCCAGGATGCAAGAAGCAGCCAGGTTTTGATGATGGGCTACGCAAACAAGGAAGCTTTGGAAAAGACTTTTAATACTGGAAAACTGACTTTCTTTAGCCGCACTCGCAATGTTTTGTGGACTAAGGGCGAAACAAGCGGACACTTCCTTGAGGTTGTAAAG
This sequence comes from Treponema sp., assembly GCA_016297405.1. Taxonomy (GTDB): domain Bacteria; phylum Spirochaetota; class Spirochaetia; order Treponematales; family Treponemataceae; genus Treponema_D. The sequence goes on from JAEDGP010000069.1 coordinate 9,359, forward strand.
CTTAGGGTTGACTGCGACAGGGACACAATTCTTGCCACTGTAATTCCACACGGCGGCGTTTGCCATACAGGAAGCTGGTCTTGCTTTGGCGCTGATCCTGATGAGCGCTCAACTTTGGAACGTTTGTACGGTACAATAGAAGAACGCTTTGCAAATCCTCGTCCTGGTTCTTATACAGCTACATTGGACGGAAAGCGTGTTCGCGAAAAGGTTGAAGAAGAAGCTGAAGAAATCTGCGAAGCAGACGGAAAGGACGAAGTTATATGGGAAGCAGCGGATCTGCTGTATTTTGTAAGCGTTCTTATGTACAAGGAAGGCGTAAACTGGCAGGACGTCTACGACGAACTGGATCGAAGACATAAGGAAAAAGAGTGAGCGAGAAAGCCGAGCTGGCGCAGGCTTTCAATGCGAACGTGTGAATAGGACAAATCCGTTCAGGATTTGTTCCAACTCCGAGCGAGAAAGCCGAGCAGTGGCGCAGGCTTACAAAGCGAACGCGTAAAAAGGGGCTGTCCCAAAAGTAATGAGTGTAGCGCTCATTGAGCCCTTCGACA
>JAEDGP010000070.1 GCA_016297405.1 Treponema sp.
GGACAGCCTTTTTTATTGGTTATGACGATTCAGGTTTTTGTTTGAATTGTCATGATATACAAGAATGTTTTAGCCTAAAGAAACCTGACCTTTCTCATCAATTGCAATGATTGATTTGCATTCCGAACAGCGGAATCTTCCAGCACGGGTTGCGCGAAGGTGTTTGTTGCATACCGGGCAAGCGAATACTTTTGGGAATACACTTTCTACAACAGGTGCACCGTTTTTGAAGAAAGCTATAGCATCTTCGACTGAATCCTTGATGTTGAAGAACTGAGAAAATCCCAAAAGCTGGAATACTTCATAAACCTTTGGCTGTATTTCAAGAAGAACGATATCGCCTCCCTTAGGTCTAAGCATTTTAAGGAAGGATGTGAATGAACCGATACCGGTTGACGAAACGTAGTTCAATGCCGAACAGTTGAAGATGATGTTTATAAAACCTGTTTCGATAACTTTGGTGATTTTTTTCTGGAAAAAGTTTGAATTGTAGGTATCGATGTAGCCATTCAGATAAACTAAAACTCCGTTTGGAACTGAGTCTACCTTTTCAAGTGAAATCTTTAGGCTTTCATCGCGATCGTCATCAAAGCTTGGGACTATATTATTATTATTTGTGTTCATATAATCAAACTCCGCATTTTTAAAACTATAAAGCGTATCAGCTAATATTACTATAATTTTGTTATATGGTCAAATTAAGAATAACAACTCTTCGTGTTTTTTTATAGTTTCTTTACTTTTTTTTGGTGATTGATATACTTTTTTTATGGACTTGAATAAAATATATGTGATTTTGGATCATCCTGACGAATGCAGGAACATCGGATCTGCCTGCAGGGCTATGGCAAACAATGATATTACTCATCTGAGAATCGTCGGAAAACGAGAAAATTATGATGTGGACAAAGTTCATGTTCTGGCCATCCATGCAGCTTATATTTTTGATAATGCAGAGTTCTTTGATACTTTAGCAGATGCTGTTTCTGATTGTTCTGTTGCTGCAGGAACCACAAGACGCAGAGGAAAAAAGCGAAAAGGCAAGCTGCTCCTTCCTGAAGAATTTGCAAAAACCGCAGGCGTTGCCTCTGGAGACGGAAGTGATGATAATGGAGCTAAAGTTGCTGTTGTCTTTGGAAACGAACGGACCGGACTTACGGATGAGCAACTTGAGCATTGTCCTGTTGGGGTTACGATTCCATCCAGTTCTGATTTTGGATCCCTGAATCTTTCACATGCAGTTCAAATCATTTGCTATCATCTTTTCAGGGAAAAAAACAGTTACCTTACAGGATATACCCCTTTGTCGTTGGAGCGTATCGACAAAACCGTTCATATCATAGCCGATAACCTTCAGAAAATCGGGTTCTTTAAGGTTACCGGCCGTCCTGATATGGAACGATTCTGGCAAAGTTTGCTTTCCAGGGCTTCCCTTTCGGAAAGTGAAGCCCAATATATCGAAAAAATCTTCAGCAAAGCTGCAGGGCTGGCCTCAAAATCAAAAGACTAGATCCATCGGTTTTATGGAATTGTTATGGGGGTTGCATTCAAGTGTCTTTTCCAGACATTTGAGCAATTCTCTTGTGTTTCCCTTCCACTCCTGTTTTGAAAGATAGTCCAATGTTTCTTCCGTGAATTCTCCGGAACGCTGTTGCTTTTCCAAAAAATGCATTGCCATGTCGATTATGTCCTGGGGCCTTTCTCTTAGTGGAGGAATGCGAATTACGCTTCCTGCAATCCTGTTGTAGAAATCCAGACGGAGTCGTTTTTCCTTCATTAGTTTTTCTGCGCTTTCATTTGTGGCGCATACAATTCTGACACTGCTTTTCTGTTCCGTTGTGCTTCCCATGTTATAGAACATCCCGTCATCCAGAAAGGTCAAAAGCCCTGTCTGAACCTGAATGCTCATGCTTTCAATTTCGTCAAGAAAGAACATACCGCCGTCCAGTTCTTTCAGTAATCCCTGTGATTTTTCTGCACCGGTATATGCGCTTTTTGTGGACCCGAATAATAGCGATGAAAAAAGTTCGTCATGAAAGTTTGCCACGTTGAATTGTCTGAATGGTCCGTTGTTCTGCGGCGAAATCTTGTGAATTACCTTTGCAAGCATTGTTTTCCCAGTCCCCGTTTCCCCTTCAAGCAGTATGGGCCTGTTTCCCTGACTAGCTTCAATGATTTGTGTTCTTAGAAAATCTGACTGCCATGAGCTTCCGATGAAGCATCTGAGGGCATCGGGTATTGTTTGCTGTATAGGGACTAGGTTTGCGTGGGTTAATCGGCTGGCTTTCGCAAAGTCAAAGATTGTTTGCCTGACTATTTCCGGGTCGCATGGCAGGCGAATGATTTGTTTGTTGTATGACAAGATTTTGTTCAGTATGGAGTCGCTGAAATTTTCAGGGATTATGAACAACCCCTGGCTTATCAGTTCCATGAACGAATCGATGTTTTCCAACAATGGCTGGCTTTCAATGAATGCGCTGCAATCAAAAACTACCGGGCGTTTGAAAATTACAGGAGCAGACGTTTTCTTTGCGATTATCGACCTGTTTTGTGCAAACAGGTTGAATTGGGTACCTACTGCGGTGCGGCAGAGGTTTTGGATGTCTTCTCGTTCAGAAAAGACGGATAAACTACTTTTTATAATCAAAATGATTCCTCTCCCAGATCATCATTTTGATTTACTCTAACAAATTATTATTTTTTAAACAATCTGTTGAAAAGCAAAATAAAAAGAAAGTGGATGAATGGAAATACAAGGAAAATCTTTAACGGGTTGCGTAGAATTGCATGCCAGATTTCATGTCCCCGATCGAAAGTTTTTTCGCTGACCCGGTGGATTCGTTTTGAAAAGATTCCAAAACAGTCCTTGTAATAAAGGAAGATGCTTGATGAGAATTGGTTGCGTCGGCGGTAAACCCAGGTGTCTTTTTCTTTTATGCCGTCGCTTATAAGAACCATTGCCGGGGAAGCTTTGTAGATGGCCTGAATGATGTTTCCTTCTGCGTTCTTCGGATAATATCCCTGATATCTTCCAAGAATTTTAAGCGAAGGAAATGTGTCGCGAACATTGCGCTCGGCTGTATGCAGGGTTTGGTTTCTGGATCCAAGCAGGTAAATGGATTTGAAATGGGAGTCCAGAATCGAAAGAAATTCGATTACGATGCTGAACGGATTGTAGCGAACGGGAACAGGTCTTTTGAGGAATAATGCTGCTTTTATAAGGCTTTTTGATATTGGAAGCACAAGGTCTGCGTTCAGGACACAGTTGCGAAAATCACCTTTGTGGCGGGCTCTCAAAAATCCCCACACTGAAAGGAAGACGATTTGTTTTGTTCCCGGTTTTGCAAGCAGTTCAAGGATTTCCATTTCGATATCTTCCCTTGGAAGTACATGCATTGGAACTCCGGCTACAACTATTCTCTGTATACCCATGATTTATTCTCCAGAATCGCTGATTGGACTGCTGCTATTCCGTAAAGTGCTGCAGTCTCGCATCTTAATATATTTACGGCAAAATGAACGGGAACAAAACCATATTCGCTCATGATTTCGATTTCATCGCTGCTTATGCCGCCTTCGCAGCCAGCCGCAATAACCGCCATTTCCACGTTTTTTTGACCGATGATACGATGTATTGGCTGGGATTTTTCTGTTCTTTCCCAAAGGGCGACAGCGGCGTTGTCTGGCTTTGTTTGAACGGCATCCTTCCACAACAGACAGGCGTCTTTCAGTGACATTGGCGGCAGGACTTTCGTGTCTATTGGGGAACCGCTTTGCTGCCGTGCTTCCTTGATGATTCGTTCTATTCGCTGACCTTTTGTGCTGTTCATCGCCTGGATGTTCTGTTTTTGGGAAAAAACTCCTTCAATGGGAACAATGCAGCTTACGCCACATTCTACGGCCTGCCTTATGATTTGCTCCATCTTTGCAGGTTTTGCAATGAACTGGAAAAGCCAATATTCGGTTGCATTCAGATTTGCGCTGATTTGGGCTGCGGAAACGCAGTGTTTTTCGCTGCTTTCAGGTTTTTCAGTCAAACTGCACTTTGAACTGCAAACTTGTAGCGTCAACGTCCTGGTTTCTTCGGAAATTTGGGCAACAGTTGTGTTTTGTAAGGTTCCGTCCGGAAGACGGATGCTAACCATGTCGCCTGGTTTTGTCCTTAAAACCTGGCGCATGTAGCGGAAGTCTTTTCCTGTTATGAAGATCAATCCTTTTCTGTCTGGATAGGATTGGGAAAGGAATTGCCTCATTTTGCAGAAGCCTTTTCTTCTTCGGCTTTGTTTTCTTCTGCTTCCTGCTGAAGTTCTTTCAGCGTTTTGGTTGAATGCACAAGGTTCTGGAAATCACTTGTTGTGTTGATGATTTCTATGGCTCTTTTTAGCTGGATGTCGTAGTCCAGGTCAAAAAGAGCAGTGGGTTTTGTTTTGTTTGCATGAATGCGGATAAGTCTTCTTAAAAGGCGTTTGTCGAGCTTGTATTTGCCGTAAAGCTGGTCTGCTGCATCAGTAATCTGGGCTTCTGACATGTCTGGGGTTTCATCGACAATGTTGTCGATTGCGCTGTCTTTCATCATTTGAGAAAAGCTTTTTTCCTCTTCTTCTGTCAGATTTGGATATGCAATTTCTTCATCAGGAGGAATGCCAACTTTGTCGATGTTCGTGTCGCTTGGAGTGTAATATCTTGCGACAGTTATCTTGATGCCCTCATCTTCGGAAAATGGGATTACCTGCTGAACGGAGCCTTTTCCGTAGGTTCTTTGGCCTACAAGGTAAGCAAGATGATTGTCCTTCAATGCTCCAGAAAGAATTTCCGAAGCGCTTGCTGATCCGCGGTTTATGAGCACAACGATAGGTTTTTCCCTTACGATTGTGGCTGAAGGAGTTGCATTGAATGAAGTGCAGTTTTTTGGATCGCGGCTTTTTGTGGAAACTATAGGTCCTTCGTCGATAAAGAAATCTGCCAGTGTGGAAACGCTGGAAATGAGTCCGCCAGGATTGTCACGAAGATCTATGATAAGGCTTGTGTAGCCGGCGTTTTCGAAGGATGCAATTGCTTCTCTGGCTCTGTCAGGAGTGTCTGGGGTAAACTGGATTATTCTCATGTACCCGATTTTTCCAATCATTCCGCTTTTTATTGTCGGAACTTCAATTAATGCTCGTGTAAGGGTAGTGGACCATCTTGTGTTTTTTCCCCTCAGAATCGTAACTTCTACATCTGTTCCCACATCTCCGCGAAGATGATTCAGTACATCCTGCATGGTCATACTTTCGGTTGGCAAGCCGTCGATTTCCGTAATCTTATCGCCTGTTGAGATTCCAGCCTTGGCTCCAGGGGAATCTTCGATAGGAGAAGCTACTTCGACGTATGCAGGTTTGTCTGCTGTGGATTCGTTTGGTTTTGAAATAGAAAGCCCGACGCCGCCGAATTTTCCGCTTGTGGTATCGGTAAGGTCACGCATTACTTCCGTGTCAAGATATGTGGTGTATGGATCATTAAGGGAGTTCATAAGTCCCTTGACGGCTCCTTCGTAAAGAATCTTCTGGTCTACTTCGTCAACGTAGTTTTCGTGCACATAATCCATGATTGTGGAAATGCGGCGTTTATAGAAAAGTGAGCTGGAGTTTCGCTCGCCGGAATTTGACTGTGCAAAACATTGTGAAGCAAAAAACGCCACAAAAGCAACGGCTGTAGTATTTATTGTTATTTTCAGGATTCTCTTAAAGTCTATCTTTTTCATGATGAAATATTTTATGGCAATGAGTTGAAAATATCAATATTTTGCAAATGTCCTTACTTATGGTATACTGAAAATATGCAAATTGTTCCTATTGCCAGCGGAAAAGGCGGAGTTGGAAAAAGCCTGCTTTCTGCAAATCTTGCCATAGCTCTTGGACAAGCAGGTAAAAAAGTTGTGCTTGCTGACCTTGATCTTGGTGCTTCGAATCTTCATTTGGCTCTTGGCCATAATGTAAAAAGAAACAGTATCGGTACATATCTGACGGATAAAACTCCGTTCAAGGATATTATTGAGCCAACAGAATATGACAATGTCAGCTTTATAGCTGGCGATAGTCAGATTCCGGGGCTTACGACCTTGAAAGCTGCGCAAAAAGCGAAACTTGTTCGCAATTTTCATAGTCTGGATGCAGACTTTCTGATTTTGGACCTGGGGGCTGGAACTCATCAGATAATTTTGGATATGTTCCTTCAGTCTCCTCAGGGAATTCTTGTGACTTCACCGGCAGTAACGGCAACACTTGACGGTTATCTGTTCCTTAAAAACTCGGTTTTCCGTCTTTTGTATACGACTTTCAAACGCGGTACGCCAGGTCATCAGCTTCTAGAGTCGCTCAAAAAAGATGTGGATACAATGAAAAGCCTTTATATTCCAAAGCTTATCGAAGCGCTTGGAAAGGTGGATCCTCAGAATACGGAACTTTTTGTTTCAAGAATGAAACAGTTCAGGCCTCGTCTGGTAATGAATATGATCGACGATCCTAAGGATGCTGAACGGTCCCTGAGGATTCGCCATTCGTGCAGCCAGTATCTGGGACTTGATATCGAATATCTTGGCGTAATGTTCCGCGATCAGCTTCAGGACAAAGCGTTGTCTTCCAGGCTTCCGGTAATAATCTATAAACCTCATTGTGTTCTTTCCCAGGCTATTTATAGAATAGCCGACAAGGTGATTGCGGCAGAACCCCGCCAGTTTGACGAAGAATTCAACAATACGATAGATGCTTCTGCCACTTTTGATATGGCTGAAGAAGAGGCTAATGACGATTTTTCACTTAAGCTTTCTGGAATCGATGATTTGATTGGAAGCGGTCAGCTTTCTACCGGAGAACTGGTTGAAATGATCAAAACCCAGGCTTATGAACTGACTCAGATAAAAAAGGAAAACCTTTTGCTGAAATCAAAAATCGTTAAAGCCGCAAAGATGGGCTTTAAAGTCTGATTCTTAAGTAAAAAACTTACGGACAGAAAACCTTTCGTCTTGTTTTTTGGAGTTATAAATGTTTTTGTTTTTGAATTATCCATCATGGATTCATCCTGAAATTTTCCCCGGGGTTCCGTTTTTAAGCGCATTCCGCTGGTACGGATTGATGTATATACTTGCTTTTGGAACAGCATTTCTGGTTCTTAGAAAAGTGAAGAATGAAGGCCATTTGAATTCTCAAGAATTTATAGCAACTGATGACGATCTTTTTAGTTTTATTGCCACGGGAATAGTTTTTCTTTTAATCGGGGCAAGAGTTTTCTCTTGTCTGGTTTACGATGGCAGCGATTTGTACAAGTCAAAGCCATGGCTGATTTTCTGGCCTTATAACGAACAGGGACAGTTTACCGGGCTTGCAGGAATGTCTTATCACGGTGGTTTTATCGGTGGCCTTTTTGGAATGATTGTTTGGGCTGTAAAGCACAAGAAACCGGTGTTTCAGTGGATTGATGCCATGGTAGCAGCTATACCTCTTGGCTACACATTTGGACGAATCGGAAACTTCATGAATGGAGAACTTTTTGGTCGCGTAACAACTGTTCCGTGGGGAATGGTTTTCCCAAATGCAACTCCTTTTTTGGCTTCTGAAGAATGGGTTCAGGAATGTGCCGGTAAAGTTGGAATGGAAACCGGCGATTCTGTTTTCGTGAATCTTCCCCGTCATCCAAGTCAGCTTTATGAAGCATTTTTTGAAGGGCTTGTGTTGTGGCTTATAATCTGGCTTTGCAGAAATCACAGGAAATGGTTTGGAATGCTTTCGTCGATCTATATGACAGGGTATGGGCTTTTCCGATTCTTTATAGAATATTTCAGACAGCCGGATGAAGGTCTTGGATATAAATTCGATATTTATCACACAACTTCATTCTGGGATTTTTCTGTTGGTCAGAAGCTTTGTCTTGGAATGGTTTTTGGTGGCATCTTACTTGGAGTTTGTACGTTTTTTTACGAAAAAAAGAAAGGAACGGTTCTGGTGAATGGTAAACTGGTGGTTTCAAAGTCAAAGAAGGCCAAAGCCAGATAATTTGAATCTTAAGAATTTGCAAATATCTTCCTGCAGGCAGAAAATGTTTCTATGAATTCTAAAATGGTAATTAATTCTGTCTGATGTGGATGTTTTCGAAAAAATTTGAATTTTTCCCCTTTGGGGTTAAAATGAAAGTATGACTAAACACGAATTGGTTGGCGAGATGGCTGCAGAATTGGGAATTACCAAGAAGCAGTGCACTCAGACACTCAACGCGATGATAGAAGAAATTGTCTCAACGTTGGAGACTGGTGGAAAATTCACCCAGCCTGGGTTTGGTACGTTCAAAGCCACACAGACAAAGGAACGTGTTGGTCGAAATCCAGCTACCGGGGAAAAGGTTCTTTATCCTCAGAAATGCAAGGTAAAGTTCAGGGCATCCGATATTCTTAAAGGTGAAATCAATGAGTGAGTTTTTGACGCAAACCGCCCTTGCTCAACGACTTGTACAGAAAACTGGAATCGGGCTTGAAACAGCAAGAAAGTTCTCTTCTTTATTTTTCCTTATCGTGAAAAAAGGTTTGAAGGATGCAGATAAATTTTCTGTATATAATTTTGGAACTTTTAAAAAAACGTGGGTAGAGGAAGCTTTTGGTCTTAATCCATCTAATGGTCAGCGGATTACGATTCCGGCCCATTGGCGAATAAAGTTTGTTCCTTGTCCTGCAGTTGCAAGAAGAATCAATCGGCCGTTTGCTCATTTAAAACCAAAAATCATAAACGAAAAGATTACCGAAGATGGACTTTATGCTAAGGCCAGCCGGATTGCAATGGAAAGTTCGTTGGAAAAGAAAGGTCCGGGGCTTCTTGCGGTGGCAGATAAGATTCGACATGAATGTCCTACTGAAGTTTTTGAGCCACCAGTTGAAGATGAGTTTTTCAAATCACCTGTTGCAAATAATGATGCAAAAAGGGCAAGAAAAGCTGAATCATCAGAAATAGGGCAGGAGTCTGCACAAGAAATTGTTTCCGTTCAGGAAGAAGGTCCGAAATTTTCGCAGGAAGTGTCCGAAATTTCAAAAGAAGATGTAGCGGAAGGAAAGTACGAAGAAAAATCATTATCTGATGAAATTGATGATTGTGATGAAAATGATGGATGCGATGAAGAAATTTCTGGAAAAAAGAAATGCTTTAGGATGTTCGCCATTTTTGCCGGCGTAGCTTTGCTATTTGCGCTTCTTGTTTCGTTGATTGTAAAAAATTGTTCGGGAAAGCTAAAAAATAAGAGGGAAAAATCTGCATCAGCTTCGGAGGCAGGGTCCCGGGAAACAGTAGATGCTTTGAAAAAAAATAATCAGGATGTTTCGCAGAAAATCCCTGCTGAAAAAAATGAATCATCCAACGATGAAATTGATGCGGAATCTCTGTTTGAAGCATATACTGTTCCAACTGGACTTAGTTATCATAAAATTGCGGAACAGAAGCTTGGAAATCGTCATTTGTGGCCTCTTATCTATGCAGCCAATAAAGACCGCAATCCAGATCCAGATTTCATTCCTGCCTATAAGTCTATAAAATTGCCAGACTATGGTTCTAGAAAGCCTTCTTCAAAGCAGATTACCGATAGTGTGCTGGAAGCGTATAACGGTTATTTACTGATGATTGAAAAGCAGCCTGAAAGTCCAAAAAACGGCAGACGAAGACAACTTGCGGCCAGAGCCCTGGTGAGCGGAGAAATTCTTTTGCCAGGCTTTCTTCAGTCAAATAGCAGCAGAATTCTTCCAGAATATTCGACTCTGGCGCAAAATATAGTTCAGCACCAATACCGCTAATAATCAGCTTTAATATGGGATTTGCAGGCATTTTTTTTAGGTTCATCGAAAGGTCGGCTCAGAGCGAGATTCATCGAGCGAGAGTTCAAGGAAAAAA
>JAEDGP010000145.1 GCA_016297405.1 Treponema sp.
CGGCAACTGTAGCCTGCCAGTTACCCCATCCAAGTGGCTGGAAGAGCCAGCAGATTCCACGTCCAAAGTATGCAAGAATTGAGCAATCCATCTGATCTTCTTCTAACATTCCAAATGCGCCGTCTGTCCATCCGAAGAATGAAAGGAACCAAATTACTATTGTAGAAAGAAGAATAATTGTACCTGCTTTTTTTATAAATGACCAACCACGTTCCCACATTGAGCGCAAAAGATTTCCTATTGTCGGTAAGTGATAAGAAGGAAGTTCCATAACAAATGGAGCGGCTTCTCCTGCAAACATTTTTGTTTTCTTAAGCATGATTCCTGAACAAAGGATACTAGCAATTCCTATAAAATAAGCACTTGTGGCAATCCAAGGTGAACCTCCAAAAATTGCTCCTGCTATCATGGCAATAAAAGGAGTTTTTGCACCACAAGGAATAAATGTTGTTGTCATAATTGTCATTTTACGGTCACGTTCATTTTCTATAGTTCGGCTTGCCATAATTCCAGGAATTCCACATCCTGTTCCAACAAGCATAGGAATAAACGATTTTCCAGAAAGTCCAAATCTTCTAAAAACTCTATCCATAATAAATGCAATACGTGCCATATATCCGCAGGCTTCAAGGAATGCAAGTAACAGGAACAGAACAAGCATCTGTGGAACAAAACCTAAAACTGCTCCGGCACCACCAACAATTCCGTCAAGAATTAATCCTTTAAGCCATTCTGCACAGTTTACAGAATCAAGCAGTGATTCAATAAGAACCGGAATACCTGGAACCCAAACACCGTATGCCTCAGGAGAAGGATTTTCTTCACCATATTTTTCAAGAATTTCTTTTGCAGTCGAAACGTCTTCTGCTGTAAATTCAATTGGTTCGGATAATTCAAGTGTTTCTTCATCCTGTACTACATAGAAGAATTCACCGTTATTATATGCATCGATAATTGCTGAGGAGCGGTCAAATTCTTCAGTTGCACTTTCATAATCACTTTTTCCAATTCCAAAAAGATGATATCCATCTCCAAACAAACCGTCATTTGCCCAATCAGTAGCAGCGGCACCAACAGTTACCATTGCTATGTAATAAACTGCCCACATAACTAAGGCAAAAATAGGCAGGGCAAGCCATCGGTTGGTGACAATTCTATCAATTTTGTCAGACGTTGTAAGTTTCCCTGCTGAAACCTTTTTTGTAACACAAAGTTTAATGATAGATTCAATATATTTATATCGTTCCGCTGTAATAATTGATTCAGAATCGTCATCAAGTTCTTTTTCACATTCACATATATCTTTTTCAATATGATTAAGTGTTTCAGATGAAAGTTCAAGATTTTCCGATTTTTTCAACTGCTCAATCACTTTTGAATCTCTTTCAAAAAGTTTAATAGAATACCATCTTTGTTTTTCTTCAGAAAGATTATGAAGGATAGCTTCTTCAATATGAGCAAGTGTATGTTCAACACAAGGTTCAAAACGATGCTGATATTCTGCTTTTTTGTTTTCTTTTGCAATTTTTATGGCTTCTTCAACCGCTTGTGTACATCCTTCATTTTTAAGAGCAGAAATTTCAAAAACAGGACAATTCAATAATTCAGACATTTTGTTAATGTGGATTTTGTCTCCGTTCTTTTTGACAACATCCATCATATTTACAGCGACAACCATTGGAATGCCAAGTTCTACAAGCTGTGTAGTAAGATAAAGATTTCGTTCAAGGTTTGTTCCATCAATAATATTTAATATAGCATCCGGACGTTCTTTCACAAGATAATTTCTTGAAACAACTTCTTCCAAAGTATATGGAGAAAGCGAATAAATGCCTGGAAGATCAACGATTTCAACATCTTTATGATTTTTAAGTTTTCCTTCTTTTTTTTCAACTGTTACTCCAGGCCAGTTTCCAACAAATTGATTTGCTCCAGTGAGTGCGTTGAACAAAGTAGTTTTTCCGGCATTAGGATTTCCTGCAAGAGCGATTTTCATATTATTCCACCTCCACTAATTCTGCATCATATTTACGAACAGAAAGTTCATA
>JAEDGP010000146.1 GCA_016297405.1 Treponema sp.
ACAAACACTAAATACATTCAATTACCGCAGTTTACACTAGTTCTCTTTTGGGCGCACACCTTTCACTTTGCTCACTTACCAGTTTCATCTTGCCCCTTATATTTGTTTTCTATATATTTAAATCATGCAAAAAAACGTTCCTATTTTATATAAAAAGCAGCCTGCCATTACAATCGACAATGACGGCGATAAAATACTGATCAAATTTCAGGTTACTCCTGCTACAGCAACAGGAAAGCCTGCAAAATATGGTCAGCTGAAGGTAAGGGAAAAAGACTTTGTCCCTCTTTCAGAAAAAACAGCTTCATCATTGGATAATATGATTGAATGTTCTGTTGAAAACATCCAGGTCAAAATCAAAGAAGCATGGGAACTTTTGATTTCCGATGAAGAAACAGCAAACAGCCCGATTTTATTTTCAGATCTTTGCGATTTGATTGACAGCAGTCTGAGTGCAGATTTCAGCTGGACACTTTTTGACAATCTGTGCAAAAGCCTTGAATTCGCATTGGATGAAAACTCTTTCAAGAACAATCAGATTGAATTCAGCCCACGAAGCCAGAATCAGATTGAAGAAATAAACAGAAAACTTTTCGAAAAAGAGCACGAACAGGAAATCCATGACGCTTTCATTGCGCGCCTCAAAGAAAACAAGCTTTTGCCAGAAGATGCAAAATATATGGTAGAAGTTGAAAACGTAGCTTTGGGAAAAACCGAAAAATCTAAAGTGATGGTTGAACTAAAGATAGCACAGACACCAGAAAACGCACATAAACTTCTGCTTGATACAGGCTTGTGGCAAATTACCAGAAATCCTTACCCTACCCGCTATGGACTTACAACCCAAAGTGCATCAGAAGGGCTTGGAAAACCTCCTGCAGAAGAAAGGCTTGAAGTTCCAGGTGTGGCATACGCAATAGACAGTCCATGGTCAACTGACCCTGATGATGCCGTAGCATTTGACGGCACATATCTATGGGTACACATTGCAGATCCAGCCTCTTTTGTTGAACCAGAAAGCATTGTAGACAAAGCGGCCATGAACAGGGGAACAACACTTTACATTCCAGAAGGTGCTGTACGAATGCTTTGCGAAGACTGCCTTGAAGATTATGCTTTAGGGTTAAAAAAAGAAAGCAACGCCCTTTCGTTCAGGATAAAACTGGATGAAAACGCATGCATCGAAGACTGCCAGATTTTCCGCACAAAAGTACTGGTTGAACGACTGACCTATGAAAAAGCTGATGAACTGAAAGAAACACCTGAATTAAAGCCGCTTTTTGAAATTGCACGCAAGAATCTTGCTCGCCGTGAAAAAGCAGGCTCCGTACAGATTCAAATGCCTGAAGTCCACATAAACGTGGACCCACAGACTAAAGCGGTAAGCATCGCGCCTTTAGTCCGATATGAATCAGATTCAATGATCTGCGAAATGATGCTTTTGGCAGGTGAAGGTGCCGCCCACTTTGCATTCAAAAACAACATTCCTTTCCCTTATGTAAGCCAGGATGCACCAGATATTCCAAAAGATATTCCTGAAGGAATGGCTGGCCAATTCAAACTCCTTCGCTGCATGCATAAGCGCTCAGTGGGAATCACTCCAGGACTTCATGCAGGACTTGGAATCACCGGTTACAGCCAGGTCACTTCACCCCTTCGACGCTATTCTGACCTTGTCGCACATCAGCAGCTGCGCGCCTTCATCAAAGGCGAACGGCTCATCGACAAAGACAGCATGCTCATGAGAATCAGCGCAGGAGACGCCGCAAGCATTGCTGCAAAAAAAGCAAGCCGCTACAGCGAAACACACTGGAAACTTGTATACCTTTTGCAAAATCCAGACTGGCAAGGTCAGGCAATCTGCCTTGACTTAAAAGGCGACGACGCAATTTTTATGATTCCATCCCTGGCAATGCAATTCAGTCTGCAAAACACAGAAAATTTCCAGCTGAACCAGGAAATCTGCGTCAAAGCAGAGAAAATCCACATTCCAACACAAGCCGTAAGTTTCAAAAAAGTGTAAACAAAAAAA
>JAEDGP010000147.1 GCA_016297405.1 Treponema sp.
CCTATAACTTCACCTTGTACTTCTGTGTAGGGCTTTTGGGAGAATCGGGCTGAGTCATCTCTATCAGTCCTAAAGCCAAGGCAGGTTTTATATAATCATTCATCAAAGTTGGCCTGTGCTTTAAGCCTAGTTCTTGAAGGATTTCTTTTGTGGAAAGCGGACAAGACTTCAAACACTCAACAAGTCTTTTTACTTGTTCGGTTACTTGTTCGGTTACTTGTTCGGTTACTTGTTCGGTTTTTAACGTCAGAGTTTTTTGTGCGTCCCAGGAAAAATCATCATTAAGGGGAACGGTAATCCTAAAAACATCGCCTTCTGAAAATTCTGGATTCGCACCCGAATATTTATATGAATATTTGAACAGCTTTCTTACGCCAGAACCAAGCTTATCCGAATAACCGATATTCCTAAAGAATGATGCTATGAGCGGATTTTTTGCATAAGGCTCAAGATTTTCTGGAGTGATTATTCCGTCTTTTCTTGCGCGGTTTGCATTTTCCACATACATCCTGTCTTTTTCGATAATGAATTTTGCCTGATAGCCGCTTGAAAATTCTCTGTGCATCAAAGTATTCACAATCATTTCGCGGGCAAGGATGTTTCTGAGAGAAAGCCTTATTTTTCCCTCTTCAAGATAAAACTTGTCCAAAAGATGTTTTGTAGCAAATTCAAAAAGCCTGTCATAACTTTCTATTAAATTTGTCTCCACAATCAACCTGTCGTCATAACGATCAACATTCACTTTTCTAAGCAATGCATCTGTTGAATAAGTTGGGGCAACATCACGAATCACTTCATCTTTTCCAAGAAGCATAACTGCGGCAAGATTAAATCCCTTCTCTCCAGTAACCCGGTCCTCTGTGTAAAGTCCCGCACTTTTCAAAAGTTCCTCATCATTTAACTTTTCCCAGGGATGACTTCCTGCGGAATTATTTTTTGCCATGGTTCTAACAAGCGGAAGTAAGTCCAGCCTCAAATCTTCAAAATGAACATAAGGATAAACTTTGCGTTCCGTAAAGATTTCCTGTTTGCGAATATACATTTGTGCAATATCTGAAGTTGAAGAAACTTTTACATCTGAATCATTGATGCGATTATATATCACCTTTTTAAAACTAATCACATCGCCCGAAACTGGTACATGAATGTGAATAAGAGTTTTTCCTTCGTAAGTGATAATTTCTGGATCAAGCGTAAGTGTCGGTGAAAAAAGAGCGGGATTTGCCAGCACCGTTATGAAATTCTTAATCATGGACGGAGCTGCTTTTTTCGGCACACCATTTACAGTTCCGTCATCAAGAATCCCAAGATAAATATCTCCGCCAAATCTATTTGAGAACGAACAAACAGTTTCGTAAACATCGTGTTCAATATTTCCACCACAACGCTTGAATTCAACAGAAACCGTTTCTCCAATTTGCTTTATTTTATCAAGTTTTTCTGCTCTGCTAGATTCCATACCCCAGTCCTTCAAACGCTTCTTTGATTTTTGCAGTATTGGCTTCATGTGCTTTTAAGAGTTCACTTACAGCTTTGCTTGTTTCTTTTAATGTTGCGTCATAGTCAATATTGGTGTCACGGTCTACAAATTCAATATAGCGGCTTGGAACAAGAGAAAAGTTGTTTGCTTTGATTGTTTCAAAATCCACGCTTCTGTAAAGTTCCGGCTCTGCGTAGTTCTTTCCGTCAGTTCCTTCTTCCTGCCATTTACGGTAAATCTCTGTTGCTTTTGAAATCTGTTCCGAAGTGAGCGCATATTTCTTTTTCTGCATATTTTTTACAGCATTGTTCCATTCATCTCCAGTCCAGCTTCTTAAATCCATAAAGAGAATTTCTTTTGAACGGTCGCGAAGGTTTCTGTCTTTTGATTTTCCGCCTTTTTTATTGTTGTTCAAAATCCACAAAGTTACGCTGATGTCAGTAGTGATGAACAATTCTCTTGGAAGAACAATAATTGCTTCAACTTTGTCATTTTCGATTAACTTTTGCCTGATAACAGGAGCTGTTCCGTCTGCATC
>JAEDGP010000071.1 GCA_016297405.1 Treponema sp.
TTCCTGCGAGCAGGGATTTTCTGCTACGCACCCACGCATTCATTCGCCTTGCGCACGGCTCGCAATTTTGCGGTCGTTCACTACGTTTCAAAACCTGCAGCCTTGGAAATCATTTTAAAGAAAAAAAAAGGATTCAGATAAATCTGAATCCTTTAGCGGCTGCTGCAGGTTTTGGCGCTACAGTCGCAGACCTCCTGTCTGCTCCTTCTGCGCCGCCTTCGTTCACTAACAACGCCTTCCGTGGCGTTGTTTCCACAAAATTGCTCCGCACGGCTCGCAATTTTGCGGTCGTTCACTACGGTTCAAAACCTGCAGCTTTGGAAATCATTTTAAAATAAAAAAAGGATTCAGATAAAATCTGAATCCTTTAGCGGCTGCTGCAGGTTTTGAACCTGCGACACATGGATTAACAGTCCATTGCTCTACCAGCTGAGCTAAGCAACCATTGTTCTTACGAACGTGTTGATAATATATAACTTTAATAAAATATTGTCAATTGATTATTTCATAAAAATATTAAATTTTATGATTTTTTTACAAAATACATCATTAAAAACAACTACACCTTAAACTGATCCACTTGTTCGGCAATATTTCTGATTGCAGACTCCATTGCAGAAGTCAGTTCCGAAAGCGCATTACCAGTTTCATTGATTCGGGTAGCACCACTTGCCATTTCATCCATGCCGCTTTTCAGATTCATCGCAGAATCCTGCAGAATCTTTACCTCTGCAAGAATAGCCTTATTTCCTTCCGACATCTCATAAGAAGATGAACGAACTTCTTGTGTGGAATCATTCATATTGTTCAACGCCTCTGAAATCTGCTTTGAACCTTCTCCCTGCTCAAGCATAGAATTCTTAATTTCCTGAACCAGATTATTTGTTCCCTTTATGCCTGCAGAAACATCATCAAAAGCAGATCGTGCTTGAGCAGAAGCAGTTACTATGCTATCAATGCTATCAGTAATTCTGTTCAGCTGCTCTCCAATCGTCTTTGACTGACTGGAAGAAGTTTCTGAAAGCTTTCGGATTTCATCAGCAACAACACTAAAGCCTTTTCCAGCTTCACCAGCATGAGCTGCTTCAATGGCCGCATTCATTGCCAAAAGATTTGTCTGTGCAGCAATATTTGAAATGACGGCATTCGCTTCTTTCAATGACTGAGATTCAGCTTCAATCGCCTGAATTCTATTATTTACATCTTCCTGCCTTTGAACTCCAACCGAAGCCTTCCTGTCAAGATCATTAAATTCATCCGCCATCTTCTGAATAGAAGAATTTACCGAATTAATGTTTCCAATCATTTCTTCAACGGCAGCCGAAGCCTGTGTTACAGCTGAAGACTGACCTTCAATCAGCCTGTTTAATGACTCGATGTTCGAAGCAATTTCATTTACTGCACCAGCAGTTTCTGTAACACTGTCAGATTGAGATTCAACATTCGTTTTCATACCGTCGATTGTTTTCAGAATCTGATGAATTGCAGTTGTGGTATCTTCAGAACTTGCCTTCAAAGTTTCTCCGTACTTACTTAAATCCACTTTAGAAACTTTCATTGTTGAGATTATGGACTGAAGTTTTTCGCTGAATTTGTTAAACCCGTTGACTACCCGTCCAATTTCATCATTGGAAATAATATCAATTCGCTTTGTAAGATCGGCATTTCCGGTAGCAATTTCCAAAATGTTCTTTTCGACGATTCCCAAAGGTCTAAGAGCCCTATAAATAAGAAGAGCAACAACGGCTACAATCACAAGAGCAATTATACATGAGAACAAAATCATGGTAGTCTTAAGCTCACCTGCAATGCCTGTTACATAATCCCCTTTCAAAACAATGGCCATTGACCAAGGCGTAAGTTCAATTGATGAAATTAAAAAAAGTTCCTCTCCAAATCCCTGCACATTACCCCAAAATGACTCAATGGAATGGTTTGTTTGTGCTTGAGCAACAGAATCTATCACCATACTATTAATTTTTTCGTCCGAAAGCCCAAGTTTTTCTACCGAACCAACAGATGCAATAAGATCGCCCTTACCAGATATCAGTGCAGCAGAACCATTGTCGCCAAGGTTTACGCCATCAAGCAACCGTACAAGATGCTCAATATTCACCACACCACAGAAAAAGCCAACTGTGTCGCCTTCTACCTTTGCGGCCTTACAGATATGCACAATAGTTTTTCCACTTGTCTTTGATGCAACAGGATTATCAATGAAAATATCCTTACCATCGTTCATAATTCCCTGAAAATAATCCCGGTCTTTTATTGTAGTATGAGTGCCAATATCGGAATCGAAATTTCCCTGGGAATCAACCCAGGCAACATAATCGAAGTTCTCATAACGCTTCTCTTCGACAGAACGAAGCCACTCTACGATTGCTTCATTATCACCTTCACTAACCACTTCTGCATTAAGATAATAGTCAAGATGCGCTATGTATTCTTCCAAAGTTTTTCCAATTAATTCTGAATAGATAGAAGAAACGTTCTGATAGATGTCAGTATTGGAACTTTTAATCTTTTTACTGGAATCTTCTACAATGAAAAACGTTTGTAAAAAACTCAAAAAGACAACAACTGCAGCCACTACAGCTACAACTTTTACAAACAAACGCCCTTTTACTTTAGAAAACATAAACATAACATCTCCAATTTTTTTAATAATTTTAAAGTATGTCATAAGTAAGCGAAAAAAGCAAATTTTCTTTTACAAATCCTTGATAATTTCTTTCAAAAACCTGTTTTCAATTTTACAGTGAGCCATCATTGCCTTATAGCTTTCAAAAAGCATAATCGAATCAAAATTATTCTCTTCCATTATTCTGATCTGACCGTTTCGTTCGCTAATAAGCCTATAGTTTTTTCCTTCAAAAGAAATATCAAAATTTCCAAAAACTTTGATTTTTTCAAGAAACTCTTCGTTTGTCATTTTTCCTCAAATGTCTGAATGTTAAATACGTCGAGTCAAGGCACGCTAACGCTCAAGGCCTTGACTTCGCCGTTTTCAGGGGTTGTATTAACCCCTGAATAAAAAACGCTGCCCAACCTGGCAGCGTTTTGCGCTTGAAGAAAAATTAGTAATCTTTCTTTTCAGCCTTACGTCTCTTGTTCAAAAGCTTGCGTTCAAGAGTTGTCTTCTTCTGGTGAAGTGTAGCAGAAGGCTTTACGAAATATTCGCGCTTCTTGTATTCACGAATGATACCTTCTTTTTCAACCATGCGTTTGAAACGTTTAATTGCCTTTTCAAGGTTTTCTGTTTCATCAACTACGATTGTTGCCATTGTTTAAGTCACCTCCTTCACCCGGGAACGTCCGAAAATGTTATTAGAGTCTATTGGATTTTCATAATAAATTCAAGTCCACAAGACTCCATTTCATTATTTTTCAAGAATGAATTCAACGCGACGGTTTTTCCAGTTGTTGTCCTTATCTTTATAATCAACAATCATTTCGGAACCACCCTTACCTTCTGTAGAAAGACGATTTGCATTTACACCCTTCTTCACAAGTTTAGTTTTTACGAATTCTGCGCGAACCGCACTCAAAGGCTGAAGAGCTTTACCCCAAACCTTCATATTATCCACAGTTTCTTCATCAGCAAGATCAGTCATGCGGTTTGCATGGCCTACAATCTTTACCTTATAATCCTTAAACTTGTTCAGTATTTCTGCAATACGACTGATTACACGCTCATTGTTTTCAGCCTGCGCTGCACTGATACCGTTTTTAGCACCTTCTTCCACCGTCTTAAAATCAGCTTCATCACTGCGGAATATAATAGAAGGAACTGCCATCTTAAGCACACCGCCATCACGGAATACCAGAACATCAACAGAAATTATTCCGCGCACTTCTGAAGTCATACCAAGATTATCAGTAACGCGGAAAGTATATGGATAATCAGAAGCAGACTGAACGCGCTCTGCATATCCATTTTTGTCTTTCTGCACATTGGAAAGTCCATCCCAAATGATTCTTTCTGTAATGGCAGTTGTTCCCTTTGTTGTCCAGAACGGTTTACCATTCGGCGTATCAATCTGGAATGACCAGTTCTTGATCATCGCCTTTGTTTTTCCTGAAAGCCGGATGAACAAATCATCATCTGTACCATCATTATCCGGACTAAAGAACTCAGGCGCAGTCTTTACAGAAAGCGCAGGTGGAGTTGCAGTACAGATGAATGGAGCAGAAACTGCATTCACTTTGTTACCTTTCGAATATGCAAGTTCAAGGGTTCCAACAAATGTTCCTTCCGCAACTTTCTTATTATCGTCAATGCCATCCCAAATTATTTTGGCCGGCAAGTTTTCGCTGTCTTTATCTGACCAGGAACGAACAACAGTGCCGTTTTCACTTCTGATACTGAATTTCCATGAAGAAATGCCGTCGGCAACAGTGGTTCTGATCGTAAATTCTTGAGTATCAAGGAAGTTATCTGCATTAGGTGAAATGCCTTCGTTTTCAGAAGTTACATAAGCTTTTGTTTCTCGACTATCAAGCTTCAAATCCTTCACTTCGGTTGCAAAACTGTTGCCTGCCCCATCTGTGGAAGAAATCAAAAGCTTGTAAGTACCGTCAGCAGCCTTATTTCCAGATTCATCAGAACCATCCCATGCAAAAGAATCAGATGGAATTCTTCCTTTCCATGAATAGCTTTTTACAACTTTTCCAGCAGCAGAAAGCACTTGGGCCTTCCACAATTCTTCCCTTGAACAATTTGTTACTCTTACAGGGATTGAATCCTGATTTCCATCGCCATCTGGACTGAAGCAAACCCAAGGCACCGTTGCCTGCAGTGATGGAGCAACTGTATCAAGCAGAACATTCTGAGAGTCTGCTTTTGCGGAAGAACCGTTCGTAGAAACAATTTCCAGCGTTGCTTTATATGAACCATCACTACAAATCACTTTTGTTGCCTGATCTTTACCATCCCACACAAAACTAGATGGCAAACCAGATTTTACAGCCTGATTGCTTAAAACAACCTTTCCATTGGAATCGCAAATCTTGAAAGAATAGGAAGCAATTGCATCGGCATCTTTCACAACCGGCGTAAAAACCACAACATCCTTCACTTTGTCGCCATTTGGACTGAATGCACTTTCTGATGCAGAAAGCAAAAGCTGAGCGGCCTTTGTATCCAATTTAAATGAATCAGGACTTTCAATAACAGCGGAATTTCCTGCCAGATCCGTTGCCTTAAGGCAGAATACATAATCAGCATCAGCAGAAAGCTTTCCGTTCGAATCAAAGCCGTTCCATGAAACAGAATCTGGAAGATAGTGGCCAAAATCAAATGAGCGAACCACTTTCTTTGTTGATTTTTCGTAGATTTCGCCCTGCCATGCCGGAACATCAGCAAATTTGCCGGCGTTTTCCACAAGCATTGAAATAACAACTTTGTCTTTTGCGCCAGCCCCGAAAACTTTTTCTGAAACACCAATCTGAGCAGATGGTTTTGTCACATCAATTACAAATTCCGGTGATTTGATTACAGCCGGTTCATAACCATTCAGGTAGCTTGCTTTTACCACTGCACGGTATTTTCCCTGAGGAAGAACATCCTTATTTTCGTCGCGACCATCATATCCGAATTTTACAGGAGGAATATCACCGTTTTTCTTCTGGTTTAAGGTGTAGTAAACAGTGCCGTCTGTTCCAACGATTTCCACAGACCAGGCAACAAGTTTGTTTCCACTGCTTTTTTCAGGAACAGGGATGGTAAGTTCAAAATCTGCAATCTGTTTTGGGCTGTCGGTTCCAGGTGAAATATATCTGTTTCCTGCAATATAAACATTTGTAGCAGGTTTTTCCGCAGAATAAATGATGTTTGTAATTGACGTTGGTTCTGAAACGTTCCCTGCACGGTCAGTAGCTTTGATTTCGTATGAATAAACGCCATCTGCTACAAAATGTCCGTTATTATCAGTACCGTCCCACACAGTATCCAAAGGAGCACGGTTTTCCCATGTAAAGGTTTTTACAACATCACCTGCATTGTTCTTTACAGAACCAATCCATTTATCTTCCCTTGAACCAGACTGTTTGATTTTGAAAGTCGATTTTGCACCTTCGCCAAAAATTCTTTCTCCAGGCTGAACCACCTTGATTTCAGGAGCTTTTGTATCCACAATGACCGTTCTGGATTTTGTATTGGCAACGTTTCCGCTTTCATCAGTAGCTGAAATATACCAATAATATGTACCGTCAGGAGCAGTTTCTCCGTTATCCATGGCACCGTTCCAGATTACTTTTTCAGGAACTTCAACACCTTTCTTTGAGGCACCAAGCTGCTTAATGAAAGACTTTACGTTTACCTTTGTTGGAAGGGCAACTTTATTTCCGATTGTACGCATAACGTTGCCGTTCGCATCTTTGATTACCAGCTGCCAGGAAACGATAATCTGCTTATCGGAAATTCGCATAGGGATTTCCAAAGCATCCTGCACACCATCGTTATTTGGAGAAATGTATATCGTGTTCTTATCGTCAGCAAAACCCGCTGCACAAAAAGCTAGCAAAAATGCGCTAACTGCAGCATTTCTAACTGTTTTCTTCATATCTACCCCTATCATTATTCTTCTTCATCCCACAACTGGATTACAGGAGCCTGAGTATCGTCTTGTCCAAGTTTCAGTTTTACTCCGCCAGAAACAGCATGAACATATTCTGCACACTGCCTCCAGCCCAAAGAAGCTGTCATATCATTTTTTGTCCAATCATGCTTTGCAGCATAGGAACTATTCTTTACATTCAGATTGAATTTATAACTTACGCTTATTGCAGGCAGGTAAGTAGCCACGCCTTCAACACTCTCCCGCACATCAATGCGTTCAGCTACACTTACAAAAACTGTATCCTTGATTCCAACCTGAAAACCAGCATCAATAATGGCATTCTGAAAAAATGGGGTTGTAAAATCAAATGAACAGCCCAAAATCAAATCATCGGTCTTTACGAAATTTGCAGCAACACCTGTTTTTAAAGTAAGAATAGTAGGGAACCCATCCACTTTTTCATCAAAATCAATGCCAACAAGTTCTGCGTCATTATAAACCTTACCAAGATTCATGAAAGAAGCACCAATTCTGAAATCTTTCATAAAACCAAGCTCATCCTTGCGGTAAAGAAAACCAACATCAGCACCCACAGACCAGTCAGTACCAGCATCCCAAAGATAGCCGCCATACAGATTTACACCAAAACTCAGCTGTTCAAAAACCCGTTTTGAAAGACCTGCGCGAAAGTTAATTGATTTTCCAAGATACAAGTCTTCTGCCTCACAAAAAACACCTTCAGTCATTCCGCTAAAAACAAACATTTTTGAAGGAATCAAAATTCCAGTCTGAAAAGCAGAATTAAAAGTATCACCAAAATCACCATTGTTGATCAGCGCAGAAAAACCAAAATCAAGCTGAACACGATTTTCCATTGCAGGCAATGCAGGATTAAAAACTATGGAATCAGGTCCAGGAGCAAAAACCCCGCCTCCAGCAACGGAATTTGCAGCAGATAATTGAGTTGGACTAGACAATGTCCAAAGTCCCTGACCTCCAGCTGGCGGATTATAAGCAAAAGCCGAAACCGAAAGCAATGCTGTGGCAGCCATAATCAAAATCTTTTTCATAATAAACTCCATGTATTCTCAAAAATTATTTTCAATCAATTTCTTTCAATATACTAAAATAGAACAAATTATTCCATAAAAAGATACAATATGAAAAAATCTGCATCCAGGCAGGACCTTTTATAAATGCAAACATCATTTTTTCATTTATAAAACTTTAGTCTCTGTTCAAAACTTGACATATGATTTTTTTTATTTCATTATTAAAGATATGAGTAATTTCAGTTCCGGCGGTTTTTTCAGCAATCTCTTCTCGTCCCTTTTTGGAAAAAGTGACGCTGAAGCAGATAAAAAGCGACAATTAAAAAACATTGCAAAAAGCCTTTCAAAATCAAAATACAATAAATTCTATAAATATGGCGGAAACGAAGCTTTGCCTTCAATCGCCAAGTTTTTCTACGAAATTTACAAGGCAATTTATCCAGCTCAATCCATGTTCCATCAGATTCAGAACAAAGAGATTCTTAAAAACCTCGTAATCGACTATTCAACTCCGGACAATATCAAGGAAATCGAAGAATCTCTTTCTGAAGAAAAAATCATTCAGATGAGCAAGCAGATTCCTTTGCAGAATCTAAAAGATCAGGTTCCACAAAGGGTTTCTGAATATGCAGATTACTTTAACCTTGAAAAGATCACAGAAGTGGACAACCTTTACAAACAACTCATGGGCTTCCGCGATTTCTGTACTTTTGATTACTATTTTTTCATCAAGAAATTCAACAAAACCTTGAAGGAAGGTTCTTTCTTAAACGCACCGGCCTTTGAAAAAATCAACGCTGAATACATTCTTGATGATTTAAAGGATTTTATGGCTATCGCCTGGGCTCTTCCTCTTGATGCAGACTGGACAAATCTGTTCAAACTTCTGAAAGCATACAAAGGCAAGGAACCAGTCCAGCTTGTAGTATGGAAAAAGATTCTTACAAGACTTGGATCAATAAAAAGCTCACGCACTTTCGAGATGATGATAAAGCTCATCAGCGCAAATCCAGCCATCACTGTAGAACCGAACAATCTTTCATCAAATATAATTGAACCTCATCTTGACCAGCTCAAGCATCAGACAGAAGAAACTGTAAACAAGCTTGTGCAAAAAGCGACTTCCGAAAAGACAAATGACATTTCCAAGCAGCTTTTTGGCGAAAGCGAAGTTATGATGCTTCCAAATTACAATGAATCCTTGAATTCCATTTTTGAAAGAAAAGGAATCATTACATTCAATAACTGCGCCGCTCTTTCCTACCTGAAAAACTTCCTCATCGAAGTTGTAAAAAAAGACATCCGCGAATATTACGACCTTGTTATCGTTCGCGGCCAGTGGGAATCACAATCTTTGTGCGCTCCATTCTCAGACGGATACAATTCACTGCTCATGATTTCAGATAAAATCACAGTCTTTGATAAGGAACTGGCAGAAGATGGTCCAATCGGAATAAAAATCAAGACTCTGCTTCCAAAGACCGAGCGAGACAATGGCGCAAAAAACATTATCAGTCGCCTTGTAAACGACGCAAACACAGATGCTTACACTTACATCGTAGAAAGCACAAGAAACCTTATCACAATGGGGAAAATCATCAAATCCCTTGTTGATGACATTGCAAAACAGAAACCTCAGATTATTTCCAACTGGAATGAGCTTTCGCGCTATTCGGATATTCCAATGAGCGAATTCAATGTAAGTCTGTACAAAAAAATCTATCTGTTCACTTCATTGATAAAGACATGTCTTGTCCAGCAGGAAATAACCCACGAACAGGAATAGAAAATAAATCGAAGCTGTCCAGAAATGAAATTCATTTCAGAATCGGGCAGCCTTTTTATTTTTTTTCAATATTTTCCATTATTATCCACCTGTTTCTAACGTTTGCTTGAAACATTCATCGGTTTCATTTATATTCATAAAACTACCTAATACGTCGAGTCAAGGCACGCTAACGCTCAAGGCCTTGACTTCGCCGTTTTCAGGGGTTGTGATAAACCCTAAATACGTCGAGTCAAGGCACGCTAACGCTCAAGGCCTTGACTTCGCCGTTTTC
>JAEDGP010000072.1 GCA_016297405.1 Treponema sp.
AAAGCGTATTCAAGGATGTCTGTGGCGCCAAGGCTCTGGAGTTTTGGAAGAAGTGTTGGAACTTCGCTCTTTTTTACAGCAATCTTTACTGCGTAACCGTCATCGCCAAAAAGCGGAGAAACTGTTGGGCTCTTCATTGAAGGAATTCCCTTAATGAGAGCGTCAAAGTTTGCCTTTGAAACGTTCATTTCAAGCATAACGCGGCTGCGGGCAGCAAGAACAGCTTCGAAAAGCATCTTGAGTTCCATGATTTTCTGCTTTTTAGCAGGATCATTCATAGCTTCTTTTGAAGCGTACATTCTTGTTGAAGATTCCATCAAAGTATCAACAATCTTAAGGCGGTTAGCTTTAAGGCTTGAACCTGTTGAAGTGTTATCGATAAGAATCTGAGCCATTGAATCGTCTGTACCCTGTACAAAACCTTCAGAAGTTCCCCAGGTACGGAAAATTGTTCCGTCTATTTTTTTTGATTCAATGTATTTTTTTGTAAGTGACTGATATTCAGTTGCGATTGTAACTTTGCCCTTCAAGAGTGTGTCGTAATCCTGAAATTCTGGAATAGCTGCAACAATGCGAACTGGATCAAAACCAAGATCCATGATTTCTACAACATCGTTTTCTACGCCGTTTTCGTAAACCCAGTCTTTTCCGCTAAAACCAACATCAGCCTTGTTCTGAGCAAGCAAAGCGCTTGTAATCTGTGGTTTTACAACCTGAAATGCAAGGTCTTCCTGATTTGTTGTTGGGAAATAAGTTCTGTCTGGAAGATGGATTGAAATGCCTACATCGTTTAAAAGTTCGTAAACTGACTCGTAAATGCGGCCTTTAGCTAAAAGAATCTTAAGTTTTTCCATCTTGTTACTCCAATGATTTAAGTATTTTTTTTTGCAAACCGGGGTTTTAGGGGGAACCCCTAGGAGAAGGGGTAGCGGAAAACCGCAGGTTTGAAGCGAGGGGGAGACTTCCCCCCCTCTCGCACAAGTATATAGAAGAAATGGCATATATTCAATGAACTGAATAAGCACAGTATATATCCAAGTTTGCGCAAGTAAAATTTGCAGCCCTTCTTCCCGTTTTTTTTCTCATATAAAGATGATTATTCAGAATAATTGTAAAAATGCCGATAAAACATTAAAATATTATTATAATTATATATACGAGGCCAAGACATGGAAGAAATTCTTGAATTATTGAGACAAAATGCCCGTCTTTCTGTGAAAGATATCGCTGCAATGACTAAAAAGTCGGAAGATGAAGTCGCCGCGATTATCAAAAAGCTGGAAGATGACGGAGTTATTTTAAAGTACGCGGCCATCGTAAACCCAGAAAAATCAGGTGAAAGCAAAGGTAAAGTTTGTGCAGAAATCCAGCTGCAGGTAACTCCTGAACGGGAACACGGCTTTGATGCCCTTGCAGACAGAATCTACCGCTTTCCACAGGTAAAATCACTTTTCCTTATGAGCGGCGGATATGATTTTAAGGTAATCATCGAAGGTGACAGTCTTCAGGACGTAGCTTTCTTTGTTTCAAGTAAGCTTGCAACTTTGGAAGGCGTTCGTTCAACAAAAACTTGCTTTATCCTTAAAACATATAAAGAAAATGATATTGTCTACGTTGAATCAGAACGGGATAGACGTGAGGCACAAGCATAAAAGCATTTGCCCTGGGGTGCGCTATGGGGCGTTGCGGACTGGTGAGAATTTGTAAAGCTAAAAAATGTGATGCATTTTTTTTAACGCTTTGCTATAAAACACCGGTCGCCAGCGACCTTACACATCCGCAGAGGGGGTAGCGGAAAACGCGGTGGTTGAGCTTGTCGAAACTAGCGCGGTTGAAGCGAGGGGGAGACTTCCCCCCTTTATTTAAGGAAAATATATGAATACTAGAAACGATAAATTTAGCCGCAGCATGGAAGATATTCCTCCTAGCGGCATCCGTAAGTTTTTTGAAATGCTTATCGGACACGACGATGTAATTTCACTTTCGGTAGGTGAACCAGACTTTCCAACACCTTGGTGCATGCGTGAAGAAGCTTTTTACCATATCGAAAAAGGTCACACTTCATACACAGGAAACCGCGGGCTTCCAGAACTTCGCGCAGAAATCTGCAAATATATGGAACGCTACGGCTGTTATTACAATCCCGAAACAGAAATTCTTGTTACAGTTGGTGCAAGCGAAGGCGTAGACGCATCTTTGCGTGCAATTTTGAATCCTGGTGACGAAATTCTTGTTTGCCAGCCTTGTTATGTAAACTATGAACCGCTTGCCCGCCTTTGCGAAGCTAAAGTTGTTCCAATTGATACAAGCGTAAACGGATATTACCCAACTGCTGATCAGATTAAAAAAGCTGTTACACCAAAAACAAAGGCTTTGATGATTTGTTCTCCAAACAATCCTACAGGAACAATGATTCCAGCTGAAGAACTGGAAAAAATCGCAAAGGTTTGTGTAGAAAATCAGATCTGGTGTATTAGCGACGAAATTTACTGCGAACTTGCTTATGAAGATGCAAAACACTGTTCAATCGCTTCTTTCCCGGGAATGAAGGATTACACAATCATCCTGAACGGTTTTTCAAAATCTTTTGCTATGACAGGATGGCGCATTGGTTATATTGCCGCTCCTGCAGAGCTTATAAATCTTTGTACAAAGCTTCACGGCTACAACGCAATCTGTGCTCCAATTTTCAGCCAGTATGCTGCCACAGAAGGCTTACGCAACGGTTGGAAAGATGTGGAAAAGATGCGGATCAGCTATCAGCAGCGCCGCAACCTTATGGTAAAAGAATTCAACGAAATGGGACTTCCAGTTCCAGAACCAAAGGGCGCTTTCTACATGTTTCCGGATATTACTTCAACTGGCATTTCTTCTGAAGAATTTGCAACCCGCTTGTTCCAGAAACACAATGTTGCAGTAGTTCCAGGTTCAGTATTTGGACTTGGCGGTGAAGGGCACATCCGCGTTTGTTATGCAACCGCTGTGGATAAAATTAAGATTGCAATGGAGCGAATTGCAGAATTTGTGGAAGAACTTCGTGCTGAACAGAAAAAGTAAATGCTAGGCGGGTTAAAACCGCTGTTTTAGGAGATGTCGAATGCTTGGTATTTTGCTGGCCATTGTCTCTGCTTCAGGCTTGTTGTGTATCCTGATGATTTTTTCAGGAAAAAAAGACAAGGGAACTGGTGGAGATGGTCCCTCTAAAAAACCAAAAAACAAAAACGCTGCAGTAATCATTAAGGAATGCACCAAAAAGCTTGCCCATGATGCGCATAATATTTCGGCTTTGAAACAGCTGGGTGCAGTTTATTATGAACAGCAGAATTATGAGAAGGCTTTTCCAATCTATCAGACTCTTTTTAATTTGATGAATGTTCATGTGGAAATTGATCAGATGGATGCTTCCTTGAAGTACGGTGTGAGTGCATTCAAGACTGGAAAACTAGATGATGCCATGACAGGCCTTACAAAGGTTTTGCGTTTGGATCCAAAAAATTATGATGCCAATTTTTATGTTGGTAGAGTTTTGTATGATAAAAAGGATTTTGACAAGTCCATACTCTGTTTGAAAAGGGCAGCTGCGGTTGCTTCCGAAAAGACGGAGGTGTATGAGCCGCTGGCTTTTTCTTTATATAATGCAAAGAAATATAGGGAAAGTCTGCCATATTTGAAGAAGGTCCTGGATGAGGCACCAGAAAACAAAGAAGCGCTTTTTTATGCTGCTTCGGCAATGGAAGAAAGCGGTGCAGGTGATAAAGCGCTGAAGATTTTTATGCATCTGCGTCCGGATCCCACATTTGGACCTCAATCTTGTGTGGCTGCAGGTTCCATCCATGAAAAGCAGGGACAGTTCGAAAAAGCCATTCAGGATTATGAAATTGCCTTAAAGCTGGAAAATATTCCGCAGGAAACAAAGCTGACCATATACTATAAGCTGGCGCAAGTTTATCTGAAGCAGCATGCCATTGGAAAAGCTCTGACCTATCTTAAGCAGATTCAGTCCATTACGCCAAATTATAGGGATGTTGCGTCATTGGTTTCCCGCTATCAGGAATTGAATCAGAATTCGAATCTGCAGGCGTATATCATGTCTGGAACCAGCGATTTTGTGGCTTTGTGCCGTAAATTTGTTGAGGGCTACTATCCTGGTGCATTTGTCAAAATTGAAGATATTTCGGTTGCTGCCGACAGCATTGAAGTTCTTTGTTCTGTGGAAACCTCAAAATGGGAAGACAAGGAGCTTTTCCGATTCTTTAGAAGCTCTGGTTCTGTTGGCGAATTATATGTGCGTGACTTTCATTCAAAAATGCGCGACATCAAATGTGACCGCGGTTTTTGCGTAACAGCCGGCAGTTTTTCCGAAGATGCTGCTAAGTATGTGGAAGGGCGACCAATTGACCTTATTGAAAAGAACAAGCTGGTGCAAGTTTTGAAAAAGCTTGATGTTTCCGGTAAATTAAATAAATAAAATGATTTGAAAGCGGCGCAATTTTATGTGGTAAAACAGGAATTGCTCCGCTTTTTTTATGAGCAAAAATTTTCATAAAATTTTACAAAATCTTTACATTTTTTTGGTTTTATTTTTGCGAATCTAATCTATAACAGAAGTATGATTTATATTCTTGAAGATGACGATAACATCCGAAAACTAATTAAGTATACCCTGGTCAGCCAGGGATTTGAAGTGAATGATTTTTCGTTGCCGTCTGAGTTCTGGAATGCTTTGGCGAATTGCAAACCGGAATTATGCCTTTTGGACATAATGTTGCCAGAAGAAGACGGAATTTGTGTTCTTAGGAAACTTCGTTCCAATTCACGCTATTCATCGATGCCGGTAATTGTACTTACGGCCAAAGATTCTGAGTATGATGTGGTAACCGGGCTTGATGCTGGGGCAGACGATTACGTTACAAAACCTTTTGGAATGATGGCGTTGGTTTCCAGAATCAAAGCTGTTTTGCGCCGTTATGAAAAATCTGACTCAAAAAAAGATCTGCTTGAAATTGGTGGCATAACACTTGATGAAAGTCAGCATACGGTTTTTGCCGGCTCTAAGCAGATTTTTCTTACAGTGAAGGAATTTGATCTTTTGCATCTGCTGATGAAAAATCGCGGTGCGGTGCTTACCAGAGAAAAGCTTTTGAATTCGGTGTGGGAACTTTCTTCTGAAATTGAAAGCCGCACAGTGGATGTGCATATAAGGACGCTGCGTCAAAAACTTGGTGTTTACGAAAAAAATATCGAAACCATTCGCGGTGTGGGATATAAGTTTGTTTAAATGGACGATGAAAATATGAAGAGCAAGTCACTTACTTTCAGGATTTTTATAAATACTTTTCTGATTGGGATATTCATTTATTTTGTGTGTGCATTTTGGTTCATTTCTAATATGTACGACTATTTTGAAAAGCAGATTTTTTCAGAGCTTCAGACTGAAAGCAATTTTCTGGAAGATTATGCTTTGCAGAAAAATCTGGAACAGCTGAGCAGGCTTCAGACTTCAAACAGAATCACTTTAATTCATGCTGACGGATCGGTTTTTTTTGATAACACAGTGGACCCTGCAAGTCTGGAAAATCACGGAATGCGCTCTGAAGTAATTGAGGCCAAAGAAAAAGGGATGAGCAGAACATCGCGCTATTCTTCAACGATGACCGAAAAAACATTGTACTTTGCCCGTATGCTTTCAAACGGCGATGTGCTTAGAATCAGCTGCAATCAGCATTCTGTTTGGGTGCTGGTGTTTGGCATGAGTCAGTTGCTTTTGATTCTGCTGGTGATTGCTATTGTGATTTCTGGTATTTCTGCTTCCTGGATCAGCAGAAAAGTGGTGGAACCATTCAATGAAATTAATCTGGAAAATCCAGATACAAGCCAGGTTTATGAAGAGCTGAAACCATTTACAAAACGAATTGCCGAAGAAAACTTTGAAAAATCTCAGAGGGAAGAGCTTCGTCAGCAATTTACGGCAAATGTAAGCCATGAGCTTAAAACGCCGCTTACGAGCATCAGTGGCTTTGCTGAAATTCTGAAATCGGGAGATACAGACCCAAAAATAACTGTAGATTTTGCAAATACGATTTATGACGAAGCGCAAAGAATGATTGCTCTTGTAAACGATATAATCAAGCTTTCCAAACTCGATGAAAAATCAATATGTCAGGAAAAAGAAGGCATAAGTTTGCGGGATATGTGCAGGGAAGTAATGAAAGTGCTTTCGGCCAGTGCAACGGCAAAGAATGTGGGGATGGAATTGAGTGGAGATTCAGGGCTTATAAACGGAGTTCAGCCTGTAATCTACGAAATGGTCTATAACCTTGTGGATAATGCTATAAAGTACAATGTGCAAGGCGGAAAAGTACAGATTAATCTTCAAAATCTTATTGAAAGCGGCCGTGTAATTCTTACTATAAAAGATACAGGCATTGGCATTCCAGACAACGAAAGAGAGCGGATTTTTGAACGATTTTACCGCATAGACAAAAGTCGTTCCAAACAGAATGGCGGCACAGGATTGGGCTTAAGCATAGTAAAACACGCCGCCAAATATCACGATGCTAGCATTTTGCTTGACAGTGAAGTTGGCAAAGGCAGCACCTTTACAGTGATTTTTGGAGTGTAAGAATCTTATTGGCAGTCCGGCAACAAGTTGCCGTCGCTATGTTCCGGATTCTGCTTATTATTCCGATATCGGAATAATCTTTTAGTTAAGACCACATGTCTTTTTAATGTCTCAATATCATCCGCTGCCTTCCTTCCCGTATTTTTATAAAATTATCTTTTTACTGTCCGTAAAGGAATTTTCCGAAAATATTTATGTTATTATCGGGAATATAAGGGGGTATGTTTTATAATAATATAAAATAACTATACTGAAATAGGCACATATTGGGTTAGCTAAAAATATCGGAATATTTTAAATATCGGTATAACGCTATCGCTCCATTCCTGCGCTACGCTCTGGAGCGGCCCTGCCTCCCTGCACAGCGCTACTGCGATTGCGCAGCATCCTTGACTCCGTATGCAGAGTGGATCTTATAATTATTTTCTATTTTTAAAGATGCAATAAACCGGGATTTATCAATAGTATCCTCTTCGCCATTCCTAAAACGACTTATTTTCCACACAGACTTATCAAGAATCGGCAGATAAAAAATATGACCTGTTTTTTTAGAAGCTTCTTTGTAGCAGGCTTTTAATGCAGCAATTTTTTTCCTGTATTCTTCTTCATCAATATTAAGTGCAGAAGATTTATTCACACTTTTTACTTCAAAAATATGAATCTGTCCAGTTTTGTCTTTCATTACAAAATCAGGATAGGATGAATGAACACCATCCATGTAGTATTCATATTTTATTTCTGAATTAAGCGGAAAATTCTTTCCCCACAAAAATCTTGAATCTTCAAAAAGTGCATTTTCGTTTTTAGTGGCTTTATCAATTGAATTTGAACGAATATCTTTTAATAATTCAGCCCACTTTTTTTCGGCTTCACTGTCAAAAGAAAAATCAGTTTCCTTGTCTTTTCTGCACCAGATCCAGTCTTCCAAAGTAAGATTGTTTGTGTTTTCAATAAAACAGCTTTCTGCAGGAAAACCCACATCATTGCAAAAATCATGCTTTTTTCATAATCACAAATATACTGTTCATAAGAGGATTTTATTGAACCAAGATGCTCAGTAAACAAAGTCCACTTTTTAAAATCCTCTGCATAATCGTAACAAAAATTCTGAATTTCATTGTCCTGCTTTTGCAGATTCTGATACAACTCAAAAATAGAAGTTGGAACAGTAGCATCATCTTTAAGGTTTTCTGTAAATTCTTTTAAGTGATGTTTTTTAATGGAAGAAACGGTCTGCAATTTTACAGGTTTTACGCGAAATTTCTTTTCAATTTCAAAATCAGCATACAAGTTAACCTGTTTTGGTAAATGTTCATCTTTTGGAATAATTCCCCAAATCCAGGCAGTGCAGGCAAGGTGTTTTGCTTCTTCGCTTAAAGTTTCAAAATCCAAAAGTCTGGGATTACGGCGAACTCGTCCCATAACCTGTTCATCCAGCTGCTTGCTTTTTGAATCTCTAATCTGGTAAAGCATACAGGCACGGGGAATGTCCCAGCCTTCTGAAATCACCATTTTAAAAATGATTACGGAAATTGTGGATTCTTTTCCTTTCATGTAATTTTTCCATTTTGCAACAGGAAGTTTTTTTAATCCGTTATCGTTGGTTTCGCCGCCTTTATCACTTATGTAAACCCATTTTAATTCCTGATGATTTTCCAAAGCCGGCATTATGTTGTTTTTTAATTCTTCTTCTGCCTTTTCTTTGTTGGAAATCTGAATTATAAAGCATGGATTTACTCCAAGAAGATTTATGTAATCTGTTCTGATTTGTTCAAATTTGGTTAGAGCATCATTCAGGCTGTGGGTTTCGCTGCATTGTTCCACTTGTTTTATAAGTTTTGCATTTTCTGCTTCTGTATTAGAAATTTCTACATCTGGCTCCTGCTTGCGGGAAAGTTTTGGCGTGGCAGAAAAATTTATGATTTGCGCAAAATATTCTTTAAGCTCATCAAGATTGCTGGTGGCAATGTGACATTCATCTTTTATAAGGTAAACTGTCTTGTCTGCCTGCTTCATAAAAGTGTCGCCTGTAAGATTTTTTAGGAAATTCAGGAAAGTTCCTTCTTTTTTGAGTTTGCTGGAATCTTTGTATAAATCCCGGGGAAGAACATACACATTGTAATCTGTTGGAATGTAAAGACTTCCTTCGCCGCTGGAATCTGAATTTATTAAAAAAGGATTTATGTTTGGAAAAGTATTATTTTCTGCCAAAGACACAAATGATTCGTAATTCTGCTGGGCAAGGCTGCTTTTTGAAAGTGTGGAAACTATGAATACGGCATTTTGATTTGCCGCAAGAATTCTATTCATAAAGTCTGCCATCATGTAGGTTTTACCGCTGCCAGTTGGAGCTTTAAAAGTAATTTCTTTTTTTCCGCTTGCAAGAACCTGAACCAGCTTTGAAACAGCATTTTTCTGTAAATCTTTTGCTTCCTGTAACATTTTATTCCCCAAGTTCCTTTTGAGTTTTTTCAAAGTTGCTGCAAACCCAGTCGATTTTTTCTTTTACAGTTTTGAACTTTTCTTTGCCGTAAAGAGTTTCGTCAATTACATCAAAAGGTGATTTGCCGGGAGTGTTTTCAAAATTGGCAACAGATTCAATTTCGTAAACATCAAGGTTTCCGCCGTAAGGCTGGTTATCTTTAAGCCAGGGAAAATCTTTTGTACCGTCGTAACATTCACCGGTCATAATGCGCTTAAGGCGTTTGGAAGTTACATCGTAGGCAATGCCCTTGGGATTTTCTTCAGTCTTTTCGTTTATTTGGCACAGAATAAAAGTGCGGTTTCCGCCGTCGGATTTGTTTAAGTCTAGAACTGCGTGACCAGTTGTGCCGCTGCCTGCGAAAAAGTCCAGGATGAGGGAGTCTTTAATTCCAATTTGCAAACATCTTTGTATTAATTCGATTGGTTTAGGATTGGCAAATTTACTTTCGTCTGAAAGAATAGAAATAACCTGACTCGTTCCAGCTGTATTTTCTGGTAAATCATCCCATAGAGTATCTATTCGCTTTCCTTCATTTTCTCTTTCGTTCCAATA
>JAEDGP010000017.1 GCA_016297405.1 Treponema sp.
TCAACAGCTTCAGATTCACCAGATTCATCGGTTTCAGGAGGCAGTTGAAAATCAAGATTTTCGCTTAAGGATTCAACATCAGACTCTTCCTCGGAAACTGGCTCCAATGGCATTTCCCTTCGTTCATCACCTTCATTTTCTTCTGATTCTCCAATGGAATCTTCCAAAAATGAATCTGGAAGTTCAGGAAGTTCAGGAAGCTCATCTTCTGTAATTCTTTCCTCAAGGAGATTTTCTTCCAGAGAATCCAATCCCTGATCTAATTCATCATTCTCAGATACGCCCTCATCCTGTTTGGATTCAGCTGTTTCTTCCGAAGAAACCTCTTCCCTTTCAACAACCTGTTTTTTGGGAGCAGATGCACAAGAAAAAGCCAAAAGACAGGCAAAACCAATCAATGAATAATAAATTTTTTTCACGGAGCTGCTCCTATTATTCCATTTACAAGTCTATCATTGGCATCACTTATTTCCTGAACATCTTCATCTCCAGGAACTGTCCACCACTTTTCAATTTCTTCACTTGACCATTTATCACTCGTAATCCTGGAAAGGGAATACTCGTCAGGAATCACCGGTCCTTTTGGGGCAAGAAGCTTCTGGTCCAACACCAGTTCATTTTCCTTTTTTATTTCAGCTGTCTTTTTTACTTCTTTTACAAGAGCAAAGGACAAGATTCCCAATACAGCCATAAATACCAGTACTGCACAAAAAACAACAGTTTTTTGCCTGTGCTCGTCAAGAGAATCTTTCAGATTTTCAGCAACAACATGAAAATCAATCATCTGCACTATGCCTTTTCTTCTGAGGAACCATCTTTATCCCCAGATTCCTTTTCAGCGGAAGCAATATTTTCTTCCTGCTGTTCAAAAGCTGATTTTTCACCTTCCTCCAATGCAGCTTTCCTGGCCTCATTTGCTTTGCGGCGCTCCAAAGCTTCAGCTTCTTTCTTTTCCTTTTTGATTCGTTCGATTTCAGGATCCGTAATAGTTCCGTCATCATTATAGATTCGTCTAGGCGGTCTTGGAGGAACAAAAGTACCTTCTTCAGGAGGCACATCTTCTTCCACAAAACCATCATCACAAGCTTCTACTTTCGATCCGATTCGGATATCTTCATCAAGACGAAGAGCAATTATCTTGCTGACACCAGATTCTTCCATAGTTATACCAAGCATTGTGCTGGCACCAGTTACGGTTTTCTTGTTATGGGTAATCACAATGTACTGACTTACATTTGCGAACGATTCCAAAGTAGTCACAAAACTTGAAACGTTTCTATCATCAAGCGCCGCATCAATTTCATCAAGAAGACAGAATGGACTTGGTCTAACCTGATATGTTGCAAACAGCAGAGCAACCGCAGTCATAGTCTTTTCACCACCGGAAAGCAGAGCAATATTTTCCAGTTTCTTTCCAGGCGGCTGTGCAAGAATTTCAATACCACTGGTAAGAACATTCATAGGATCTTCAAGTCTAAGTTCACCACGTCCACCATTAAAAAGACGTCTGAACATGTTATGGAAATTCTTTTTGATTTTATTATATGTTTCAAGAAACATTTCAGAGGACTTTGATTTGATTTCTTCCGAAACTCGAATCAAATTGTCCAACGACTTTTGTGTATCATCGAAATTTGCTTTCTGGCGTTCGTAGCGATCCTTTTCTTCTGCAAATTCTTCCACAGCCATAAGATTCACGTTACCCAACGAGCGCAGTTCTTCCCTGCAAGACAAAAGCTTATCCTTGATTTCGGCAACAGGTTTTGTAATCTTATACATCCGCTCTTCGAATTCCATAAGGTCTCTGGATTGGGATTCCTGGAAATTCTGCTTCAGATTCCTGATTTCCGTTTCCGCCGAATTCAACAAAAGAGTCAAACGTTCGAATTGTGCAGAATATCGATTCTGATCTTCCTGTTTTTTCTGAAGCTTGTCTTTTTTTCCGGACACACTTGAATTACTTTCGACGATTTTAGAATCAAGCTCCTTAAGTTCTTCAGCAAGTTTTGTTCCCTTGTGTTCAAGTTCTGCAAGTTCTTCCTGAACTTCCATAATCTGATCTTCAAGGAATTCTGCTTTCTGCTGTTCTCCCGCAAGCTCTTCCTGGGACTGACGCAAATCATTCTGCTCAGACACAAGATTTCTTCGCAAAAGGCTTGCCTGCTGAATGGAAGCCTGAATCTGAGTTTCCATCTGAACTTTATTAACCCTTAATTTATTGCAGGTTTCCTTATATTCATCAATTTTCGACGAAAGCTCGCCATTGCAGCTGCGAAGTTCTTCAATTTCTTTATTCAAGCCATCAATCTGGTTGTGGTTATCAACAATTTGTCCATCAAGCTCACGCTTTTTGGTCATTATTCCCTGCGGAGAAAGGAATTCCGTAATGAACGCAGGCGAAGCCTTTTCATATTCATCCAGGGCATTTTCCACATCTGCAATGAGTTTTTCAGCTTCTCCAAAAGAATCAGATGCCTCCTGGATGATTTTTACAGCATCAGATTCAGAATGGGAAGCTTTTGCACTGTCAGAAAAAACATTCTTTCTGCCTTCAGCGAAAACTTTAAGTTTTCCCATAGAATCCAACAGCATCTCTTTTGCCTTTGCCAAAGCAGGAGCAGAAAAACCGACATCCTTAAGCTTGGAATCAAGCATTCCCACTATATTTTCCGTAATGGAAGTAAGTTCCTGCTGCAAAACCTTGCGTTCTTCACCCAATTGCAGAATGCGGTTTCTGTCCTCATCAGATTTCTGGTCGTTTTGAGTAATCTGCATTCCGCAAGTCTTTATGTTGTCTTCGAATTCACTGATATTCCGTTCAACTTCAGCTATCTGCTTTTCTTTCTTATGAATGTCAGCTTCCTGCTCATCGATTTCTTCCTGAATGTTTTCAAGGTTCTCCTGAACAATCGAAATGCGTGCTTCAAGGGCTCCAATCTTACCCTTAAGATCACGAGATTGGCGGTTCAGGTTATTAGCCATTTCCATCTTGCCGTTTTTGGCCTGGCCTAACCCTACAAGTTCGGCCTGCTTCGTATAAACCAATTCCTGCATTTCCCGAACTTTGTCCATGTTAATGGAAATGGTATTCGTTATCTCTTCAATTTCGGCTCGCACCTGATCACGTTTTTTTACGACTTCTTCAAGCTCTGCCTTATGCCTTGTTTGATCTTCCAGAAAATTCCTTAAACGCAAAAGAGCAATATCAAGTTCACAATTAAAGATTTGTTCTTTAACATCGCGAAATTTACTTGTTTTTTCCGCCTGTACTTTAAGGGTATCATAACGCCGCTTATTTTCTGCAAGAGCAATTTCAATCTGCTGCAAATTCCGTCTTGTCTGCTCAAGCTCCCGCTCAGCGATCGCACATTCTGCCTTGCTGCGGGAAATCCCAGCCGCCTCTTCAAAAATATAGCGACGGTCTTCTGGCTTTGAAGAAAGAATCTGGCTTACCTGCCCCTGTTCCATAATTGAATAGGAAGATTTTCCTACTCCAGTATCCATAAAAAGTTTTATTACTTCTCTGGCACCAACAGGCCGATTATTGATGAAATATTCATTTTCGCCGCTTCTGTACAGACGTCGTTTGATTGCAATTTCGCTTTCATCCATCGGAAGAAGTCCATTCTCGTTGCTCATTGTCAAAGTTACTTCGGCAACATTAAGAGGAGACCTGCGTTCTGTTCCGTTAAAAATCACATCTTCTTTTTTTTCTGCACGAAGATTTTTAGCTTTACTTTCTGCAAGAACCCATTTGATTGCATCAACAACATTACTTTTTCCGCAGCCATTCGGTCCAAGCAATGCTGTGATACCATCTGAAAAATCAATATGAGTACGATCAGCAAATGATTTGAAACCAAATATGTCCAGACTCTTTAAAAACACAGAAACCTCATTTTTAGATAAAAAATCACTTTACAATATACCGTTTATCCCATTGCATTTCAACAATCCCCGGACAGAAAAAAAGGTGACAGAAAGAATACAAACAAACTTTCAGCCACCCTGTAAAACACCTTTAAATCAAGAATAAATTATGATTTTTTAAACTTAGGAAATAAATCCCTTTCCAATGTAAAGATAACAGCAAAAGCAAAATACACAAAACAAGCAAGATAAATCAGCCATGTTTTTGCACCAAAAATCCAAAATGTATCCAGGCATGATGGAACAATCATGGAAACAACTGCAAAAAAAGCATTCAATCCCACCCAAAGACAATTTTTCTGCTGCACAGACTCAATCAATCCGCGAACAAAAACGCTGCAAAGCATAAGCATGGCGATGCATAAAGATGGTCTGTAGAAAAGTCCAAAAAACGGAAGCCTTTCAGTTGCAGCAGAAACCGTAATGTATGGAACGTAAACGCTGTAAAAAGAGACAGTCAACGGAAAAAAACATTTAATTCTGAAATCCACAGGATCTTTGGTAACAAAAAAATATACAACATAAAGAATTAAAGCTGGCAAGATGTAGAACACAGAAAAAATATAACCGAAATTCGAACCAAAGCTGTATTCCGTCAGCCTGTATGTAGAACCGAAAATGGAAATAATTACTGAAACAAGCACACCAGTCATAAAACCTGAGCACACCACAGGCAATACATATTTATCATGATTCGATATGCACCAGATGGCCAGTATACACGGCATAAAGAAAACAAGAAATAAAATAGAAAGATAAATCATGCTGACACTCTACCATAATTAAACTTTTGTTTCCACAAGATAAAGGCAAATGTTTTGTTCAATTTTTAATTCGGATGCCGAAGAGTATTTTTGCACTAGACATTAATGGTCATATTCAAGTATAATCATCAATACGCTACATGTAATTAGTGTTTTAGCAACACCAGGAGGAAAGTTGGCATACACACCAAACAACAACACAAAAGGCCAGCGGATTAATGAAAACATCCGCGTACGTGAGGTTCGACTCATAGACGACGAGGGAAACCAGATGGGCATCGTCCCTACATTAGAGGCTCTTAAATTGGCTAAGGAGAAAGACCTGGACCTTGTTGAAGTTTCACCGAATGCTAACCCACCGGTTTGCAAAATTCTTGATTTTGGCAAGTACAGATTCGAACAGGAAAAAAAGCTCCGTGATTCCAAAAAGAATCAGAAAGTACTTAAACTCAAGGAAATTCGTATGCAGCCAAAAATTGGTTCAGGCGACCTTGATACAAAAGCCAAGCATGTGCAGGAATTCCTTGACGAGGGCGACAAGGTAAAAGTAACGATTCGTTTCCGCGGACGTGAACTTGCTCATACAGAACTCGGCTATGATGTACTGCAGGAAGTTTTAAAAAGGCTTACTTCCCCATATGTTATCGAAAAGAATCCGGCTATGGACGGAAAAACTATGTCGATGACTATTTCAGCTAAAGCCAAATAATTTTTTTGAGGTAAAGAAAAATGCCTAAAATGAAGACAAAAAAGTCAGCTGCAAAACGCTACAGCTTGACTGGCACAGGTAAGGTAAAACACAAGAAGCAGAACCTTCGTCATATTTTGACAAAACGTGCTCCAAAAAGAAAAAGACAGCTCCGTGAAACAGGTTATGTTGCAGAAGCTGATGCAAAGAAAATTCGTAAGCAGATGCTTCCTTACGGTTAATAGTTGAGGTATAGAATATGTCAAGAGCAATAGACGGAACAAAAAGAAAGAACCGCCGTGCAAAGATTTTGAAGCTTGCTAAAGGCTTCATCGGCGACCGTAAATCAAACTACAAACCAGCAAAAGATGCTGTTGTAAAGGCACTTAACCATGCTTATGTTGACCGCCGCGACCGCAAGGGCAACTTCCGCTCATTGTGGATCGCTCGTATCAACGCAGCTGTTCGTGATGAAGGTATGACTTATTCACAGTTCATCAACGGATGCACAAAAGCAGGCATTACTTTGAACCGCAAGGCTCTTTCTAACATGGCTGTTGAAGATCCTGTTGCATTCAAGGCAGTTGTTGAAGCTGCAAAAAAAGCAATTAAGGCATAAGTATGATATCACTCGATCAAGTTCTTCTTCTTGAACAAAAGGTAGAAAGCGCTGTTAAAAAAATTACACAGCTACAAGCTGAAAACGATGCTCTTCGCAGTAAATGTGCCGAGCTCACAAATGCGCTTTCAAGCAAGTCGGAGCAGCTTTCTTCCTTTGAACAGGATCAGAATAAGATCGAGTCTGGTATACTTCAGGCACTGAACAGACTTTCTTCAATCGAAAATTCGGTATTGCAGGTAGCTGGCGGTGCCCAACAGCAAGTTTCTGAGCCGGCAAATGCTCGTCCTACAGTTGCTGTAAATTTCCAATCCTTTACTGAACCTGCAGCTGCTCAAATTTCCAAACAAGCGCAAAGTTCAGAAATTCACCAAAATCAAATCATAATTCCGGCAAGCAATTCTTCATACACAGAAAACTCCTTCGTAAATCCTGCAGAGGGAAAATCCTTCTCAAATATGAACCAAATTTCTTCCAGCGAAAAAGCACCAGACTCTTTTGGAGCACCAGCTTCTGAAAACGATGCCGGGCAATTCGATATTTTCTAATGGGCAATCTACAAATTGACGTTCTTGGAACATCATTCACAATTAAAGCAAATGAAGACACCGCATATCTGAATAAGCTGCTTGGCTATTATAAGGGAATCATAAAGCAGATTGAAGAAAAAGGCGGACTTTCTGATCCAATCCAGATTTCAGCCCTGGCAGGAATCACTTTATGTGATGAGCTTTATAAAGAAAAATCACAGAAAATAAAAATTGAACATGCCATCGAAAACAACTCTGCCGATGCAGAAGCAGAGCGAATTACCAGAATGATGATAGAGAAAATAGAGAGCGTTTTAAAGTGAGCATACAGATCTGGATTGACGCAGATTCCTGCCCTACACTTGTAAGAAATTACGTTGTTTCATATGCAAAAAAATTGGAAATCCCAGTACTTTTTGTTGCAAATAAGCCTATTCCAGCACAAACCAATGACTTCAAGATGATAATTTGCCCTCAGGAAAAAGATGCTGCCGATAACATCATTTTTGATCAAGCGCAACATAACGATCTGGTAATCACAAGGGACATTATTCTTGCATCAAGGCTTGTAGAAAAAGGGATCACCACAATCAACGACAGAGGTTTTTCGTTCACAAAAGACAACATCAAGGAAAAAGTTTCTGAAAGAGATTTCGACTTACAGCTGGCACAAATAGGCCTTGGTGGACAAAAAGGAAGCACATATAATAAAAAACAGCTTGCAAAATTCGCAAACTGTTTCGACAAAGAAATACAATCTAAACTGCGAAAAGAAAAATTATTGCATCAAACTCAAAAAAACAACAAATAAATCGTATTCTTGTCAAGTTCTGCTCATATAATAGACAAACCAGGAAGTGTTTTTTGTTTCTTTTCTTAAGCCTCATCAGGTATAGCCATAAGTATTGACATAACGCGCTCCCTGACTTTCATAAAAGCAAGCACAACTTCGGGATCAAATTGTTTTCCTGCACTGTTTTGAATCTCTGCAAAAGCGTCATCCAAAGACCAGGCTTCTTTATAGCATCGTTTATGAGAAAGTGCATCAAAAACATCGGCTACAGCAACAATTCTGGCAGCTAAAGGAATTTCTTCCCCTTTCAATGGGCGCTGAACAGAAACTGGACAACCGATCTGATAAGGCGTCATGCAATCATCAACGGCGCCATCAAATGTAGACGAAGACTGAAGATCGAAATATCCAGGATACCCTATTTCTTCACCATCCCAGCGCTCATGATGATGGAGAGCCACATCAATGGACATCTGATCAAGGTCAGACTCAGGTGGATAAAAAAGCATTGCACCAA
This sequence comes from Treponema sp., assembly GCA_016297405.1. GTDB lineage: Bacteria > Spirochaetota > Spirochaetia > Treponematales > Treponemataceae > Treponema_D. Next base: position 7,842 of record JAEDGP010000017.1, read on the forward strand.
TGCAGGTATGCCCCTTCATTATGGCTCGTTCCTCATCATTAAAGCGTGGAAACTGCTTTTTGAGGATTACATCAGAAACACCAACTTTTCCGATATCATGGAATTTTGCGGCAATCTTTAAATTATCCCGAAATTTATGACGTATATCTTCCGGCACATTGTTCATATAGGCCCAACGGTCATAAATTTCCAAGGCAATACTAGAAACTCGGTCAACATGAGGATAAGTTTCCTTTGGATCGCGAAATTCGCTCATTTTGAGCATTCTCTTAACCATATTACTTGTATTATATGCCCGCTGCAATGCCTGAACGGCAGCCGAAGCAAAATGATCAACATAAAGCTCAGCATCTTTGTCAAACGGTATTACATTCCCCATGTCATCCTGCGCATTGATGATCTGCAAAACTCCCAAAAGAGTTCCGCTTGCCATTTTCAATGGTATGGTCAACATGGATTTTGTTCTATAGTTTGTAGTTAAATCTGTCTGTTTGTTAAATTTGAATGGTAATTTTTCATCCAATGAATAGGCATCTTCTATATTCAAGGCTTTTCCAGTGTATGCTACATAACCAGAAATAGATTTTTCATTTATAGGAAAAGCAAAGAACAGATACGGCAATTTTTCGCCAGCAGGAATTTCTCGCAGCTGCGTATCATTCTGCGAATATTTTATCTGCAAGCTTTCATGATTATCCCCTGATACTACATATATTGAACCTGCATCAGCATTAACAATCCTGCGAGTCTCCGTAAGAATTCGTTCAAGCAGAACATCAACATCCTGTATTTCGCTAAGTTTTTTTTCCAATTCAATGATTGATTCTAACTTTTTTTCTCTTTGACTAATAGTACTCATTTCACACCTGAATTTTAATTATAAATCACAAAACCGAAACTAAGCAAGAAAAATCTAGCGAATAAACATGGCATCTCCATAAGAGAAAAACCTATACTTATTCTCGATAGCCTTTCCATAAGCATTCAAAATATTCTCTTTACCGGCAAAAGCGCTGACCAGCATTATAAGAGTTGATTCAGGAGTATGAAAGTTTGTAAACATCTGATCCACAACCTTGAATTTATATCCTGGATACATAAAAATATGGGTACTTGAAGTTCCAGCTTTTACAAACCCCGAATCATCACTGGCACTTTCAAGAGTTCGTACAGATGTGGTACCAACTGCCAGAATTGGTCTTCCCTCTTTCTTTGCCTGATTGATTTTTCTTGCAGTGTCTTCTGGAACCGTAAAAACTTCTTCATGCATTTTGTGGTCTTCAATGTTGTCTTCGCGTACAGGAAGAAAAGTACCAAGTCCAACATGAAGTGTTACAAATTCTCTTTCAATTCCCTTTGCAGAAAGGCAATCAAGCATTTTCTGTGTAAAATGAAGTCCTGCAGTTGGACAAGCTGCACTTCCTGTATTTTCAGCATAGACATTCTGATAGCGCTCACTGTCTTCATCAGTATCCCCTCTTTTAATATATGGAGGCAAAGGAATATGACCATTACGCTCAAACCAATCTTCTGTTATTACAAAATCAAACTTGACGGCGCGAAATTCTGTACCATCATTCCCAGCACTTTCAATTATCTGACCAATAGAACCATCAGGAAACTTGTAGTTCATGCCAGGTTTCTGTTTTTTGGCATTTTTTACCATCGTATTCCATACATGACCATCCTTATCAATCTGATTCAGGAACATGAATTCAGTTTCCCGGCCTGTAGTCTCCTTTATACCATAACACCTGGCACGCCTTACTTTAGAATTGTTGAATATCATCAAAGTGCCTGGCAGAATGAGGGAAGGAAGATCATCCATAAAATGATGAGTGACGCTACCGTCTTTCCTGCCAAGCAGCATAAGCTTGTCCTGACCACGAACTCCAGAAGGATGCTGAGCAATCAACTCCTGTGGTAAATCAAAATAAAAATCACTAGTCTTCATATAATCGCCTTAGGAAAACAAAGTTCCCTGTTCGTTTGGATTTTGAATGAATTCAATTCCAAGATGTCTGTATCCTTTTTCAGTTACAACTCTTCCTCTAGGAGTCCTTTGAAGAAAGCCACACTGTATCAAATAAGGCTCGTAGTAATCCTCGAGGGTATCGATTGATTCGCCTATTGAAATAGCAAGAGTTTCAACTCCCACTGGACCACCATTGAAATTCTTTATTAATGACAAAAGAATTTCGCGGTCATATCGTTCCAGTCCACACTGATCTATTTCAAGTTTCAGCAGCCCTTTGCTTACAATTTCTTTGGTGACGCTTGGCGAACTACTCAATTGAGCAAAATCCCTCATGCGTCGCAGAACCCTGTTCACAATTCGAGGTGTTCCTCTGGAACACTGCCCCATAAGCAAAGCAGCATCATCATCCACACAACACCCCAATAGCTTTGCAGAACGTAGCGCAACCTCTGCCAACTCCTCTTTTGAGTAGTATTCAAGCCTCTGGATAATTCCAAAGCGACTTCGCAACGGACTTGAAACAGTGCCGGCCTTAGTTGTTGCTCCAACCAATGTAAATTTTGGAATGGGAATGCGGACGGTTCTTGCCGCAGCCCCTTGGCCGATTACCCAGTCAAGTTCATAATCTTCCATAGCGATATAAAGCATTTCCTCTATACTTCGCTTCAGGCGGTGAATCTCATCAATGAAAAACACAGTTCCAGGCGTTATTGTGGAAAGGATGCCGACCAAATCTTTTGGCTTTTCAAGAGCCGGTGCACTGGTCACCTTAAAATCAACACCCAGTTCATGGGCTGTAATCTGGGCAAGGGTAGTTTTACCCAATCCTGGAGGTCCAATCAAAAACAAATGATCCAGGGGTTCACCACGTTTCTTTGCCGCATCAATAAAAACACGCAGATTTGAACGAATCTTCTGCTGCCCTACAAAATCATCCAACAGCTGAGGCCTAAGATTTACAGTTTTCCCTTGCGCATCTTCTGAGAAATCTATGTCCATGCCAAGATTTTCTTCTGCTCGAACGATATGAAGAAAATCATTTTCCCTATTTCTGGTTTCCATCATTTCAGTTTGCCAATTCAATCAAAGCTTTTTTAAACAAAACGTCTTCTTTTTCCTGTTGTGAAAGCTTTTCAAACGCAGCATCCATTTTCATTGCATTTCCGAGAGATTGAACAGCATCGCTGGCAATCTTTTTGTCATATCCCATATCACACAGAGATTGCACAACAACATTCCAGCAACCAGAATTTTGTCCTTTTTGCTCAATATCAACAGGAATGGTAAGCTTTCCTTTTAGTGTAAGCATCATTTTTGCAGCCGTCTTCTTTCCAATACCTTGAATTTTTTCCAAAACGGAAACATCGCCGCCTTCTAAGACAGTAATAAGATCCTGAACAGAAACGCTGCTCATTATTTTTATAGCACCTTTAGGTCCAATTCCATCTACCTTCAGAAGATCCAAAAACATTGATCGTTCCTGCATTGAGGCAAAGCCATAAAGATCCATTCCGTTTTCATAATGATTCATCCAGGTGTACACCTTGCCAACCGAGCCCACAGATGGGAATCCTTCAAGACTTGTTTCAGGAACTGTTACATCCCACTCAATCCCATTAGTATCAATGAAAAGCTGTTTTGAAAATTTTCCGGTTATTGTACCTGTAAGGCTATTAAACATAACTTTATTATATCAAATATTCGAAGTATAGTGCAAATGGGTTATAGCCCCTGCCAAAGCATCGGCCGCATGATCAGGCTTCGGATCAGTTTCCTGATTCAAAAGAATCCTTACGTATTTTTGTACCAAAGCTTTATCGGCACTTGCTGTTCCACATACCGCCTGCTTTATTTGATTTGGTGTATATTCAAAAAGCGGAATGTTTTTCTTGCATAGACACAAAGTCACAACTCCACGAGCTTGAGCCACACTAATGGCACTTGTAACATTACGTGCAAAATAAAGAGTTTCCATACTGGCTTGGGAAGGTTTGAACTCTTTTACGACTTTTTCAAGGCTATCATAAATTAATTCAAGTCGCCTGCCATGTTCCATATCAGAAGGAGTTTGAATTACTCCATAGCCTACCATCTTGTACTTATTACCATAAAAATCAACAATACCAAAACCAGTATTTGCAAGTCCCGGATCAATTCCAAGGATTCGACGAATTTTCTCCTGACCTTCAACTATAGATCTACCAGATACATCCGAACCGGGCAAAGGAGAAAATGAAGCTATGCCGTTTTTTTCCTGAAATTTTTTTTTCATGTCTGTCATAAAAAGCGGTTAAATAAAACGAGCTGTCAAAATGCAAGTGCATATGACAGCTCACGTTGCAGACCGAAACCCAAAGATTACTCTTCTGGTTCAAATCCTTCTGGATATTCAACGTTTGAATAAACGTTCTGAACATCGTCATTATCTTCTAGGCGAGCAAGAAGCTTTGCTACCTTAGCTGCTGTCTCAGCATCTACTGGTGAATACATATCTGGAACCATTCCTACATCAGCAGAAAGTGATACAAGTCCTTTTTCGTTTAAAGCATCAGCAACAGCTGCAAATGCATCAGGAGATGTTGTTACTGTGATTACACCATCTTCATTAACGATATCATCAGCACCAGCTTCCAATGCAACTTCCATTACATCATCTTCGCTAACTGTTTCGGCATCAAATTCGATTGTACCTTTTCTCTGGAACATACGTGATACTGAACCAGAAGTTCCAAGGTTACCACCGTTCTTTGCAAAAATATTTTTTACATCGGCTGCTGCACGGTTCTTGTTATCTGAAAGAACTTCAACCATTACAGCTACTCCGCCAGGAGCATATCCTTCGTAAAGATATTCTTCGTATGCTGCTCCACCGTCTTCACCAGTACCCTTTTTGATAGCACGTTCGATGTTATCTTTAGGCATGTTAGCTGCACGAGCTTTGATGATTACAGTACGAAGACGTGGGTTTGAGTTTGGATCACCGCCACCCATGCGCGCTGCAATAGAAATTTCCTTAATAAATTTTGTAAAAATCTTACCACGTTTAGCATCAGCAAGACCTTTTGCGTGTTTAATGGTTGCCCATTTACTATGTCCTGACATCCGGAACCTCTTTAATAAAAAATTACGAAAATATAGTTCTTTATATTATATTAAATTATGAAATTATGTCAATAATACAATGGGCAAAGCTATTTTATTACAGGCTTGGTTTTATGCAGCAAAACAAACCAGATTGGCCCGTATCCGTTTTGCTTGTCCGGTAAAATATGAAAACCACATTGTGTTCTTTCCGGGAAAAGGGAGGGCATATCAGAACAGAACTTTTTTACCGATTCAAAAGTTTCATTCCACGCCTTCTGAACGCTTTCTTCATCCAGAAAAACCTGTTCCGCTCCTTCAAATTTTTTCAGCAACCGAGATATTACGCCGTCATTTTCCAAAGGACACAAAGCGCATGTAGAATACAACAAATATCCACCCGTTCTAAGCAAACGCCAGGCACTTGAAAGCAAAGCCCATTGTTCCATAGCCAGACTCTTTACCCTTGAAGGTGACCAGTCATCCAAATATTTTTCATCGGCCAGCACATGGCGCTCTGAAGAACAAGGGACATCCAGCAAAATCCTGTCATAACATTCAATTTGAGTCGTACACCATTTGGAACCATCACTGCACGAAATTTTTATTCTAGAGCGGATATCTTGAGGCAAACAGTTATCGCAAACCAATGACAACCTTTGCTTTCTGGAAGCCGAACGTTCATTTGAGACCAGCACAGATTCACTTCCCATTCTGCTGGATATAACAAGGGTCTTTCCACCAGGCGCTGCGCATAAATCAAGAATTTCTTTCGCTCCATCAAGAGGTAAAAGAGATGCTGCAAATACACTGGCTGGATCAAGAAAATACTTTTCCTTATCCTGAACCTGCCAGGTAGCATATTTATTTTCAAGGGAAAGAGCACATTTTAGATTTTCCCAGCGGGTACCAAAGATTTCTGCATAATATTCGTCAAAACCTTCTTTTCCAGAAAGTTTTTTCAAAGTCTGATTCTTAGCGTTTTTCTTTCCCATAATCAGTTGATAAAATTTTCCTTATACAACAATCTGTTTTCATCTGCCAATTTCTGAAACAGCTGTTTTCTTTCAGACAAAGACGTCGGCATAAATCTTTGCGACAAAGCACAGTTTTCACCATCTTCAGAAAAATCAAATGAAAGGACTCCTTCCATTGCCTTATATTCAATCATTTTTCTTGCAGCCAGATTGATTTTCTGGCAAAAAACAGCATCTTCCTTTGCTTTTTTCAAAAGAACAGAAGCTGGCTTTGCAAATCGTTTTTCAGATATCATGATACAAGTGACTCCAGCTTCAATAGCATCAACACAAGCTTTTTCCGGCGGGAAACCATTGTCATTCAAGGCGCCCATAAAAATATCGTCAGAAAAAATAATCCCATCAAAACCAAACTCATCCCTAAGTCGGCCAGTAACCCATGACTTTGAAAGACATGATGGAATATTGCTGTCAAGCACACTGGTTCTGGCATGACTCATTAAAACACCACAAAGCCTCAGGCGTACCAAATCTCTGAAAGGAGCGACAGCTTCTTCCATCTGAGCCTGGGATAAACTTATCTCTGGAAGTCCTGAATGAGGATCTATGTTAGTATTTCCAGGAAAATGTTTTGCCACAGCGGCTATGCCATTATCTTCATAAGCAGAAATACATTTGTCTCCATAGGAAAGAACAGCTTTTTCATCTCCAAAACTTCTGCCGTCAAGAAAAACACTGTTGTCAGCAGTCTCAACTTCGATGACTGGTGCAATATTCATATTAAACCCCAAAAGCTTCATCTGCTTTGCCTGAAGCGCATACAATTCGTAAGCTTTTTGAATCGAAAGATTTTGGGCAACACGTTTTGGAGAAGGTAATGGACCACAAAGTTTTCTAAGTCGATTCACATAACCGCCTTCCTGATCTATTGCCAAAAAAGGCAAAATTTGATTTCCCTCAATACAATCCCTTTTTATACTGTCTGTAAATTCCATGACGGTTACAGGATCATCTGATACATTGTATGAAAAGAACAAAAAACCGCCAGGTATCATAGCTTTGCTGGCAAGTGAAGGCTCAATGCAAAAAGCCGAATATAACTCAACGGGCGAAAACTTGCGTTCTCCAACAAGATTGACTATAAACAGCTGACATATTTTTTCTTCCAGGGAAAGATGTTCCATAAATTCATCAATGGCCTTACTTTTCAATGCCATCAAGTGAGCCTGTTTTCTAGCCATAGCGGCATCTTCAGTCTCATTTGAATTCTTTTTTGCACATGAAACAGAAAAAAACAAAACTGAAAGAATTTCAACTAACATAATCAAAGAAAACTTTTTTATCTTTTTCATAGTTAAAAAAGTATACCCAAAAATCAGAACTTCTTGAAGAGCTGGAAAACCCGTTAAAAACATAAAAAAAAACTACAAAAAAAACAGCTCCTACAGCGCCCCACCCTGAATAACACCTTTGCATTTGAAGTAACTGTTCATTTGATTCATTACATATTTTTTATTCCAGACCCACATAGGTTCCACCAAAAGTTCTTTTGGACCATCTCCTGTCAATCTGTGAATGACAACCTCCTTTGGGATTATCCTAAGGGCCTTTGAAAGCAGTTCAAAATATTCTTCCATCGACAAACAAGAAAACTCGCCGTTTCGATAAAGATTTTCCAGCTCTGTTCCCTTCAAAACATTCAGATTTGTGAATTTTATGCCATCCACCTTATTGCAGCATGCAAATCTGACAGAACAAATCATATCAGCTTCATTTTCTCCAGGCAGACCAAAAATCAAATGACAAACCACATGGCAATCAGGAATTATTCTCCTGATAGTTTTAACTGCATTAGAAAAATCTTCGTTAGAATATTTGCGATTTATAAGTTCACCTGTTTTTTCATTGGAAGTCTGCAATCCAAGCTCAATCATAAGAAATTTATGAGCGCAAATTTCCTTAAGCCGCAGTAAAAATTAACTTCTAAGACAATCAGGTCTGGTGGCAATATCAAGCCCCACAACATCTTCATCTTCAATTGCCAATGCATACTTTTTAAGCAGAATATCTTCATCACCATACGTACTGGTAAAATTTTGAAAATATGCTATATATTTTCCATTTTTGCATTTAGCCGAAACTTTACCCTTTGCTTTAGCCAATTGCAATTTAATAGAATCTAGCGGATTCTGTGAAAATTCTCCACTTCCACGACTGCTGCAAAAAATACATCCTCCTGTACCTTTACTACCATCCCTGTTCGGGCATGTGCATCCTGCGTCTATAGAAATTTTGTAAACTTTTTGCGAAAAGACACTTTTATAAAACTCTGATGCTGAATAAAAAACTGGTCGCAAACCAAAACCCCATAAAAAAACCTGCAATTTCTTGCAGGTTAATTGACGCTTGGCAGAATCGAACTGTCGACCTACTGCTTAGAAGGCAGTTGCTCTATCCAGCTGAGCTAAAGCGCCATATCTAATAATATATAGTAAATGAATTATTTGTTCAAGGGAATGCAGAGTTTTTAATTATGTTCTTCTGCAGCACTTATGCAGACTGCCCCCAAATGAAGCACATCACTATAATAAGTTGTATAAGTATCATCCCGACCTTCAGATACAGCATACAAATCAACAAACCAAAGCTTTTCATTCTCATCGCTATAGTTGTTTGTATCAGACTCAACATCAGGATCGGCATCAACATCAGATGAAGAATATCCCCTTACTGGAATCTTATTATAGTCATCATCGTAACCCACAATACCATTCCTGCCAAAATCGAAAGTGTAGAATTTTCCACCCGAACCTACAGAGCGAGATGGAATTCCTTTATCAACACCGTCAATCTTCAATACTGCCACAGAAGTATCAGAAGTAGTTTCATGATAATTAGAAAGTCTTATATACACCCTTTGATTGGACGATGATGAAGGAATAAGCGGAGAAGGTGCACTATCTTTCAACCTTAGCGGCTTATAATTAAATGATGAAATCATCTTGGTGGCAGCCACAGACTCATCGGCAGCACTTATGGATGAATTAGCGCTCAACATGGATGAAACATTATAATAAATTTTATAATAAATTCCTGTTCCAAGAAATTTAAAACCACCATTAGCCAATGAAGAATTATCCGAATCTTTTGTGGTAAATTCAAAATATGCATTTTCATAGCTTGGAACATCAGTAACAGAAGAAACGTTTGGCGTATTATGGGTTACAGAAGGCGTAATCAAATAATATACTGTTTCAAGACCACACCCGTTAAACATAAAAAGGCAACTAACAAGAAAACAAAAAAAATTTTTTTGGTTTTTCTTCATAATTGCCTCTAAAACTTAAAAATTTAAAACAGAATTGACTTATTTTCCCAATGCAAGAAGTCTTGATTTTGCAAGCAAAACCCACTCATCAGTTACATTTTCGTCCATATCATTGTAAAGACTTGAATATGCATTAACAGCATCTTCAATCTTATTTTGAGATTCATACAAACGACCAACACTGAATTTTGCATGAGATTTCAAAATGCTATTCGAGTCATTTGCGGATTTTGAATAATATTCAAGAGCTTTTTCTGATTCTCCTGCATTTTCATAGCAAACGGCTGCATTGAAAGCGCAAAGTCCATATGTATAGCTTGAAGAATCCTTGTCACAAGCCTGCGCATAATAAGAAGCAGCAGCAGCCTGATCCTCGCCCATAAGGGAAATTTCTGCAGCAAGCATATTCGCACGAACACCCACAACAGCGGATTTTGATGTATATTCACCAAGTTTCGAAATAGCCTGTTCGCGCCTTGCAGCCTGATCTTCTTTGGAAAGTGTGGAATACCCTTCGTAAAGGTCATTCTGAATTTTAGCTACAGATTCAAGACCTGCAACTTTATTAGCATTCTTCACATGAGTGTAAATGGCAAATGCTGTTACACCGATTATGGCGACTGCAAGCACTGCAATTAAAATTTTAGCTTTTCTAGAAATAAATCCAGAAATCTTATCAACGGCTTTATTGCTGTTAAATCTTGAATTCATATAAAACTCCTATTTTTTATACTTTTCTATTTATTTACGCGGATATTAAGTTCATTCATAAGCTTAGAAACATAAGTCCGCTGTATATCTAGAATCTTACTGGCTTTCGTCTGATTCCAATTGCACTCTTCCAAAACCTTGATCAAGTAAGAACGCTTGAATCTATCTAAGGCAGTTTTTAAGGAACGGTCCGTGCCATCATCAGCGATAACACCTACCATTTCTGAAATATTACCTTCTATATCTTCTGCACCAATGTATTCATCTACAGAAAGCCTAAGGTCCGCACTTTGTATAAAAGGAGGATTTCCGATTATACAGGCACGAGCAACAGCATTTTCAAGTTCACGGATATTTCCTGGCCACTTATACTCTTCCATAGCCAAAATCGCTTCTCTTGAAAAGCCCGAATATTCTTTGCCAACTTCAAGTGAACTTTTTCGTAAAAAATTCACAGCTAAAGGAAGAATATCCTCCTTTCTTGCCCTTAAAGATGGAATGCGAATTGGCAGCACATTCAACCTAAAGAAAAGGTCTTCCCTAAAAGTTCCAGCAGAAACCATTTCAGCAAGATTTCTATTGGTAGCAGCAATGATGCGAACATCAACATGAAATGTTTCAGGGGAACCAACTTTTTCAAATTGCTTATCCTGTATGACACGCAAAAGTTTTGCCTGCAATGCCAGCGGGATTTCTCCAACCTCATCAAGAAAGATTGTTCCACCATCAGCCAATTCAAATCTGCCTTTCTGTGCAGAATCTGCACTGGTATAGGCGCCCTTTACATGTCCAAAAAGCTCACTTTCAATAAGCGTATCAGACAGTGCAGCACAATTTACGCGCACAAAAGGCATGTCACTACGCTTGCTGTTCAGAAAAATCTGCTCAGCAAAAAGTTCCTTTCCTACCCCGCTTTCGCCAGTAAGCAAAATCGAAGAATTTGTTACAGCAGCCTTTTTAACAATATCCATCAAATCCTTTATTACAGGACTTTCAGAAATGAAATCATGGAAAACTTGGGAATTAACAGAATACCCAGAATTTCCTTGCCTTAAGGAAATAATCTGATTCCTCTGACTTTCATAGTTTTCACAGGCGCAGAAAGCAGAACCGGCAACACCAGCTAAAACCTTTGAAGTAAGCATGTCGATTTCATCAAAAGGGAAGACTTCTCGCTTATTCAAAAATTCAAGGACACCAACACAAACTCCAGACACCATCATTGGAACAGCAAGAAACTCAGTTACCTTCATTTCTGTATATCTGGAAAAAATTGATGAAAAAAGAACGCTATCTCTAACTTCATTGCATATAAGCGGTTTGTTATCAGCAATGATTCTAGAAGCTAAACTATTTTGATCAAGAATTTCGTTATGCTTTATCAGTTCCTTGCCGTCGCTGCTTGCAAGCCATTTAATTTTTCCCACTGACCTATCGAACGAAACGTACAAAGCAGTGGTACAATTAACAAGACGCACCGCTGATTTCAGAATACGAAACAGCAATGCGTCTCTGTTTTTTAAGTCACTATTAATGTCGTTTATGATTTCGATGAGAGTCTTCAATATGTCTGGAGAAAACTGATTCATCGAAACCTACTCAACTAGTTCTTCTGATTATTCAAGTAATCGCCCAAAGTATAAGCGCCTTCATCTGAAGAAGATGCCATATACTGTGAGATTTCATCACGCTGCTGCTTTTTCTTGAATTCGCGAACTGAGAAAGCAACCTTTTCTTTTTCGATATTAACATCAGCAACAAATACATTGATTTTATCGCCAACATTATACTTTTTGATTGCTTCTTCAAAAGGAGTATCACGATCTTCGCTAAGGTTAGCCTTGTTTACAAGACCTTCAATTCCATAAGGAGCCTTTACGAAAAGACCAAAATCTGTGATAGATGTGATTTCACCTTCAAGTGTTGAACCAACACTGTATTCATCAGCGAATTTCTTCCAAGGATCTTCAGTAAGCTGCTTGATACCAACTTTAATGCGATGACCTGCAACATCACAATCGATAACAACAACTTCAATTTCCTGATCCTGTGTAAGTTCAGAACCTGGATGCTTAACTTTCTTTGTCCAAGAAATATCTTCTGCGTGAAGGAATCCATCAATTCCATCTTCGATAGATACAAAAGCACCGTTATTTGTAATCTTTACAACTTTACCTGTAATTTTTGTTCCAACAGGATATCTTTCAGCGATAGTATCCCAAGGATTAGCAGTAACCTGCTTAATACCAAGAGAAACGCGACCTGCCTGAATATCATATCCAAGAATCATACATTCAACTTCATCACCAACATTTACCATGTCAGAAGGCTTGTTGATCTTCTTTGTCCAGGAGAATTCGCTGATATGAACAAGACCTTCGATACCTTCTTCAAGTTCAATGAAAGCACCGAATTCTGTAAGTTTTGTAACTTTACCTTTTACTTTTTCATCAACATGGTACTTTTCTTCAAAGTGAATCCATGGATCTTCAGCAAAGTGCTTGAGAGAAAGGTTGATGCGCTTTTCAGCTGGATCAAGGCGGATAATCTTAAGTTCGATTTCCTGTCCCTTCTTTACAAAGTCTTTAGGGCGAGCAACATGACCCCAACTCATATCATTAATATGAAGAAGACCGTCGAAACCACCAAGATCAATAAATGCTCCAAAGCTAGTAAAACTCTTTACTACACCTTTTACACAATCACCAATCTTCTTTGTATTGAAGAACTCATCACGTTTTGCATCGATCTGTTCTTCAAGATACTTTCTGCGGTTAACAACAACATTTGCTTTATTTTCTGAAAACATTCTTTCGATATAGAACTGAGCCTTAAGCCCAATCAATGTTTCAGGTTTTTCAACTTTCTGGCTGTCAGACTGGCTGATAGGAAGGAACGCATGAATGTCACCACCAAGGTTAACATCAAATCCACCCTTCACAACTTTTGTGATAACACCAGATACGGCAGTCTTATCTTTAAATGCCTGAGCAACATCTTTCCAAAGACGCTTTGCATCTGCCTTGGTTTTTGAAATCTCTGGACCATTGCGTCCGAATTTCTTAACCAAATAAACCTGAACAGTGTCTCCTACGTTTGGCATTTCACCTGCAAACTCCGATACCGGGAGACGACCCTCTGATTTACATCCTACATCAAGGAACACATATTCGTCAGTTACCTGAATTACATAACCATCAACGAGCTGTCCTTCTGTTGGATTGTTTGCATTCTTGAGGGATTCCTCTAATTGTGTCTGGAACGCGCCCTTGGAGTTCTGAGCTTCTTCCTTTTCCACTTCCATTTCTTCCATCGTAAACCCTTGTTTATAAATTTGTTCAAGTATTATCTCACAAACCTTATCTATGGTCAAGTTAGATGTATCGATATAAAAGGCATCTGGAGCACGCTTAAGGGCGCCTTCTGCTTTATTTCTATCGATTTCATCACGTTTTCTGATAGCTTCCTTTATTTCTTCAAGAGTAAGATTGCTTACACCTTGATCAAAGCGGCGCTGTGCCTGAACATCAAGTGATGCATCAAGATAAAATTTGCATTCTGCCTGTGGAAATACCACAGTTGTCATATCGCGGCCTTCACAAACGATGCTTAAGCTTTTTGTGATTTCCTGCATTCTATCATTAACAAGATGGCGGATTTCAACTATTGCTGAAATCTGAGCAACATTGGCACTAACGCGGTCATCATGCAGATGATCCTCCACATCCTTTCCATTCAAAACAAGTCTTGAATTAACGTATTCAAGTTTCTGTTTCTTACAGAAATCCAATACTGCGTCCTTATCACCAAGATCAACACTTCCGTCTAGAAGAGCAAGTGTCAAAGCGCGATAAAAACTTCCGCTGTTCAAATAAGTAACATTCAACTTCTTCGCAATAATTGAAGCGATTGTACTTTTTCCTGTACCTGCAGGACCATCCATTGCAATAATCATATATACTCCAACGCACATTCGTGCAATTTTTCGTTTTAAATCTGTTTATCTCGACAAAGTTTCAGCAATCCCTGAACTTCACTTTGAGTAAGTTCCCGAAATTCTCCGCTTTTCAGGTCATTCATCTCGATATTTCCAATTCGAACCCGAACAAGTCGTTTGATTCCTATTTCCCTGGATTGGAAAACATTTCGAATTTCCCTGTTTTTTCCTTCTATTAAAACGATTTTCATTCGCCGGGCATTCACATCCTGCGCCTTCTTACATTTATAGAAAACACCATCAACACGAATCCCTTTTTCAAAGGACTGGGCCAAATCCCTTGGCAACGGTGTACTGGAATCAACTATATACTCTTTTTCAAGTTCTGCCGAAGGATGTGACAGACGTTTGGCAAAATCCCCGTCATTCGTGAATATCAATAGCCCCTGACTAAACATATCCAGTCGACCAACGTTATAAAGCCGTTCAGAATAAGTTTCTTTCAAAAGCTCAACCGCGCATGGACGGCCGCGGTCATCAGACAATGCTGAAATGTAACCGGCCGGCTTATTCAAAAGCACATAACGTTTATTTTCTTCAACCTTCACAAGTTTACCATCAACGCAAACTTCATCTGCATCGCAAACCTTCGTGCCAAGTTCAACAACCACACTTCCATTAACCGTAACACGGCCATCAAGAATAATCTTCTCACAAGCACGACGACTTGCAACTCCGCAATGAGAAAGATAGGCTTGAAGTCTTATTCTATCGTTTGTATTTTCGTTATTGTTATCGGGCAAGCGTGAACCTCTGTTCTTCATCTTCATCAAGCTGAGGAAGGTCAGCTATACTGTTCAAATGGAAATACTTCAAGAATTCTTTCGTAGTCTTGAACTGGATTGGACGACCTGGCACATCCTTATGGCCTGCTTCTGTTATCAATGACCTTTCAACCAGCAGGCGAATCATATTGTCTGCAGAAACACCACGAATCTGTTCAATTTCGCCTCTTGTAATCGGCTGCTTATAAGCGATGATGGAAAGGGTCTCTAATGCAGACTTTGAAAGTCTTGCCTTATTCTTTTCGCCATAGCGTTCACGAAGCACATTCCAAATATCTTTCTTAGGAACTAATGCCCATCCTCCGGTAATCATTTCAAGTTCCACCCCGGAGTCTTCTTTTTCATATTTTTCCTTGAGGTTTTCTATGCAAATTTTAACAACTTCTTCAGAAAGCTCAGCAACATTTGAAATAAGCTTTTCCGTCGCAGGCTCACTTTCCAGGAACAAAACTGCCTCAACCAACGCTGTTTCTTTTTCAAGTTCCATTATTCTTCCCCTTCCGGCACTTCTGTTTTATCGATTGTAATCTCTAGCGAATGAATTGCCTCTCCGCCATCTGTTCTGCGGCAGATTTTTATATCGCCAAACAATTTATTCTGCATGATTTTGATCATCCTGAACTTCACAGCTTCCAATATAGCCATAAATGCGCAGATGATGTCCATTTCATTGCCTTCACGAGTGATAAGATCTGTAAACATACATTCATCATCTTTTTCCAAAAGCTCATTCATGAGGGTAATCTTTTCATTTACCGAGATTTTCTCGTACATGTTCAGGATTTTTTCATTGGAATACTGCGAAACCATATTTTTGAACAGTTTCTGCATCTGCTGTAAAAGTTCCCAGGTGTCAACCTGTTCCCAATCAGAATCGCTTTCTTCAAACGGAAGAACCCTCTGGATTTTATTTCTTTCGTAATTCCATTCGGCGGTATTTTCCTTTTCTTCCATTAATTCCGAAAGCTTCTTGAACTTCTGGTACTCGATAAGCTTATCAACAAGTTCCTGGCGTGGATCCTCAACATCCTCTTCGTCATATTCGATTTCTACAGGCAGAAGCATACGACTTTTCATATTCAAAAGCATAGCTGCCCATTTATAGAATTCGCTCAAATCACCAAGATCTGTCTGAGCTGCATAATCAAGATACTCCAGATACTGTTCCGTAATTTGAGCAATTGGAATATCATAGATATTGATTTCACTTTTATGAATCAAAAACCACAGCAAATCAAGGGGGCCTTCAAATTCCCCGGCAGCAAAACGCCTTTTTGCATCTTCCGAAACTTCTGCCTGTGTTGTAATTGTTTTTGTTCTTTCTGCGACTTTCACACCCATAAATATTCCGCCTTTAGATCTACATGAGGAAGCTTCGGGCTTTTTCCAACATCTGATCAAACAGACGCTGAATATCCGCCGAACTTTTTCTGACTTCCTGCAAAGAAACATTGTCCAAAAAAGCAGACAATTCTTTTCTTTTTATTTCATCGGCAACTTCATTAAAAATCTCAAGCATTGGTATTAAAACAAATGCCCTTTCTTTCATTCTGGGATGTGGAATTATAAGATCGGCTTCATTAACGCATTGATTTTCGAATTCTTCGATATCGATATCCAAAGATCTAGGTCCAAAACGAATCTCTTTGGTTCTGTCCCGGCCAAATTCAGCTTCAATGCCATTGATTATAGAAAGGAGCTGTCGCGGCGTCACAGAATCGTCTACAAAGCCGCGTACAACCATATTATAAAAATCATCTTGATCAGTAACATACATGGCCTTGGACACATAAACGGAAGAATACTTTATATCCCTTAATACTGCAGAAAGTCGAAAAACAGATAGAGCAAGAAGTTCAGGACATAAATACCCTTTATATTGTGCATTCGAACCAAGACCAAGTATGACTTCCATAGACTAGAACAAACCTTCCTGTGCAGCAGGTGCACTTTCCGGAGATTCAGCAGGTTGTTCAGCTTTTGTCTTCTTCTTTTTTTCTTCTTTTACTTCAAAAACAGGATTTCCATCACGATCTTTTAAAACCTGTCCTGGAAAAAGCTGTTCGCGAAGCTGTTTTTCAAGGTTATCAGCATACTCCGCATCTTGCTCGATGAAATTAACGGCATTTTCATGACCTTGGCCAACCTTTACATCTCCTTGAGTAAACCATGCACCACGCTTATCGATAATGCCATGTTTTACGGCACAATCGAGCAAACTTGCACAGCGGGAAATACCTTTTCCAAAGTAGATGTCAAGTTCAACTTTTCTGAATGGAGGTGCAACCTTATTTTTTACAACCTTTACTCGAACACGGTTTCCAATCGCTTCCTCATCACCTTTTCCATCGATGGACTCAATACGGCGGATTTCAAGACGCACAGAAGAATAGAATTTCAATGCATTACCGCCAGTTGTAGTTTCTGGATTTCCAAACATTACACCAATCTTCATACGAATCTGGTTGATAAAGATTACGATACACTTGCTCTTGCCAACAATTGCTGTAAGTTTGCGAAGAGCCTGGCTCATAAGACGAGCCTGAAGACCCATAACCGAATCTCCCATTTCACCATCAATTTCCTTCTGAGGTGTAAGAGCTGCAACTGAATCCACTACAATTATATCAATAGCACCGGAACGAATAAGACTTTCCGTAATTTCAAGAGCCTGTTCACCATTATCAGGCTGAGCAACATAAAGCTCATCGATATTTACTCCAAGATTCTTTGCATAAACAGGATCCAGAGCATGTTCAGCATCAACAAAAGCGGCAAGCCCACCAAGCTTCTGAGCTTCGGCTATGGCATGCAAAGCCAACGTAGTTTTGCCCGAACTTTCAGGACCATACATTTCAATGATACGCCCACGGGGATAACCGCCAATACCCAATGCTTCATCTAAAACAATTGAACCAGAAGGGATCACGTCAATTCCGGCAGTGTTTGCCTGTTCCCCAAGTTTAATCAAAGCACCCTGACCATACTGCTTTTCAATCTGCAATCTTGCAGCTTCAAGCGCCTTCAGTTTTTCTGACATTTCTGCAGAAACATTTTCTCCAGCCATAACAGCCTCCATGTATACTAATGCTGCATAAATTACAGCTGCCGTTTTCAAAACGACAAAAAAGGGAAAGCTGCCACCTGCAAAAAAAACAATGGCAGAAATGCCCCACCCTTTTTATAGCGATTTTTTTTCAAAAAAATGAAGTTATTTCATCTTTTTATAAAAAAATACCATATGCTAGTGTCAAATAATGACACCGATACACATTTCCTTCTACATTTTTCCAACAGACAAGGTATCGCTTACTCCCTGGTAAATCGACCGTCCCTCAAGAAGAAGCACCCCTCCCTCTTTGCCAGACGTAATTTTTCCAAGAATCTTCACAGGCTTGTCATATTCAATTCGCTGGGCAACAGGAAAACGAACAGTAACAACACCTTCAACTGTTTCCATATTTTCATAGCCGATAAGAAGATCAAAAGTGGTTCCCTCATCCCTTACATTGGAAATTCGGCCCGACCAAGCCACATAGCAATCAAGATAAAGACTTGGATCTTGAGAAACTTCCACATAGGAACAGTTTCGCTTTATAGAATCAAATCCAGGAGCCTTATTCAGATAGGACATGAGTTCCTGAGCTTTATTCTTTACCGACAAAGCAGCATTGGACAAAAGGATTCTATTGATTTCAATCTGTGCACTATTGTCATCATATTCCTGAAAAGATTTGCAGGCCGTCTCATATGATTGGTTGATCTGCGCTGCACTCAGAATATACCGGAACGAGACAGAAGAAAGATTTTCCTTCTGCACATTGGCCTTTTCATCAACAGTAAGCATAAGGGAACTCAAATTCTGCCTGGAACCTGCATAAGGATCAAGCTTTGGCGAAGCAGGTCTATTCAGAAGCGAAAGTGCCAGCACACAACCCAAAACACTTGCAATTACAGGAATGGCTACCGCAACAACTGCGAATGGATTAAATCCAAGGGGTGGATAAAATTGTTCTATTTTGCCAGTATCAATCCATTTGCAGATAGTCTCATAATCGCCCTGTTTTTTTATGAATTCCAATGCCCGCTCAGCAATTTTATGAGACGGATCATTATCAAGAATTTCCATATAATATTGAATAGCACGATTCGTGTCGCCACGCCTCAAAAACAACGCAGCCTGCCCCAGTCGAAGATTATTATCGGAAAGCTTTATGTTCCTGGCCTTCTGAAACCAGGTGGACGCAGCCCCGAAATCACCCGCATAAAGATACGCAGTTCCAAGAGTAAGATTATATTCAAATTCCATGGCATAAATGTCATACCGGCTTTCAAGAACCGTAATGGCCTTGTCAAAACGGCGACGCTGCATATACCTTTTAGCCAGTACCAATGCACTCTGACTCATTTACTGCTGCCTCAGCTTATTCATGATTGCATCAAGTTCTGCATTCAGTTGAAGTATTTCTTCCCTGTCCACAGACGAAGCATCAGATTCCAGGGAATTGATTTTATCCAAAAGTGCCTGCACATACGAAGGATCAAGCTTTTCAGGCCCGATTGTATCTACATTGAATGGAATCGAAGGCTTTTTCGAAAGGCTTTCATCATCAACATCTTTTTCCATAGGAACAATCTCTTCCCCAGGCTCCTTGGGAACTTCAGTTTCATCCTGCTTTTCAGGCTGCACATTGATTTTTTCTTCAGAACCATTGGCATCTTCGTTTTCTTCTGCTTCTTTTTTAAGCTGCTTTTCGATTTTTCCAATAAAGGCATCACTGTCAATTTTTCGATCGCCGGTTGCAGTCATAATATAATAAACGATTTTTCCAGACTCTTCAGGTCCAAGCTCAAGAGGTTCCCAGTTCAGACAAATTGCCGAATTGTTGTAGGAAAGAACCGAGTCAAAGGTTCTGGCCGTTACAGTTTCTGGAACCCACGCAGGAAGAGCAAGAAAATCCTTGTTTCCAAGGGAAACAACTTCAGGTTTTGTAATGTCGGCACCATGAAGAAGCACACACATGGCAGCCTTCGGGGAACCTGAATAAATGTATTTGATTTTGTCAAAACGACGCACCTGAATCTCACTATTCAAAGCCAGATTCTCGGCTGTAGAAAAATGAGGTCCAAGCTTTTCTCCAAGAACAGTATCAAGCACCTGTTTCAGATAAAAACTATTGTATCTTTTTCCACGATTGATAACTTCGATGGTAACTTTAATTACATCAGGATCTTTTTTCGGTTCAGACTGAATGACATCAAAACCAACAAGGACTTTTGCAACTTCTGGAACCACATAAACCATTTGGCCACCAGTCTTCGTTTTTCTAGCTCCAACTACGACCCCGGAAGCGTCTGTAAGACGATATTCATTTTTGCCAACTTTCAGGGAGAAAAACGAAGAAGTAAATTCGTCGTTTCCAGACAAAAGGGGAATCGCAGCATCATCCTGATTCAATGCATAAAGCTGAAAACTTCCAACACTTCCTTTCATCAGGATTTTTACGGCACCCACAGAATTCTCAAGGGTTTTTGCCCTGAAAACAGGTTCGCCAGCAAGATTTTCCACAAGTTTATGACCAGAAGCTATCTTTTTTCCTGTTGTATCAGCTTTCTTTTCTGATTTTTTTACAGTTTCAACCTTTACATTCGACCCAGCCCCTCTGCCTTTCTTTGCATCCTTAGCGTACAAAGCGGAAGAAACAAGAGCAATAAGCGCAAGGGCAACGGGAATTGTAGATTTGTTAATGCGAATCATTTTTCCTCCCCTGAAACAGTCTGACTGTCAAGAAGTTCCTGAGTTTTTCTGGCTTTTTCCTTAAGTTCACGAATCATATCCAGCTGCTGGTTTCTTTCACCACTGTTTTTCTGTATTTCCGCATCCAGCTGCAACTGAAGGTCAGTATTCTTTTGATTGAGTTCACTGATTTTCTTCTCCAGTTCAGAATTCTTCTTCTGGAGTTCCACAAGTCTTTTTCTGGCATCCCTTGCGCTTTCCGAATCCGTAAGACGCAACTGTCGTTCATACTCTTCCTTAGCAGCAAGATATTCTTCACCAGTTTCTTTCAGAAGATATAACAGCTTTTCTTCCCTGTAACTCTGCTCGATGGTTTCAATTCTGAATTGAGCTGCCGGCGCCTTAGCATCATCAGGATATTCCATGATTATTCTCTGATACAGAAGCTTGGCATCATCAAAATTTGCAGCTGCATAAAAAGATTCCGCAACCCAGAACAAAGCCGAACAATACATTTCATGATCAGGATACTGGTGGCAGAAATCACTTAAAACTAATACGGATTTTTCGAATTCACCAATGCAGAACAAAGCCCTTCCCTTATGGTACATCACATGAGAAACGTACGGACTTTCAGGAAAATTCTGAAGATAAGTTTCACAATCCTGATAAGCAGTCTTATATTCTCCGGCATACATTTCTGCCGTTATAAGCATATACCAGGTATCTGCTGTATTGTTTTCCGCATAGGAAACAGCTCGCCTTAGCATAAAAACGCTGGACATCCATTCCCCCGCACGAAATGCACTGGCCCCTTGAATGAACGAGGCTGCAGCAGTTCCAGAGGAAATTTCTGCTGACACTGGAAAAACAACGAAACCTGTAACAAGACACGCAGTCATCAAAACAGTCTTTGTTCTATTCATCAATAAACTCAAAATCTATTTCTCCCATTTAAGTTCGCCGGTAAAAAAGGCAGAACCTGAAACTACAACATCGGCCTTAGCATCAACAACTGACGAAAGGGTTTTTGAATTGACTCCACCATCAACAGAAACCATGAAATTCAATCCTGTTTCTTCCCGGATTTTTATAAGCTCGGAAATCTTCTTTACGCAGGAAGGAATAAGCTTCTGGCCACCAAACCCAGGGTTTACTGTCATAACAAGAACAAGATCTACATATTCAAGCAGCTGGGCGATTGCAAAAACTGGTGTTGACGGAACAATTGAGATGCCAGCTTTCTTGCCAAGATCGTGAATGCGCTGAACCAGACGATGGGAATGAATGCAAGCTTCATGATGAAAAGTGATCCAGTCCGCACCGGCAGCAGCAAAGCTTTCCACCTGCTCTTCTGGATGTTCGACCATAAGATGAACGTCAAACGGAAGATTCGAATAGGGGCGCAAACACTGAACCACAGGCTGACCATAAGAAATCTGAGGGACAAAACGTCCATCCATCACATCGATATGAACAACCGTTCCACCGTTGTCTTCAATAATCTTCAAAGCGTTTTTCAAATCTGCCAGATCTGCAGAAAGCAGAGATGGTGCAAGCATAATATTTTTCATTTAACTTCTAATATAACAGAATGAAGGGAAATATACAATTTAATTATAGTTTTTTAGATTTGATTATCAGGCAAAAAATATCTTTAAAATTTTCTGATAAAAAAGTATTGACAGATTGGAATAAAGCGAGTATAAACTTTACCCCAATTTTACATATTTTTTACATTTTCATTGACTAAAAACTATTTTATGCTATAATAGCACTTACCGCTTATGGATATTCTAACTGAAAAAGGGCTGAAAGATGCCATCACTTTTCTGGAGGCTGGCAACCCCGCCCAAGCAAAGATGATAATCGATGAAAGCCTTCAGAATGATCTTGAAAGCTGGGAGCTGTTTTTTACCAGCCAATGCTGCATATTTTGGGCCGACACATTCTACAGACTGGACAAATCTGAACCGGGGCTTCAAAAAGGCGACATTCTCCTGCAGGAATGGAAGAATTTCATTGCTTCCACAAAACAGAAGGAATTGGTATACGAGCCAGCCGTCTATGCCGCATGCAGAGGGGTTTTCTCCCTGGCACTTCAGAATTTCAGCCAGCTGCTGAACGAACGAGATTCGATTCTGAAAGCTGAAATAATGAGAAAAACAGGTCTTTGCTACAAGAAACTTGGGGAATTCGAAAATGCGCGGATGTGCCTTTCCCAGGCGAACAATCTGCAGCAAAAGAATGCCGCCGTCCTTGCGGATCTTGCAGACTGCTATGCACTTTGCGGTGATGCCAGAGCTGCAAAAGTTCTTTTCAGGGAAGCCTTCTTCACTGACTTCAAGAAAGTCGACCTTGACTTCCTTGATTCACAGCTGATTCGGAGACTGGTGGAAAGAACTGAAAAATTAGGCTACACAGGTGATGCCCTTAAAGCCTGGATTCCAGTCTACGCTGTACTTTGGGGCGTTTTCAGCGCAAAAAGAATGCTGAAAGCCCAGGAAGTGGGAAAGCTGAAACAGGAAATCTACTCTCTTGAAAACGAAATGAAAGATCCTTCCCGATCTTCCAAGCTTTTGGTTCCAAGATTGATAAACATGTATTTTTGGCTCATCGATTACTGTCAGACAACAGAAGACAACAGGTCAATCCATGAGATATTACTAAAGATAAAAATCACGGATCCGGTCATACACGACATGTATGTACATTGATTCGACAGAGAGAAAAGAGTTTAGAAAAGCGCAGGAGTTTTTTATATGGCTGAAGAACTTATTAGATCCGTTCAGGAAATGCTGAAGGAAGAAACATGGACACGTGCTGCAATCAGCAACTACTCAAAGGAAAAAATCGTTGAATTGAGCACAATCCTTGAAAATGCGAAAAAGGAAAACTGCATTGACGAACTAAAGAAAGTTTGTGACGAACAGCTTTCTCATTCAAAGGAGAGCATCATTGCACTCTATCTTTCTGGCATGATTTCACTGATGAACGAAGATCTGGACAATTCAGAGCTCGTTGCTTTGGTTGACATCTTCCAGAAAAACCACAAAGAAGCTGTTGTTGAATATCTTTGCTCTTCTATTCTTGAAGACGATCCAAACAACGCTTTCGCTCTCAGAACTCTTGCAGAATACTACCGCTCACAAGACAACGATAAGGTTTGGGAACTTTACGCAAAAATCGTAAAACTCGATCTTACAGAAGCGGACATCGCTAAAGTATTGGGCGAACACTTTGAATCAGAAGGCGACTTGGAAAGCGCAGAAGAATATTACAAAATTGCCATACTCCGCTACGTGACAGCACAAAACATCGCAGGCGTAAAGGATATGTGGTCAAAGCTTGTTCAGATCATTCCACAGGAAATCGATTTCTTCCAGTCTGTAAAGCGTAAAGCTTCAAAAACATTGGGCGAAGATAAAACTGCAATTCTTCTGCAGGAACTCTATGCATGGTACAGAGATAACGAAAAATGGGATATTGCAATTTCTCTTCTTAAGGAAATTCTTGCCGTTGATCAAAAAGATCTCTGGGCTCGCAAAGAAATCACAGAATGTTATAAAGGAAAGCACGCCGGTCATTCAAACCTTGACGAATACATCCGTTCATCAAACCTGACACAGTCATACAGAAATGTCTTTGAAGCCATCAATGACTTTGAAAAGCACATCGCTTTTGACGTAAAGAGCTTCGTGTTCCACAAGTCTTGGGGTGTTGGTAAAATCATGAAAGTTGAAAACGATACCCTTACAATCAACTTCGGACGAAAATATGGTGTTCGCGAAATGGCTTTGAAAATGGCCGTAAACGCACTTACTCCATTGGCAAAAGACCACATCTGGGTAATCAAAGCTACAACAAAAGACGTTAAAGCTCTTGCAGAGAAAGTTAAGAAAGAGAAAGTTTGGGCTCTTAAAACAATCATTAAGAGTTTCGACAACAACTGTGACTTCAAGAGAATTAAAAACGAACTTGTTCCATCTGTTCTTGAGCCAAAAGAATGGACTTCATGGAATTCCGCTGCAAAACGCATTCTTGATACAAACGAACACTTTGGCGTAAATCCAACTGACATCAACTGCTACACCGTTCGTGAAAACGTCATCAACAGGGAAGAAAAGCTGGCTAATGAATTCAAAGCTCAGAAACAGTTCTTTGCGCGCATCGATACTACAATGAAGTTCATGTACACAAAGGAAACAGACAAAACAAGCGAATTGTTCAACGAAATGTACAATTACTTTGCAGGTTACGTAAAAGTTCTTGCATCTGATGAAATGCCTTCAAAGATCTCAAAGGAAACCCTTGCTTCTTACCTTGTTGTAAAACGCATCACAGAAGAAACTCCCACACTTCCAAATCCAGTGAAGGGAATCTTCCACAAAATCTATGCAAGAATTGAAGACCCTTGCGAAATGTATACAGAACTCAAGGACACAAAGAACACATTCTTGCGCCATGACTATCTTGAGTCAATCAAAATGCTTCCAACTTGGGCTGACGAATATATAAAACTTTTCCCAACTGTTCTTGAAATGGATCTGATTTCATTCCTTTTGAACAATGGAAATGAAGAAAAGGTTCAGAAGCTTGTTAAAACCGCATTCGAAAACTACAGGGACTACAGAAACGCAATAATCTTCCTGTTTAAAAACTGCCAGGAAGAAGAATGGTACAAAAAAGCTGAAGTCCCTTATGAAAAGCAGCTCATTGCTCTTATCCAGCTTATTGAAATCACTTCCCGTGAAATCAACAGCAGCGTAAACTCAACTGAAAACAAGAAAATCAGAAAGAACGCAACAGATCTTCTTTTCGAAAACGACACTCTTATCAACTATATGTTCAAGAATTCAGAAGATACAGTTAAGAGAATGTACACCCTCATTGACGACCTTAACGATTTGAACCCAGATTACAAAGCTCGTCTTAGGAATAAGATCCTTGAAGTTTACCCTACTTTCAAATTCCAGAAAGTTGCAACAGAAAAATCATCTTCTCCAAAGGGAATGCTTGTTACAGCCGCAAAACTGGAAGAAAAGAAAGCATTGCTTGAAAAAATTCAGAAAGTTGACCTTCCTGCCATCGCTAATGAAGTTGCAGAAGCAAAGGCTCAAGGAGACTTAAAAGAAAACGCAGAATACAAGGCTGCAAAAGAAGCTCAGCACAAACTCAACAAGGATGCAGAACAGCTTCAGAGAGACCTTGCAAAAGCTATCGTTTTCGACCCGACAACAATCACTACAGCTGTCATTTCGTTCGCAACTGTTGTTACACTCCACAATAACAAGACAGACAAGAACGAAACAATCACTGTGCTAGGTCCTTGGGAATCAGACCCAGAAAACAATGTATACTCTTACATGGCTCCATTCGGAAACGCTATTCTTGACAGAAAGGTTGGCGAAAACATCAAATTCGAAATCAATGGAAACCAGAACGACTATACAGTTGTAGAAATCAAAGCTGCAAAGATCTAAGCTGATTTTCATAATGCAAAAAGG
>JAEDGP010000073.1 GCA_016297405.1 Treponema sp.
CAAGGCTAAATCTGAAAACTTTTACATAATAGCCGTTGATGCAGCACTTGCTTGTCTGTCAAAATGCAACATCAAAGCAGATCTTGTGGTTTTAGAGGAAAGCCAATGGATTATAAAACGTCTTTTTATAGGAAATTCCATAAAGGCAAATAAAGCAGCCGTAAGCCTTTCATCTTCCTTTGCAGCCGTAAAAAACGTTACGGAAGACGTCTTTTTTTACACAACTCTTTTTTCAAATGCAGAATTTCTTGGTGCCCTTTCAGACATGCATTTGCTGCCTGCATCGATTCCCCCATTGGGATCGGTAGGACTTACAGCTGTTGAAATTGCACTAAGACTTAGACAAAACGAAGGAATCAGTGTATATGTAGCAGGACTTGACTTTTCATATTCTCTTGGCAGAACCCATTCAAGATATGCAAAACAAAGCGAAAACCCTTTTCTTTCAGGCAACAGACTGACAGGAAGCGAAAATTGTGGCAATGCCTTTGCCTTTGGCTGCACAAAAACTTTGTCAAAAGACAAAAATATTGTCTATACAAGCACAAACCTATCCGGTTATGCACAGCTTTTCAGAAAATATTTTTTTAATACAGCAAATCTTTTTGACTGTTCCACAACAGGTTTACCGCTGAACCTGCCCTACAAGCCTTTGTCCGAAAGAGATGAAGGTGTATTCAACCATGCAGAAAGCAGCACCGAAAACTTCATTTTAAAGCCGCAAAATACAGATGAACTTACAAAGAAAAAAATAGACTTTTTCAAAAACGAACTCACAGAACTTGAGAAAATACAGGAAATACTTACCACAGGCCAAAACATGGATGAAACTGAAAGAAATAACATGTTACGCCAGCTTCTATCCAAGCGTGACTATCTATATCACCATTTCCCAGATGGATACGAACTTAGAATCGAAGCAGATTTTCTTAAGCGCGTAAAAGCCGAGATCATCTGCTTCAAAAAGCTGTTCACCCAACTGATAGAAAACTAGTTGTCTTCCTTTTCCTTGAGAACAGCAAGGAACGCACTTTGAGAAAGCTCAACATCCCCAAACATCTTCATACGCTTTTTTCCTTCCTTCTGTTTTTCCAAAAGTTTTCGTTTTCTGGTAATATCGCCACCATAACATTTCGCAAGTACGTCCTTTCTGTAAGCACTCACAGTTTCACGTGCAATAATCTGTCCACCGATAGCACCTTGTATTGCAACCTTAAACTGCTGATGACTGATTTCATTCTTTAATCGTTCACAAACTTTTCTTGCACGTTCAGCCGCATTAGGTTTATAGCAAAGGAACGAAAGAGCATCCACAGGTTTGGAATTCAAAAGCATGTCAACTTTTGCAAGATCAGTAGGTCTATAACCAATAACTTCATAATCAAATGAAGCGTAACCTCGGCTGTAGCTTTTCAGCTTATCATAAAAGTCAAAAAGAACTTCAGCAAGTGGCATTTCATATGTCAGTTCAACACGTTTTTCATCAAGATACTGCATATTTGTCTGATCACCACGCTTCATTTTACAAAGTTCCATCAAGGAACCAAGATAAGTTGCCGGAGTAATGATTGTAGCCTTTATGTATGGTTCCTGGGCAGACTGAATACGTCCCTGAGGATATTCACTTGGATTGTCCACAAAAATCTCGCTGCCATCAGTAAGAGTTACTTTATAGCGAACGCTTGGAGCCGTAAAAATAATGGCCTGATTGTAATCCCGCTCAAGACGTTCCTGTATAATTTCAAGATGAAGAAGTCCAAGGAATCCGCATCGAAAGCCATTTCCCAAAGCCAAAGAATTATCTTTTTCATACACAAGGGAGGCATCGTTGAGCTTAAGCTTTTCAATGGAGTCCTTAAGTTCTTCGTAATCGTTTGAATCCATTGGATAGATTGACGAATAAACAACAGGCTTAACTTCCTTAAATCCTGCAAGGGGTTTTTCAGCAGGATTTTGCGAACTAGTTATCGTATCACCAACCTTTACATCGCTAACTGTTTTCAATCCAGAAATAATGTAGCCTACATCCCCAGCTTCAAGCTTGCCAGTTTCTTCGTAATCGATCTTGAAGATTCCGCACTGCTCAACCTTATACTCAAGGCCTGTGCTCATCATCTTAATCACATCACCAGTTTTAATAGTTCCTTCCTTCACGCGAACATGAACGATTACACCTCGATATACATCATAATGACAGTCAAAAATCAAAGCTTGCGGTGGTGCATTTACATCACCTGTAGGAGCTGGAAAATAATTTACAATTGCCTCAAGAAGTTCATCAACTCCAACTCCAGTTTTGGCGGAAACCAGCTGTGTCTGACTGTCATCAAGTCCCAGTTCCTTATCGATTTGGGCACGGCATGAAGGGATGTCTGCAGAAGGCAAATCGATTTTGTTAATTACAGGAACAATCTCAAGGTCCTGTTCTAAAGCCATGTACATATTGGAAACTGTCTGGCTTTCAACTCCTTGACTTGCATCAATCAAAAGAAGTGCCCCCTCACAAGATGCAATAGCCCTGCTTACCTCATAGGAAAAGTCAACATGACCAGGAGTGTCTACAAAGTTCAATTCATAATCATGCCCATCTTTTGCATGATACGGAATAGTAACTGCCTGGCTTTTTATAGTAATGCCTCGTTCCCTTTCAATATCCATACTGTCAAGAATCTGATTCTTCATTTTTCTTTCGTCTATAATGTTAGACTTCTGAATCAGTCGATCCGAAAGAGTTGATTTTCCATGGTCAATGTGAGCAACAATACAAAAATTGCGCTTATATTTCATTTCCATAATTTTCCGCCTTAAAAGTAGTATGGACTATCCAAAGATGCACCCATGCGAAGGGAAACATCAAAATATCCGCTTTTTCTTTTTCTAGTACTTATGGCAACCGAAATCGCCGTTTTATCCTCATTGAAGATTACATCACTGACATACACCGGATCCGTTACAGAAAAACCAGATTCGTCAGCAATGCTTCCTTTTATTATATCAACAATCGAAAATTTTCTTGTGGATGTAGTTGATGAACGTTCCATTTTCATTCCAAAAATCGGAATGAACGAATTATTTATCAAATCGTGCTCATAGATTTCATATCCTGGACTTTCAGGTCTTCTGTCCAAATACAACAAAGCATTTTTCTTTATTTCCCCTCTGACATATTCGCACTTTACAATTGTTTCATCCTCGAAATTTCTAAAAATATCCTGCAATGATTCAAGATTATACACTTTCTGGCCATTAATTGAAACAATTCTGTCGCAAACCATAAGGCCTGCTCTGTTAGTCACTCCACCAGGCATAGAATATTGCAGCTCAAGCCCCATTTCAGCAAGGCCTTCTTTTTTAGTATGACCGAATGAAGAAACCCAGGAATGAAATCGCCTTCCACCTCTATAAAGATAAGGCAAATCCTGCTTCAAATATTCAACAGGAACGGCAAAATTCAATCCCTGATATTGAGGAATACCTGCAAACACTATTGCCTGAACTTTCATATCTTTGTCGATAAGAGGACCGCCGGAATTTCCTGAGTTTACGGCAGCATCGATCTGAAGCACGCTTCCAGTAGTAAAAAGCTTTCGTCCAACAGAAGAAACAATTCCCGAAGTTATGGTTCCATCCAATCCTAATGGAGTTCCTATAGCTAAAACCTTATCGCCTACAGAAAGGTTTGAACTAGAACCTAATTCAAGAACGAAGGGAGGATCAACTTCCACCTTCAGAAGAGCCAAATCCAAAACGTCATCATAGCCAACCACTTTTGCAGGAATCCTTGTCTCAGAATCTCTTGCAAGCTTAACAAAAAGTCGGGCATATCCCTCGTATTTGGGATTTACAAGATCCTCAATCACATGATGATTTGTAATTATATAACCACGCTTGTCGATAAAAAAACCAGAACCAATCACCCTGTCGGCATATCCGGCACCATTGTGAATCTTTATGCCCCTGTCAACCCAAACCGTTACTGTAGCGTTAATGCAGTCTTTCCAGCTTCCAGGAAGTAAAGACCTGTCAACAGAAAGGCCAGGCACATCTTTATAATAAGCTTTGGTTATTTCCATTTTTGACACGCCCAACCTTGAAATGGATTGGGAAGCACAAGCTTCTAATGATAAGTAAATCTTTGCAGCCTCATTATACTTGCCATCCTTCCACCTTGAAGCAAATAAACTGCAAAGATTCTCCTCATTTTCCATAATAGATTCCTGATCACCTAAAAGAATACTGAGCCAATAAGCCTTTACAGGAAAGTCGACTGCTATCTTGGAAATGCGTTTCTTTTCGTTTTCAACAATATCCTTCTGACTGTAATCAGGTTTTTCATAAACAGTTTTAGGCTGCTTAATTGAAGTGCAGCCTAAAATAAAAAACATAGAAATAACCAAAAAGACAAAATACCTTTTCATTGCAGTCCAATCAGATTAAAGTTTTTTACTGCTGGTCCAACAAAGAACCAGACTCGCCAGATTTTTCGCCAAAAGCTGGAACAACAGAAGCAAATATCTTGTCCTCAACTTTAATCACACAGATTCTTTTTTCTTCATGCACAAAAACCTGGCTCTTTCCTTGAATAAGGCCGTCCTTAAATTCAGACTCCACAAAAGCCTCGTCTTCAGCACTTCCTCTTTCACCTATCCAATAAAACCAGTTTTTAAGCCCCTGGGTTACAGGATAAACCTGATTCTCATCCCCATCAACTCTTATCATAGATGGATTACCATCAACATTAGTCAAAGTAACCAAAACTCGGGAAGGCCCCAGATAGAACAATGAATCTTCAACAAGAGGCTCATTTCCCTCACCATGAGGATATTTCTTGTATCTTATATCCCACTTACCATCTGCATCAAAATCCCAGGAAGAAACTACACCACCATCGGAAGAATATTCTTCTGTAAAGTCAGGCACTGTATCAAAATTATTGTCTATCTGAACCATTTTCAGATAGATTCCTATTCCCTCCACGCCTTTGCCAAAAAGGTTTTCTCCAACCTGCAGTTCTTCAGTCAATGTTGACTTGAAAAGCCCTTGTGAATCACTGGAATAAAGTTCTACTGTTTCAAAAACATCATCATCATCATTATCGATGGATCTGAGAACAGGCATTCCTTCTTCGTAAATGCAATGAGCAAACATTTTGCCCTTTGCAAAATAATCAGCAGAAACAATTTCGCTGTCAACGACAGAAAACTTTATTGTTGCTCCAGGCCTTTCCCTGGAAGGTGCTACAAAAAAAGTACAGTGCCTTACAATCTGACTTTCATCAAGGCCATTGTCATTTTCTACAGGATACGGAACGAAAAAATCGTATCCAAACCTTTCGCTAACAATCGGCAAGGCTCTTATGTCCATAGGTGTCCAGTAAAAAACCTCGTCCTGCAAATTGAAACTCAAAGCCTTTTCTTCATCCATTGCATTTATCTGGATGTTCACGATTGCAGGATAAGTGCCATACGCAACACTCAGGTTTCCGTCTGAAACCAACAGACTTTCAGGAACACCAAAATCACATTCTACTGACCATTCAAGAATACCGTCATTGTTCTTGTCCCATGAAACAAACTGAGGTCTGCCGCGCACATATTGAGCAAAAAGATTACCATCACCGTCATTATCTGTATCTATTGAGAGGCGTCCATTGTATGCTTCAAGATGTTCACTCACAGATTCAACAGTCACATCATCAGTCACATACAAGAGAAAATCCTCAAGCATTTCAAGAGAAACGGCAACATCCGCAAATTCACAAAAATAATCCCAGGCTTCCTGCTGAGAAAGCAATTCAGATCTCAACGCAGCTTTTGCATACAAAGGATGCTTCATTCCATGAGCGGTAAAAGCCTGCAAAAGGCGTTTCTGGTGCTCTCCTTCAGAAAAAATCGCCGCATATATTTCCAACTCCGCATCAGGATGGTCATATTCTGGCATTTTAGCAATGAAAGAATCCGCGATTTTTCTTACTGCAGACGCCTGCTCCACATCGTAAATTGTCTCAACATCACCTTTTGTCAGGCGATACTCATTTCTAAAAAACACCAAAGGAAATCTCAAATCCTGGGGATATATTTTGCGCGCAGCATTGACTTTTCCACGGGCACTTTTATTGTCCCCAAGCCTGTAAAAACATTTTGTCCTGATAAATTCCGCATCGGCTGAATATATGAATGGCTTCTGGTCCAAAATAGTCAAAGCCTGATCTGCATCTCCTGTTTCGCAAAGTATATCTGCACAAAGGATTCTGGCACCATCTTTATTGTAGTCAACCCACTCACCTTCTGTCAGTGCATGAAGAACCAAAGGCAGCACATCTGCACGTGCTTCTTCAAGTCCACTCTTGGCAGCTGCTTTCACATACCACAAATCAGCAATGTTCTGGTCATAAACAATACCTAATTCAGCCTGTGCCAATGCATTACCCCAATCGTTTGTGGAAAGATAATTTTCGGCAATTTTAAGACAACGGATAGCCGTTCTTCGATTGGCTTGCTGAACGGTATTCTTACCTGCAGACAAAACTGCAGAAACTGCAAACAGAAAAAAAAGTAGTGACAATAACTTTTTAATATTCATCTTACCCTCGGGAAATCCAATCAGGATAACCAAAAACACTTCCAGCCACACACAGAATTTTCATTTCTTCATCTGCAAGACTTTGTACGACCGGAATGCATTTTTTTTTGTCGGAAGGAACATGCCAGTCAGAAAACACATCGGCCAATGATTTTTTTCTGCCATCGCTTAAAAAAACATAGTCAGATATTTCCTGGCTTCTTACACAGAAAGGAAAAGTCATACCATCAAAAGCAAAAACATTTCCATTCTGTGCATTTTCAAAACAGGCATTTACGTCTTTACCATGGCTTTCAACATTAAGAAAACCAAAAGGAAACTCATACCTTCCATCTTCTTCTATTATAGCAAAAAAGCTGGATTCAGTCGCCCTCTTTTCTGCTTTTTTGACGAATATAAATTCACCATCTGCAAAAAAATCAAAACCAAGGGCGCTTATTTTACATGGGTTTTCAGCAAAAATCCTTAATATTCTGTATGGAAAACGAAAGGAACAGCCTAGCCTGGTAAGTCTTTCATACAAAAGCCGAATACGCAAAGCCACAGGCAAC
Organism: Treponema sp.; assembly: GCA_016297405.1. Lineage (GTDB taxonomy): Bacteria > Spirochaetota > Spirochaetia > Treponematales > Treponemataceae > Treponema_D. Next base: position 7,134 of record JAEDGP010000073.1, read on the forward strand.
TGCAAAAAAGAAACAACAGGGATTTTTTCGCTAAATCGCGTGCTTCCCAACTGTTTTTCATAAAGCCATGACATAGCCTCTTCATCATCCTTAGCCTTCTGACTCAATGACAAAACACCCTGCTTCCAGCCTGGAAAATTTTGGTTCAGAAAGGGAACCATAACGTTCCTCACTTTATTGCGAAAGTAAGTATTCTGCAGATTAGTAGAATCCGTCTTCCATTCCACTTCCAGAGATTTCAAATAGCTTTCAATGACACTCCTTTCAATTCCCAATAGAGGCCGCACAAAAATTCCACGCACATCCTTAATTCCACCCAAAGCTTGAGCAGACCCTTGAAGAAACCGCATCAAAACAGTTTCCACCTGATCATTTTCATTATGGGCCAGACAAAAATAGTCGATATGGTGAGAATTGCAGAATTTTTCGAACTCTCCATAACGCACAAATCTTGCAGCATCCTCAGTGCCATTCCCCCTTGTTACTGCAACCTCATCTATCAGACCTTTTGCAACATTAGCAATTTCTCCACTGACACAAAACCCCATCTCCTTCAGTTTTCCGCACAATTGCAGTACATACTCACTGTCAGCAAGGCTTTCTTCTTCGCTTCTTATATTGTGATTCACACTTATGGCAAATACTTCAAAGCAAAAGATTTTGGAAAGACGGCACAAACTAACCAAAAGGGAAACCGAATCTGCACCACCGGAAACACCTGCACCAATACGCAGTTTCTGTCCGCACTTTTGAATAAGCGGTACATTGCATTTTTTTAATCCTTCCAGAACTAGAGTATCAAACTCAAAAAGCTCTTCACCCAAAATCTTTTTCATATATCAAAGAATACACTTTTCCGTTAAAAAAAACAAAGGCTGTCAAAAGACAGCCTTTTCATTCGCTAAAATACGGGACTAACGTCCAGGTGCGATAGTTACAAGCAAAGCTTCAGGATCTGAAAGAACAGCTACATTCTTTCCAAGACTAAGATCTTTTACTTTAAGCGCATCACCGATATTCATAGCAGAAACATCGTGTACTACGCGTTCTGGAAGATCAGCAAGACAAGCCTGTACTGTAACTTCTGGGAGACGGCGAACCATGAAACCACCCTTCAATACACCTGCTGGAGTTCCAGAAAGCTGAACCTTCATCTTAGCTGTGATCTTTTCATTTGCAGCTGGAACAAAGAAATCTGCATGAAGAACAGAATCGTTACGGATGTTGTATTCTACATCCTTAATCAAAGCTGCCATAGCTTTTCCATCAACATTAAGATCAATAGAAGTTGTGGCAGTGATTGAACGCCAAACCTTATTGAATTCTACAGCATTAACTTCAAGCATAGTAGCTTCGCCCTTATCATTGTACATAACGGCTGGGATACTACCTACTTCGCGAAGTTTTTTAGCAGCTGTTTTACCTGTAGTAGTGCGAACTTTTGCATTAATAGTCTGCTTACTCATTTCTTAAAAGCTCCTTATATCCTATTGTTTTAAGTTCAAATAATATAACAATTTTTGCGTTTTATGTCTATTGTCAGAAAAACTGATGCAAAAAATCATTGAACATCAATCACACCCACATCAAAAGTCTGCTTCACATCATCCAGCTGCAAAGTCAGCACCTTACGCTTTTGATCAGGTTTTCCAAAATTGATGTAACACTCAGATTGCACTATAACAGGCATCATTTTTTCTGTTGCAAATCCCACAAGTAAATTTAAAACAAAAAAAATTCGTCTCATACAATTCTCCAACATAAAAAAAACAAAAATACCTGGAGTTACATTTTGGCGCAAATCATTTCACAACGGGCGTTCCATGGCCCGCTTACGCTCGGTGTCGCCAAAGCAAGCTTTGGCTCCCCTGCTACGCACCATTCCATGCCCGGCGCGGACCAGAAGAAAGGCAAAAATGGTTCGTCTGCTTCCATCGCCCTCCATGGCGCCTCTTGTTCGCTCTTGCCGGCGCAGACTTCGTTTTGAATCCTGTGATCTTTTTTTATTTTCTTTTGTTTTTTGTTAAACAAAAAAGGTTCTGCTTTCACACAGAACCTTTAGCTGGGACGACAGGTTCGCCGCGCCACTCGGAAACCTCCTGTTTCCTCCCTCTGCGGCGCCTTCGTCTGCTTCCATCGCCCTCCTTGGCGCCTTTTCCTCGCACTTGCTCGGCGCAGACTTCGGTTCGAATCCTGTCGTCCTTTATTTCTTTTTGCTTTCTGCTATTTCTTGTTTTAAAAAAAAATAACTCCCGCTTTTGCGAGAGTTATTAGCTGGGACGACAGGATTCGAACCTGTGGAATACCGGCACCAAAAGCCGGGGGC
>JAEDGP010000074.1 GCA_016297405.1 Treponema sp.
TTTTTTTATTGTCAAACTTGAGTTTTGCATTATAGTAAAGGCAGCCTGAAAATAGTATAGGCTCATTATCCTTGCAAATTTGAGTTGCAACGATGTTTTTTTACATGAGGCGTTTGTGGAAAAAGATAAAAATTATATGCAGGAAGCAATAAAAGAAGCATACGAAGGAATTAAAAAAAAGCATGGAGGTCCTTTTGGAAGTGTAATCGTAAAAGATGGAAAAATTGTTGGAAAAGGACATAATCAGGTGCTGTTAAATCATGATTCAACATGTCATGGAGAAATGATGGCTATTAGAGATGCCTGCAAAAATCTTGGTACTCATGATTTGTCTGGCTGCAGTTTATATACTACGGCTGCTCCTTGTCCAATGTGTAAAGGCGCTATATTATGGGCAAATATTTCGAAAACATATTATGGTTGCACAATAGAAGATACAGATTTAATTGGTTTTCGTGATGAAACCTTCTATAAAAAATGGAATGAAGGAAACAACGGAAATTATGGAGAAGAATTAAGTCGGGCTGAATGCAAAAAGTTGTTTTCAGATTATGCAAATAATTCTCATGATTTGTATTGATGTTTTGCAAGGTCTTTGTTTTCACTATTTAAGACTAGATAATTAAGCTAATACTTTAATGATGAAATGAAAAAACTGTGGTATAATAATCAAAGTGGATTTTGTCACGAATAAAATATTTGGAGTGTGGATGAGTGTTAGGCCATTGATGGCCGGTGGTGAAGGACAAACCGTTAAGAAAAATGCGACAGCATTTTTTAGGTTTACCGCATCGGAAAAATCTGCAAAAGTTTGGGGCATTGCATAGCGCCGGGAGATTCCAGGCGGCTTGTGCCGTTTTAATCTTTTGGCTTCTCCCGGTTGTTGGAAATGTTGGAAAAATCTGATGCTGGAGAAAAACAATGAACTCAAACTACATTATTCGTCCTGAAACAGAAAAGGACTATGAAACTGTTGAAAATCTTACCAGAGATTCTTTCTGGAACGTTTATACCCCTGGCTGTACAGAGCATTATGTTCTGAATCAATTCAGAACAAATCCTGATTTTATTCCAGAGCTTAGCCTTGTTCTTGAGCTGGATGGAAAAATAATCGGGCATGTAATGTACTGCTGGTCAAAAATCAATGTGGATGATGGTTCTCAAATCAAAATGATGACTTTTGGACCCATTTCTATTCATCCTGATTTTAAACGCAAAGGATATGGAAAAATTCTTCTGGATTATTCCATGGAAAAAGCAAAACAGATGGGTGCTGGCTGTCTTTTAATCTGCGGAAATTCTGATTTTTACGGAAAATCCGGGTTTGTTGTGGCAAGCTCAAAAGGCATTCGCTATGCCGATGACCCTAAAAGTGATGCTCCATATTTTTTGTGCAAGGAACTGGAAGAAGGCTTTTTGAACGGAATTTCAGGTTCTTACAAAGATCATGAAGGTTATTTTGTGGCAATGAAGAATCCAGAAGCATTTGCTGAGTACGATTCGAAATTTCCATTCAAAGAAAAGCTTAAGCTCCCAGGACAGCTGTTCTAGGCGGTAACGAGAAAGCGGCCAGTCGTAATTTTGCGGCTGGCCGCTTTTTTTTATAGAGGCGGAATAATTCATAAAAAGGCGCACACGTTGACACGCATTTTAACGAATAAAAACAAAAGATTTTTTGTGTTATTATTTTATTGCAAAAATAGTAACGGTTTTTGGCCGGATATTGAAAACGCTACCACTGTCTAATTGATAGGTAGGATTACTATCATCATTTATGAAGTGTGATCCATCGGTAATTAACGACCAATGCTTATTTCCTGCTTCTGGAAGCTGATATTTTGCATCGCTGCCAAATGGATTTGCAATAATGATGATTTTTTCCCAAGAGTCTCCGCATTTTGTGCCATCCAATTGCCAGGCCAAAACTTGTTCAGTCAAACCAGCTTTCTTGTTGTCAATGAATGAAAGACATTCGCGAACCTGTTTTCCAGTGGAAAGTCTGAAGGCAGCGTGTTGCTTTCGCAGGGAAATAAGTTCCTGAACGTAAGTAACTACATCATATTTTTCTTCACAACGTTTCCAATCAAGGTTGTTGATTTTGTCTGTAATGTTGTAAGTATTGCGAAGGTAGGCGTGTTTTTTGTCTGAGCTCCATCCAACATCGTAGAATTCTTCTTTTGTGTCAAGAATCTGTTGAGGAATTTCCTTTGTCCGGCAAAATTCCATTCCAGCATGAAGGATAGGCATTCCTTCAGAAAGCAGAATAAGAGAAATGGCCATTTTTTGAAGCTGGTCATAGTATTCTTCCGGTTTGTTTTCTTCTACCAGATGAAGTTTATCGTTCAAGGTAATGTTATCATGGATTTCGGTGTAATTAACTGAAGTCCATGTGGTTTCAGTCCAAGGAGTTGCAGCAGCAGTGCCTTCAACTTTGCTGTATTCAATATCAGGATGTTCAACTGCACCAACAATACCAAATTTCAGAGCTTCCTTACGATTTCCGTTATGAATGAATCCAGGTTCCTGGTCATTGAAAACAGATCCTTTTATTGCACAACGAATAGCATCGTTAAAATGTCCAATGTCAGGCATTTTAGCTGCATTGACTTGAGTTGCAGGAACCATTTTTCCAGCATTGTACATTTGCCATCCTTCTCCGTAAAGCAGAACATCTTTGCGGATGTTTTTTAACGCTTTGGAAATAGCGTTCATTGTATCTGTATCATGCAAGCCCATAAGGTCAAAGCGGAAACCGCTAAGTTTGTACTCCTTAAGCCAGAATGAAAGTGTATCAACCATAAATTTGCGGAACATTTCCCGTTCACTTGCTGTGTCTTCTCCAGCTCCAGAGTAGCCTTCAATACGATAGAAGTAGCCAGGAACTGAAGTGCCAAGAGACATGTAAAGACCGTCGCGAACATGATTGAATACAACATCAAGAATAATACCGATGCCAGCTTTTGCATAAGCTTGGATAAGTGATTTTAATTCCTTGATGCGAACAGTTCCGTTGAATGGGTCTGATGAATATGAGCCTTCTGGAACGCCATAGTTTTGTGGATCATAGCCCCAGTTGAACGCACCGAACTTTATGCGCCTGCAGTAGTCTTTATCAGTCATTTTTGATTCATCGACAGAGATGAAGTCCATCAAAGGAAGGAGCTGCACATGAGTAACACCTAGTTTTTTAATGTGGTCGAATCCTGTGGGAATACCATTGATGTTTGTGCAAGTTTCATATGCTCCTGAATAGAGGCGCCTGTTTTTATCGGAGCCGTTCCAATATTTTGATGAAGAAATGTCAGCGATGTGTGCTTCATATACAATCACGTCATTTTTGCACTTGACTTCAGGAGTTTTTACCTTGTCCCAATCGTTTGGATTCGTGCGTTTAAGATCAACGACCATAGAACGTTTGCCATTAACGCCACATGCATGGGCGTAAGGATCTGCACTTTTGCTGAATACTCCATGAATTAACAGGCGGTATTCATAATAAGTTTCATGAAGGTCGCCAGGAACGGAGATTTCCCAAATGCCGTTGAATGATTTGCCTTTTTTGCAATTCATTTGAATGGTTTGTTTTGGAGCGTCGGCTTTTGATGCATCGCCTTGATCGTAAAGCAAAACAGAAACTTCCCGAGCTGTTGGTGCCCAAAGCCTGAAAGTTGTTTGCTTAGGCGAATACAAGGCACCAAGATCAGTATCAGTGAGATATTTTTTCTTGAATGTTTCGGAATCAAAGAACCATTCCAAAGCAGCAGTGTTTTCTCCAGCGCATGTTTTGCTTTGCATTCTTCCGCTTAAAATTACATTCTGCAGGTAGTTTTTTGGGCCTCGTTCTGCACCGTTCCAGTCTGGACACAGGTCGCGTTTTGGGAAAGGAGCTGTGAACCATTTTGAAGGACATTCGAATTTGTTCAAAGCAGAAACATTTTGGCCATCGGTAAGTTCAGCTGGTGTATTGATGGTGATGGTTTTTCCAGGAATCAATTCAACGCCATTGACAGTGAGTTTTGGCAAATCCCTTGAATCGCCTCCCTCTAATGTCCAGGTTATTTTGCTTTCATATACCTTCGATTTTCGTTCAGTAAATGCGTTGAATTTCCAGTTTTTACCGAAAGTCATGGATGATTCCCATGTTTTGCAGGCAGCTGGCAAACAAGGTCGGAATTCGATATTATTTTCGAACAGGCGAGGAACGAATCCTGATACATCCTGTGAAATGTTACGAACGAATTCAGCAACGCTCCAGGCTTGGCTGAAGGTTCCGGAAAGTTTTGGATTTCCATTTGAGTCTGGACGGGCGTGAATATTTTCACTTAATGTGCCGGCACATCCCAAATCCATAATCATTTTTGCTTCGTTTTTTAAGATGGAAGCTGCTTCAACAGGGAGAACACCGTTTGAGGTGATTGCACATGAAGAAATGTATGGTCCTGAATTCCATTCCCAGATTGTGCCGTTATGATAAGCTGCATCTTTGTGGTAATGTTCAGGATTTTCGTGCTCTGGATGGAAAATCGGATCTTCAGGAGAAAGACTGTACAAACCGAATGGACAAACAAGTTCCCGGTTTACGTTTTCCATAATTTTGCGGGTTTTGTATTGGTCAAGGATGGAAACGAATAATCCTGTTTCTGTTTTTGGCAATACAGCAGGTACAGAAATTGTCATAAGCTGGTTTGGACGTACGCGCAGGTCTTTTGTCCATTCGCCATAGCCGCCTTCAGGAAGATGATCAGCCAACGATTCAGCGTTTTCGCTCCAAAAAAGATTTTCGAAAGATTTACCAACTCTGTCTGCAAATTTGTCGTAGCGAGAAGAAATATCATTTTTGCCAAGCCATTTCATGAAAATAGCTGAAATTTTAAGTGCAGTGTACCAAAGAGCCTGTATATCATTTGCTCTGTTGCCCCGTGGGGACCATGGCTGATTGTTCATGATTCTGGCATCCATCCAGGTGTCGGCATCGCCATGACAAAGCAGTCCGTTACCATCGCAGCGGGAAATATCTGCATCAACAGCGATTTCGATTGTTTGGCTCAAATCTTTTAAGATTTCAGTATCTCCGGAGTATTGAATGTATTCGTAAAGTGCGCGAATGAACCAAAGCGTTCCGTCAACGGTATTGTAAATTACATCTTTTTCATCGCGATAACGATTTGGAATGCGGCCATAAGTTGCACTGTTTTTGTCTCTGTCCTGGAAACCTGCAAATCCAAGAAGAACATCTTTTGCTTCCTCAAAACAACCAGAAGCAAGAAGAATTCCGTTTAATGCAATGAAAGTATCGCGCCCCCAGTTATCTCTGAACCAAGGAAGTCCCGCCCAGATTCCGCGATATTTTGAATCGTGGTCTTTAGTAGCTAAAAGCCAGCCGTTGAATCTAGCCCACTGAATGGCTTCATCAAATTTTTCGTCGCCTGTGTTGATAAAGCCTTTGTTCATGAAGTCATCGATTTTTTTGCAATGAGCAACGATTCCTTTTTCTTTTGCCAGCCGAACAGCTTTTTCAATGGCGGTCTTTTCATCTTTTTCAAAAACCATGTACCATCCTGGGGCTTGGAAAAGTGATTTGTTTTCTTCAGCGGAACTGTTTTTTGATATGGGAGTATAGGATTGATCAGAAACATACAGTTCCATGGTATTATTGATGAATGAATGGTAAAAATCAAATTCGGCTGCAATCGCAATACCATCAGCGCTCAAAACAGAAATTCCGTCTATACTGTTCTTTTTAAAATCAATTTTGAGCTTAGAGATCTTGTTAAGTTTGGATTGTTCTTCTGTTGAGTTATCATTGGAAGGTTTTGGATTAAAAGAATAAAAACCAACATTTTTTTCGGAAGTTATATAGATTGCCTGTTCATCCAAAAGCAGGGACATTTGCACAGGACTACCATTAATGATAGTGTTAAGTCCGTATGGATAGAAATCAATGTATTTGGCTTCTGTCCACAGGTGGCCATTTATGGTAAAACCTTCGAAAAAGCGATGATTACCGCGGTAATATCCATTATTTGCAATTTTACTTGAAAAAAGTAACTCAATATAACCGTCTTTGCGGTCAGTCCAAGCCAAACGGCGACCAGTCTCATTCTGCAGGCGAATTTTCATACTATTATAGAATAACTGATGAAAGTTGAAACTTCAACAAAATTCAAATTCGCTAACTTTTTATTATTACTTACTTTTTCCAGTAGTGAGGGATGAAGAAAATTATCATCGTGTATAATTCAAGTCTTCCGGCTAGCATTGCGAATGCGTACCACCATTTTAAAAGTGAAGGTAGTGAACCGTAATTGCAGGAAGGACCAAGAGATCCAAAAGCTGGACCAATGTTTCCAATCATAGAAAGAGCGCCGGTGAAGGCAGAAAATAAATCAAGTTGAGCCATACAACCAAACATTGTGGTAATAGTCACAAGAATCAGATATGTTGCCATGAAAGCTGCAACACTGTAGACGATATCGTGGCGTCCTGGTCTGTTATTTAAGCGAATGCTGAATACTCCGTGAGGGTGGAGAAGGCGTTTTGTTTCGTTGTTTACCTGCTTGAAAAGAACAACCCAGCGAATGACTTTTATTCCACCTGCGGTTGAACCAGAGCAACCTCCAACAAAAAACAGGGCGAACAGAACAAACTGCGAAAGTGACGGCCATAAAGTAAAGTCGGCGGTAGCGAAGCCTGTAGTTGTAATTATTGAGGCAGTTTGAAAAAATGCATATCGAAGTCCATGAGGGAATGAACCGTAAGTTTGCGTAATATTTATGGCTATCAAAATGACAGCGATTAGAAAAATCGAAATGTACGCTTTGAGTTCTGAATTGTCGCGGATTTCGCTGAATTTTCTGGAAATTGCATAGAAATACAGACTGAAGTTAATACCGGCCAGAAACATAAAGACTGTGCAAATAATGTCTATAGGTGCTGAATTGTAATAACCTATGCTGGCGTTTCTGGTGGAAAAACCGCCGGTTCCCAAAGTTGCGAAAGAATGAGAAAGGGCATCGATAAAATCCATGCCAAAAACCATAAGCAAAACTGTCTGAACAGCGGTCAAAATCAAATAAATGAGCCAAAGAACTTTGGATGTAGTTGCGATTTTTGGAGTAACCTTGCTTTTTTCAGGACCTGTTGTTTCTGCTTTGATAAGCTGAAAACCACCTACACCAATCAATGGAAGAAGTGCTACGGTTAATGCGACTATTCCCATGCCACCAAGCCAATGCATTGTACATCGCCACAAATTTATGCTTCTGGGTAAGGTTTCAACATCGGAGAGAATTGTGGCGCCAGTTGTTGTAAAACCGCTGACGCTTTCAAAAAATGCATCTGTAAAAGATGGGATGGAGCCGCTTATAATCAACGGAATTGCACCAAAAAGGCTGGTGGTTATCCATGCGGAGGCTACAACAACAAAAGCAGTTTTTGTTCGCAGTTCGATTTTTTTGTTTCTGAAGAAAAGGTTGATAAAAAGCAGAAAAATCCAGCTGCAGATCATCGGAATAGCGAAAGAAGGAATTATTGAAGTTTCGTTATATGCAAATGCAGTGGTTATAGGAATCAAGCAAGTGGTTCCCATAATGCCAAGAAGAAGTGAATTGATTCTTAAAAGTGAAATTAGCATTTCTGTTCGAAAATTCCTTGAATTGAACTAGTCGGAAGAGTTGCCGAACATTTCCAAAGTCTTTTTGGTATCTTCGGCAGATGAAATCAAAACCAAGTGGTCGCCAACAGAAACTACCGTGTCTCCAGTAACGATTTCATACTCTTCATTTCCTGGATGTTTATCAAGAAGGGCAAGGTATTTGCCCGGATTTGAAAGTTCTCTGAGTTTTTTGCCAATGACTTTTGAATCAGAAGGTATAATACATTCGACGATTTCCAGATCACCATTTGTGACAGTGTGTATTTCCTTAACGGCATTTCCGCGCATGTGACTCATGATTGAATCGACAACTACATCACGAAGGGCGACGGTAACGTCAATGCCAAGTTTTTGCGCAATTGTTGCAAAAGCAGAACTGTTTACAAGGCTGATTGACTGCCGAACGCCCAAAGATTCAAGGTAAGCAGCCAAGACCATATTTAATTCATGATTATGGGTAGCGCATATTGCCAGATCAAAGTTTACGATACCTTCGTCTCTTAGCAAAGATTCGTCGGTTGCGTCTCCTTTGAAAACGCTTGCCTGTGGGAAACGCTGGGAAGCTGCTTTTGCAAGCTGAGGATCGCTATCAATAATTACGATTTTTTGCGAATTCCTATATTCCTTGATTTTCTGAATAATCGTTGTGGCAGGTGGCTCAACCATGCGTTCGGCAACGATTGTTCCAATGCGACCGGCGCCGATGATTGCGATTTTTTTAAGTTCAACTTGCTTTGAACCGCATAGCTCCAAAACTTTGGCAGCATCATTTTTTGAAAACAAAATACCTAACGTACATCCAGCAGTAATTACTGTTTTTCCATCTGGCAAAGAAGTTTTGCCATCTTTTTCAACATAGGCAATCAAAAGATGCATATCGGTAATTGTGCGGAGTTCTGCCAAAGTTTTTCCATTTAAAACGCTTGATTCGGATATTGTTATGCTTGAAATCTGACGATCTGAATCATCAAAGGTAAGAACACTGCTTAAGGCGCCGTTTTCTACAGCGCGAACGATTGCTTCTGCCGCTTCAACGTCAGGGTGAATCATGTGGTCGATTCCATAAAGCGGGCGATGCTTTCCGGCAAAAGTATTTACATGGGTTTTCTTTGCTTCTGCTGTATTTACATAGTAATCATAGTTACGAACGCGGGCAATTTTTAAAACATCAGGATAAACTGCATCAACAAGGGAACATGTAATCATATTCACTTCATCGCTGCTTGTAAGACAAACAAGGGCATCAGCTTTATCGATGTTTACTTTTTCCAAAGTGTCCAGACTGTTTCCATCTGAATGAACAACGATGCAGTCAATTCTGTTTCCAAGATGACTGATGACATCTTCGTTATTGTCTATGAGAACTACATCATTTTTTTCAGCAACAAGAACTTTTGCCAGCTGCTGGCCAGTAAAACCGGCACCTACAATTACTACTCGCATTTATTAACCTGCTAAAGATTAACATATAATAGGAATTACTTCAAATCATGGAGAGCTTTAGCAGGTTAAGCAGCTGGACAAAAGCGTTTTGGGCACAGAATTTACAGTTTACGCTGCACCGGCCGCTCCTTCCAGTAGGAGAGCAAAAAAAGGGGCTGTCCAGGAAGTTTAAATTGTAGTGGTCATTGAGTCCTTCGACAGGCTCAGGAACCACTCGTCGAAATGACTGCTACACTAAATGTGGT
>JAEDGP010000075.1 GCA_016297405.1 Treponema sp.
TGATTGCATACATTGGCATTAAATACGATATTCCAGTTTGGACAAACGATAAGCACTTTAAATACATGCAGGCAATTTACCCGGAACTGCGACTTTACGAGGAAAATCTTTAATTTTTTGATTTACTGGTAATACTTACTTTGTGTGTACTTTTCATATAACAGTTTGCTCTACAAAATCAACCGGATTGGGAATTGTTTTTGCTGTTTTAATTCACACTGTTTTCAATTTCTTTGGCTACGTTGCAGGTTCCATTCACTGGATAAATATTTTTACAATTCTTTTTGCAATTATTGAATGCCGCGTCCGTTACATTCACCAGATTCCGGAGGAAGCAGCTTCTTCTGAAAACGAAACGATTATTGTTTTCCAGCAGAATGAAGAACCTGGCGACAAACGCAAAAAAATGGATCCTAAAGCTGTAGAAATTTCTCAGACAAAGCCTGCTGACTTTGATAAAACTGTGGAAAGTTCCATGTTATCTGAGAAGGAAAGCAAGAAAAAACGTTAGCAGCAGAGTTTTCAGCTGGAATTATTTCCATTATCACTTGTTTGTAAGTTTCGCCGTATTTTCGACGATAATTAAACAAGTTTTTGCAAAAAATGCCAGAAATGATAACTCTGGAGGAAAGCATCATTTCTGGCAAAATCTGCAAATTAGATTTTTAGAATTTTACTGAATAAATTACATCATCTTCTGGAGTTTCTGTACCAGGAAGAATCTTCTGGCAAAGCTTGTTGTCTTTTTCGATTAGGGCAAAATCGTTGTCATTTGCAACACAGATTGTGTTGTCATTCAAAAGCCAAAGTCCTTCCAATTTGTCGTGACCGTAATTGATTGTTGCAACCAGGTCTGTTATCAATTCCTTTTTTACAAAAGTAATTCCAGAATCAAGCAGTTCTGACTGTGTGCACTGTTCCAGTGTTTTTCCGTCAATCAAGATGCCTTTTTCTGCGGTCATGTCACCGTTTACATCTGTTGCGCCAGTCAGATTGATTTTGAAAAGGTACTTGTGAGCTTCTTTTTCGCCAGAAAAGTTTCCATCCCGTTCAATTACAATAAATTCATCGTTTGTAAGAGCTGTAATTCCGCAGCAGGAATCTGTTTCTTTGTTCTGCTGATACAGATATTGCCAGGTTTTTCCTGTTGCAATTTCAAACTTTACAATGCGGATAAGGCGGTTGTTTACGATTTCCTTTTTTGAAGGATTGTAAAGTGTGGACTGCATGATTCCAACTAGATATTTTTCGTCTGGAGTTTTTGCAAGGCCTTCCATTCCACGGTTTGCGCGGCGGTTTGCAAGAACAGCTGGGATTTTTCTTCCATTTGTAGTCATTCCGTAAGGACTTATTCTTTCAAGCTCCTTGCCTTTTGCAGAAAAATGAACAATGTGGGGACCGTATTCGTCAGAAACCCAGAACGTTCCGTCTTTCATAGCAACAAGACCTTCGTTATCCAAACCGTATTCATCAAGACCCAGAAGGTTTTCGTTTAAGTCGTAGGCAATTTCACCAGTTGCGCCTTTTCCTTTTGGATTTGGAAGTCCAGTGATTTTCTTTCCGTCCGGTGCTTTTAAACCGATTGTTTTCAAAAGTTTTACGGAACCATCTTTTTTAATCTGAAACAAGCCGATTTCAGGATTGAATTCTGGGACAGGAAATAATTTTCCTTTTCCATTTGCACCTTTGTAGTCGATGTTTGGACCTCGGTCAGTTATCAGGTAAAACTTTGAACTGTCTCCTGGGTAAGCACAGGCATCAGAACCAAATCCGCCTTTACGAACTTCCACTCCATCTTTTGTTATTTTCAATGTTTTGTATGGAACTTTTGCTCCATTTTTGTTTGGTTCATTTTTGGCAGGTTTTGCGTACAGTGCAAATCCACAAATGGAAATAATTGCTGCTATTGCGATTTTTGATTGTAAATTTTTCATGGTTTATCCTTTTTTTAGTCTTTTACAACTTTTGTAAGTTTTGCAAGTTTTTTGTAGATTTCTGTGTTATCGTAAAAGCCTTTGAATTCTTCCTGTCCGGCACCAAGAGCGAATACTGGAACTGGAAGACCTGTATGGCTGTTTGATGTCCAGCCCAAGCCTGACTTAGCGTTAAGGATATGTGTGATTGTGATTGTAAGAGGTTCGTAAGTTCCGTAAATGTCGTATTCCATCTGGCTGCGGTTATTGTCGTTTTTGATTGTCTTTTCGTAAGCTGTCTTAATGCGGCTAAGTTCGTAATCTGTAAGAACCAGACCACCGTTTTTGTTGCTGCCGTCCGCACCTGGCATCTTAAGGCCAAAAAGTTTTTCTACATCTTTCATAACTGCTTCAAAGCTTGTGCCGTTCTTTTTGTAAGCAGAAACATAGTCTGAATCAAACTTTGCATAAGAGATTTTCTGGCTGTCCAATGTGCGGAAGAAAAGATTGTAATCTGTTCCTGCATAACCGATTGTAAGACCGCCTGTTTCGTGGTCAGCTGTTACAAGAATAAGTGTTTCTTTTGGATGTTTATTATAGAAGGAAATAGCTTCTTCTACTGCTTCGCTTAAGGCAAGTGTGTCGGCAATTGAAGAGCGGGCATCGTTTGCATGGCAAGCCCAGTCAACTTTTCCGCCTTCTACCATCATGAAAAAGCCTGTTTTGTTATCAAGAACTTCGATTCCTTTGCGAACATAATCCCGTAAAGCCCATTCGCCTTCTTTTCTGTCGTTGTCGTAGCTCATGGAATCTGAGTCGGCAAGAGTTTCTGCTATTACAAGGGCTTTGTCGCCGTTTTTAAGTGCAGCTGCTGATTTCTGATCAAAGCAAACTTTGTAGCCTGCGTTTTTTGCCAGATCATAGATAGATGTTTTATCTTTGTTTTTGTCCTGTGGATCCATAAGTGCACCACCGGCAAAATATTCAAAGTTTGAAGAAACAAGTTCCTGTCCGATTGGGTAATTTGATTTGCGGCTGGCCTGATGTGCGTAAGTTGCAGCTGGTGTTGCGTGATTCAGGTTTACAGTTGAAATTACACCGATTTTGTATTTTTTCTGGTCGCGGAGCTGTTCTGCAATTGTGCGGTATTTAATTTTTTTTGTGATGTCTACATTGATTGACGAAGAATGTGTCTTGTAGCCTGTAAAAATTGATGTTGCTGTGGAAGCGGAATCTGGGGCGAAGCTTGTGGCATCGTAAGTGCTTGCAGATCCTGCAACCGGGAACTGGTAAAAGCTGAGGGCTTTCATTTCTGGGGAGTCAGAAGGGTTTTCAGATTTTTTTACTACATCTACGATTCCGGCGGCATCTTTTCCTGTATAATATGCGGCACTCTGAATCTGCGGGTAGCTCATTCCGTCTCCAATAAATACGAATACATATTTTGGAGTTCCTTTTCCTGTTGCAGGGGCTGTGATTTTTGTTTCTGCATTAAGACTTGCAATTGCAGAAAGACCAATAAGTGCAGATAGAACTGCGCCTGTAAGTTTTGTTTTTTTCATATTGAATTTCTCCTGAAAAAGATTTTTATAGCGTTCTGAGTTAGCGCTGCTCAGGGCCAGCAGACGCCCTGAGTAACGGGAATAGTTATGTCCTATTTTTTCAAATCAATGAATGTGCATTTCCAGCTGAGAGGAATTGCAAACTTAGCAAGTTTGTCCGCATCAAAGCTAAGTCGCACACCAGATGTAATGGAGCCTAGTTTTTTTGGCAAAGTATAAGTCACGTTTGGATAGATTTCTGTCTGAGTAGAATCTCTTTCGCCAAGCATAGCGGCAATTTTAGCTTTTGTACCAACAGTTACAGAGTCAGAGATTTTATATGATACGTTCATTTTAGAAAGGAATGGAATTAAATCATCATTGCCATCTTTGTAATCTTTTGTTTCTCCGTCATCAATGTATTCATTTCCTAAAGCGGAAATTACATCGGCACTAGCGAAAAGTCCGATTTTTTTGAAGTTATATCCAACGGTTACACTTAAAGCATTTTTTGCAGGTTTTGTGATAAAGTCTGTGTCTGTAGCGTTGTAAATGTAACCGGCATTCAAAATCAGATTTTCTACCGAGTTAAGACCTGCAAATGCTGCGACAGAAAAATTGTCGCCTGTCATATTCTGGAAAGAAGCTCCTGCTGAAAATACATTCTTAATTCCAAAATTTAAACCTGCATCAAAACCTAGCAAATCCATATCAAGGAAAGTATCATCTGCGCCTTTTAATCCGCTGGCAATTATAAGATTAATATTTTTCTCTTCTCCGAATGTCCATCCGCTGATTGCACCAAAACCGTTCTGCAAAATGCGTGCATATTTTGGATAGTCATCGCTGGCTACCAGATAACCTGCATCTACTGGAACTTTTGTAAAAAAGTCGTTTCCGGCAATAAGCTGAAACTGATCTACCGGCTTAAAACGTCCGTAACCGCGAAAACGAACAGTGCTGTCTTTTCCGTTCAATTTTGTAGCTCCAAATTCTATACGAATACGGCTGTCAAATTTGCTGACACTTGCATCAAGCTGAAGTCTGTCGCTTACACGAGTTTTGTTGCCAAATTCGTTTTCGTAAGAACCTTCTTCATCTTTTTGATTTTCAAAAACAAATAAATCAGAACCACTAATGTTGTCTGAATTTCCGCCAAAAGTGTTTGTAACTTTGATTGACTGAGCGTTTAATGCTCCGCATAATAACACTCCAGCTAACATAACTGAAACAATTTTTTTCATTTTTCATCCTTGCCGCCTGCATTTAATTTTTTTTTATTTTTCTTGCGGCAAGGTCAATTTATTGTCAGTCAATTAAGTTTATTTAAAGAAGTTGTTAAGGATTTGTAAAATAGTGGCACTCGTTGAAACCTTCGGTTGCTACTGGTGTTTTGGTTTGCAAAAATTACGATGTTTTTTTTAATGATTGTCCAGCGTTAACGCAGCCGCTAAACTTAAAGCAAGCGAAAATAAGGCAGGTTAGGGGACACTTCGTTTCAGAGGCCACCGTACAAATAGAAATCCAAAACAATTGGAAACTGCCTGCTGACTTAATCCTGAGATTTTGCAAGCACAGTTCCTGCAATTACCGCTGTTAAAGGCGCAGTCATGGCAAGTCCAAAACTACCTGCGATTGTGTTGATAATTTCTGCTGCCACGATGTTGTTGTTCAGAATGTTGTAAACTGGAGTTCCCTGTGCCATAAAAGTCATAAGTGTTGCAATGCAAGTGCCAGAATATGCAAGAAGCAAAGTTGTTGTCATTGTGCCCATGGCGGCACGGGCAACTGTAAGCCCTGATTTTATGGCTTCTTTTCTGGAAATGCCAGGACAGTTCCGCACAACTTCAGAAACTGCCGAAGTAATGTCCACGCTTAAATCCATTACAGAGCCACTGGCGCCAACACAAACAGAAGCCATAAAAATTTGTGTCAAATTTAAATCCTGTAATCCTGAATACAAAAGGGCTTCTGAATTTGCCATGACTGCACCGTGAATATGGAATGAGCTGGTACAAATTATAGAAAGCACCATGGCAAAAACAATTCCAGACATGGCGCCGCAAAAAGAAGACAGGAGTTTTTTGTCAAAACCGTAAACCAGCGCCAGAATAACAAAAGTCATAATTGCAACTGCGGCAAGTCCCACAAAAATTGGATTGTGGCCTTTAAGAAAAAGGGGAACAAGAATTTTCCACAGAACCAGAATCGTAATTGCAAACGAAAAAACTGAGCGTAATCCCACGCCACGGGCAAAAACCACAAGAAAAACCGCAAAAGCCAGCGCTAAAAGCAGTTCGCCGTCCAGCCGGTAATAATCAATCAGATTTACGGAAATTATTTCACCGTCATAATGATGAACAACTGCCTGCGCTTTGTCTCCGGGGCGAAAAAGCTTATCCTGGGAAAGGGAACCGCCAAGCATGTTCCAGCCTTCTGCAGTCTGCATTTTGAATTTGCCGCTTAAAAAACGCACTGTGCAAACCTGCTGGCCGGTTCGGATAAGCCCTGTGTTTATCAGACTGGAATTGTCCACCGTTTCAACCAGCACCTTACATTTTTCTGCGTCCTTGAACTGCTGGGCGTCTTCAAAACCGGTAGGAAGAGCGAGTAGGGCGGCAATAATCGCAAAAAAAATTAAAATGAAAACCACATTCTTTTTTGATTTTGAAATCATGTGTAAATCCCAAAATATCACTCAATTTGCAAAACTTTATATTTCTGACGGAAAATCTGCGTTGCAACAGCAATATTTATATTCCTTACAGTTCTAAATTCCAAGACAAATTCCAAGAGTCTTTGCCTGCTGCACCAGCTGATCATCAGAAGATATTTTTTTTAGCTTTCCTGCAACTTCATTTAATGGAACTGGTACGATTTTGCCGTTGGTAATGCCTGCCATTACACCAAATTTTTTTTCAAGGATGTAACAGGCAGCAGCAGTACCAACCCGGCTTGCAAGAACTTTATCGTAGGCGCAAGGTTCGCCACCACGCTGACAATGTCCAATTATCTGGACTCTTGTTTCTTTTTCTGGCATTGCTGCCTGCAGCTCAGAAGCAACTCTGTATGCAGCAGAAGGAAATCCTGTCTGTGAAAGTTTAAGTTTCCGCTCTTTTTTAGAAAGCTCTGCAAGTTCTGAAGAATAAGCTCCTTCAGCAACTGCAATGATTGCGTATTTCTTTCCATTTGCCTCGTTAGACTTTAATCTTTCCGTTATTTTTTCAATGTTATACGGAATCTCAGGCAAAAGAATTACATCTGCGCCGCTGGCGATACCTGCGTGCAGTGTAAGCCATCCTGTTTTGTGTCCCATAACTTCAACAATAAAGATGCGCGAATGACTTTTTGCAGTAGACTGAATGTATCGGATGATTTTGGTAGCGATTCCAACTGCTGTCTGAAAACCAAAAGTCATATCTGTTCCATAAATATCGTTATCGATTGTTTTTGGGAGAGTTACAACATTCAGGCCCTTTTCTGAAAGAAGATTAGCAGTTTTATGAGTTCCGTTTCCCCCCAGAATTACAAGACAGTCCAGTTTCAAATCCTTGTAAGTTTCAATCATAGACTGAACTTTATCTATGCCCTCGGAAGTAATCTCTGTAATATGCTTAAAAGGCTCCCGTGAAGAACCTAAAATAGTTCCGCCTTCATCAAGAATTGTTTCAAAATCTTCCTGAAAAAGCTGACGATATTTTTTGTATATAAGACCTTTGAATCCGTCTTCAAAACCAAAAATCTTTATATTCTGTGTTTTTTCAAAAAGAGAAAGCACAACACCTCTCATTGCAGCGTTCAAAGCCTGGCAGTCTCCGCCGCTTGTTAAAATTCCTACATTAAGCATTTATAAACCTCTTCAAAAAAGTATTCCTGACTGTTTACAGGATTTTCATTTATTTTTCTGAATTCATATTTACCTGAAGATTTCAGTTCCCTGCCTTTTGCATCGTCAATAATGCAGGTATCAAAAATATGTTTGATTTTTGAACGAGCTTCTTCATCGTAAATTGGAACTGCAACTTCAACACGACGGATAGTATTGCGGGTCATAAAGTCGGCGCTGGAAATATAAATCTTTTCATCATTTCCCTGACCAAATCTGTAAATTCTGGAATGTTCAAGATAACGACCAACAATGCTTACAACAGAAATGTTTTCCGTAAAACCTTCAATTCCTGGTATAAGACAGCAGATGCCTCTGATAATCAGCTGAATTTTTACTCCCCACTGACTAGCTTCTATCAGTTTGTCGATAATATCTTTGTCTGTAAGCGAATTGATTTTAATGCCCACATATCCGGACCCGCCGTTTTTAACTTTCTGAATTTCATCGTCAATGAATTTAAGAATCTTATTCTGAAGACAATTTGGCGCAACAAGCAAATGTTCAGTTTCTGCAACTGTTTCGCCTTTCATTAAAGCCAGAAAAACTTTTGCAACTTCAGAACCAATATTCTGATTTGCAGTCATCAACGAAAGGTCTGTGTAAAGCTCAGAAGTTTTTTCATTGTAGTTTCCAGTTCCAATCTGAGTGATGTAGGAAAATCCGTTTTTTGTTTTTTTAGTAATAAGGCATAGCTTTGAATGAACTTTAAAGCTGCCAAGCCCATACACAATCTGACAGCCTGCATCTTCCAGCAGTCTGGACATTTCAATATTGTTGGATTCATCAAAACGGGCTCGAAGTTCTACAACAACAACGACCTCTTTGCCGTTTTCCGCAGCTTCTACAAGAGCTTCGATAATTTTGCTTTTGTATGCTACCCGGTACAAAGTCATTTTTATGGAAACAACATTTTTATCATTGGCCGCTTCATGAAGCATTTCCAGAAAAGCCTTCATGCTGTGAAAAGGATACGCAACAAGCTTGTCTTTTTCTTCAATCTGAGGAATCAGTTTTTTGCGCATATCAAAACACTGGGGATTTCTTGGAAGTCTTCTCTTGTAAAAAAGATGAATGTCAGGATTTTCTTTTTTAAGCCACTTCTGCAAAAGAAAAACAAAAGACAAGTCCAAAGGGGTTCCCACATTGATTATGTGTTCATTTTCTATTCCAACCAGTTTTGCCAGCTGTTTTTTTGTACTGTCATTTATGGGACGGCTTAATTCCATTCTTACTGCGCTGAGCCTGCGGCGTTTTTTAATAAGATGTTCCATGTAATTTCTGTAATCATCTTCTTCATCATCAAGATCAACGGAATCCAGATCCGCATTTCTTGTAATTCTGATAATCGATTTTTCTTTTACAGTATAATTTTCATAAAGCTTAGAAATAAAATGAAGAATCAATTCTTCGCAAAGCATAAAAGTTCCTTTGCGACCAGGAATTTCAATCAGCCGGCTAAAGACTGGCGAAGAACATGGCACAATTCCCATTTTTGTTTTTCCCATTCTGCTTAAAAGGTGAACAACACCATAAAGCTTCTTGTTATCAAGGAACGGAAATGGCTGCTGTTTACCCACAATCATTGGCGAAAGGAATGGAGCAATGTTACTGTCAAAATATTCTTCAACAAGATGAGCTTCTATTGCAGACAATTTATTAAAATTAATGATTCTTATTCCTTTTGGTTCAAGTTCGCCCATAAGCTGTTCGTAAATAAAGGATTTTTTTTCTTCCAGAATCTTTACGCGTTCAAGGATTTTTTCCACCTGCTGAGTGCAGTTCATTCCTGTTTTATTGTCAATAAAATCATTTTCATTTTCGTGAATCATTAAAGTTCCAACCCGCACCATAAAAAATTCATCCAGATTTGACTGAAAGATAGATGCAAATGTCAGAC
>JAEDGP010000018.1 GCA_016297405.1 Treponema sp.
ATTACAAACCCTAAAAACGGCGAAGTCAAGGCTTTAAGCGTTAGCGTGCCTTGAGTCGACGTATTTAGAGTTAAAAACTCACAATCGTCAGGTCTACAAAACTTGTTTTGTATTGGCGAATCAACGGGCATTAGCGCAGCTGGTAGCGCGCGACGTTCGGGACGTTGAGGTCACTGGTTCGAATCCAGCATGCCCGATTACTGAAAGAAAGCGGCTGTCCAATAAGTTTGCATTACGGTGGTTGAGTTTATCGAAACCACCACATTTAGTGTAGCGATCATTACTTATTGGACAGCCCTTTTTTTTCGATAAAACACATAAGGCCCGATTCGATTCGGAGCAGTCGCCTTGTTTTTTTGATTTTATAACAGTTGTTCTTGTTAGTATGTTTTTGCGCTATGTGACTTTGTGGTGTACTATATTTTTGGGGCTTTTATGGAAAATGACTACAAAAAACTTGGCTATAAGTTGAATGGGGCTGGAATAGAATTTATTTGTGATACGGATGTGTTTGATGTGCGTCCGGACGAAAGGGTGTACGTTTCAGGTTCGTTCAACGGGTGGATGACAACAGGCGATTCTTCCTGGCTTTTTCAAAAGAAGATTTCAAATGGTCATGAACTTTTTGTTTTAAATAAAAAATGGGATTCGGTTTGTGTTCCTGGAAATACAGGGTTCCCCGAATTTCGCTTTTTCGCTTTGACTGATTTTTCTGTCCGAACCCTTGAGCAAAAGGAAGAGGATCCATCCTGCACTTTTTTACACAATAAGCTAATCATAAAGTCGCAGAAGGATGCGGATGAAGTTCGGGCTTTGAATGAACATCTTAGAGTAGTTCGACTTCTTTCTGATTTTGATTTGAATTGTCCTGCGTGTAGAAGCGAAATAGCTAACGTTCGCCTTGTTCCTGGGACAAGATGTCTGTTTCGCGGGTATAATCCATTTAAGAGAAGCCGCCCAAATCAGGATACGGAAAATGAACGCATAGAACTTGTTGGCAAACTTTTTGATGTTTATGGTATCAGGTGCGATATTACTTTGAATGGGTATGAAGGGGCTGTTTCAAGTGATGGAGAAATTTTCCCTGACTATCTGAAAAAGATTGAAGATGGCGGTAATAGACTCTGTATCGACATTGCTTATGAGCTGGTATATTTCCATTCTGATGCAGTAGAGTATGCCCTTGCAATTCAGAAAATCGTTCGCTTCATAAATGAGCGAAAAGGACCTTATTACATACATTGCAGGTTGGGAAGTGACAGGACAGGAGTGACCTGTGCTTTGTTTGCAGCTTTATGTGGAGCTTCCTGGGAAGAGATTGCCACGGATTACGAAAAAACATACCTTTGCGGTATAGGCGAATACCGTTCCAGAAAGCTGCTTCAATATAGCCTTACAAAGATGACAGGATGGGATCCGGAAACTTCAGTGGATTTTCCGAAAATGGTCCGATCTTATTTCATTGCAGAAAGTATTCTGGATGCAGATGAAATCGATATGCTTGTAAAGAGACTTTCCTGCGCTCCTCATAAAAAAGAAACTGATTTTTTTGATTTTACTGGAAGACATGTCTGTCGAAAGAATTGATTTTTTATCAGTTTTGTGGAATCGATTTGATTTTTTTTTATTTTTTTGAGAGGTTTTCAGAATGTTCGATGATTTTGAATATAGAATTTCCTTGCCTTTTATTCGGAATTTACTTAATTTATTTCTAGATTTTCTTAAATTAGTTCCTGAGATATTGTAGTCAGGAATGGTTTGAAGGGGTAGTTAATGGCAGAGGAGAATTGCGGACATAACTGTAGTTCCTGCGGGAACACTTGTGAAAAAAAGGATCTTCATGCCAGCTTGAGGGCTGGAAGTTCCGTAAAGAAAGTGATTGGTATTGTAAGCGGAAAAGGAGGAGTTGGAAAGTCGCTGGTTACAACTCTTCTTGCTTGCAAGGTAAATAGGGATGGTTATAAGACTGCCGTTCTTGATGCTGATATTACAGGTCCATCGATTCCAGAAAGTTTTGGTGTTGGCGATCAGCGTGCTACCGCTGTTCAGGGGGAAGATGCATTGAATCCTGTTGTAACTGATTCTGGCATCCAGCTGATGAGTATGAATTTTCTTCTGGAGAATGAAAATGACCCTGTAATCTGGAGGGGACCTGTAATTGGTGGCGCAGTAAAGCAGTTCTGGACAGATGTAAACTGGAAAGATGTGGACTTCATGTTTGTCGATATGCCACCAGGAACTGGTGATGTTCCACTTACTGTTTTTCAGAGCCTTCCTGTGGATGGAATCATCATTGTTTCTTCGCCACAGCAGCTTGTTCGTGTGATTGTTGAAAAAGCAGTAAAGATGGCAAATCTCATGAATATCCCTATTTTGGGGTTGGTTGAAAACATGAGTTATGTAAAATGTCCTGATTGTGGAAAGCAGATCAGTGTTTTTGGCAAAAGCAATATTGAAAAAATTGCTGATACATTCAACCTGAAGGTTCTTGCAAAGATTCCTATGGAAGAAGCAACTTCAGCTGCAATTGATGCAGGGGATGTTGAAAGCATAGATTCTGGCTACATTGACGAAGCTGCTTGTGCAGTTGAGTCGCTGCTTAAAAAATAGCTTTCGGCAAACTGGTCTACACAGGACCAGTATTTATTTGGGTCGGTCCATGCGCTTCTTGCATGGGTTGCACCTTCAATTACAACTTTTTCCTTTTTGCAGGATGCTGCATTATAAACTTTGTCAAGCATTGCAAAAGGAACGTATGTATCAGCTGAACCATGGATGAAGAGTGTTGGCGTTTTTGACCGACTTACGGATTCTGTTGGGGAAGCTTCCTTGAACTTAAAGCCATATTTTGATTTGCACAATGCTGATGCTATGTAAAGTATGGGGAATTCTGGTAATGAGAACTGCTCTTTTAACTGGAATGAAAACTGATCCCAAACGCTGCTGTAGCCGCAGTCTTCTATGGCACAGACAACATTGTCTGGAAGATCATGGCCTGTGCTCATCATTACAGTTGCAGCACCCATGGAAACTCCATACAGAAGAATCTTTGCCTCTTTGTCCTGTGAAAGGATTTTTGAAACCCATGTGGTAACGTCTATGCTTGCGTAATAACCCATATCTACACAGTCGCCTTCGCTCCACCCGTGACCTCTTTGTCCTGGAATTACAACATTAAAGCCTTTGTCGAAAAAGTGGTGTGCATATGGGGACATTCTGCTTGGGTTATCCCTGTAGCCATGCATGAAGATGGCCCAGTTGTGTGTCTGGCTGAAAGGACTGTTCATCCCGTGTTTTGCCACGTAAGCATTCAGCTTGAGATTGTCGAAACTTTGAATTGACATTACCGTGGAAACGCTTTTGAGCCAAAGATCATCTTTGTCCATTTGCTTGTTGGCTATTTCATCGATTTCGTTTTCATATTCCCTTTTTTCCCTGGAATGGTCATAAAGAGGCGAATCAGGTGCCAGTTCTGGCTGAACAGGAGACATGGCATAGGAAAGCATGTGGTTTCCTGCGAAGTACAGTGAAAGACACAATACGAGCAGCGTTGCCGGAGTAATTATCAGAAAACGTTTTTTGGCTTTGGACATGAAAATTATTCTCCTGTTATTTTATTAATTTTTTTGTAAAATCCAGATATCAGTTGGATTCTGGATTGAGCCCCTCGACAAGAAAATCCTGGGGAATTCGGGAAGGTTTTCCGTCAGTTGTAACGCTCGCCCAGGTGACGGTTGCCTTTGCGCATATTGTTCCATCGGTTTTTCTGATAGTCTGGGAAAATTCTCCGCTTACATGCTGAAGTTTAGTTGGAAATGTTTCGATTTCCAGTTCGTCATCAAGGAAAGCGGATCCTTTGTAATATATATCTATGTGGGTCACATAAAGATAAAATCCTTTTTCTACGATTCCTTTGTAATCGAAGTTTACTGCATGAAGAAAATCCATTCTGGCATTTTCAAGATAATTGAGGTAAACGGCATTGTTTACGTGGCTGTATGAGTCACACTCGTAGGAGCGGACTTTTATTTTTGTGATATGTTTCATAATGTTTCAATAATAGGACCAAAGACATTTTTTTTCAATTGAAAGATTGCTCTTGCACATGAAACTTCTTTGTTGGATAATTCAGCTGGAGTTGAAAAATGGAAAAAGCCCTATATCTTATTCCTGTTACCCTTGGAGAAACCGAAGTAGATAAGGTTCTTCCTTCCTACAACAGAGAAATAATACTTGGAATCAAGGATTTTATTGTTGAGAATATTCGTTCTGCAAGACGTTTTTTGCGAGCAGTGAGCAAGGAAGTTAATATCGATGAGCTTACGTTCTACGAACTTAATGAGCATACTGATGTGCGGACAATCGGAAATTATCTGGATGCGCTGAAAGATGGCAGACCTATGGGGGTGATTTCGGAAGCCGGATGTCCTGCTGTTGCAGATCCTGGAGCTGACGTTGTTGATCTTGCACAAAGGCAGGGTTTGAAAGTTATTCCTCTGGTAGGACCGTCGTCCATAATTCTTTCTGTAATGGCCAGTGGAATGAGCGGCCAAAGTTTTTCGTTCAATGGTTATCTTCCTGCAAAACCCCAGGAAAGAGCTGCAAAACTTAAATTTCTGGAAGCAAGGGCCAGAAAGGAAAAACAGACTCAAATATTTATCGAAACTCCTTACAGAAATGCAAAAATGATAGAAACTATCCTTCAGGTATGCAAACCGGAAACTAAGCTTTGTATTGCAGCCGGTATTACTTGTGAAAACGAATATATAGTTACGAAAACTGTGGCACAGTGGAAAAAAGCGAAGGTTCCGGAACTGGGCAAAATTCCTGCAATCTTCCTGATTTACTGAATGCTATGCAGGTGATGTTCTAAAGAAACTTATTCAAGGCGAACTTTCTGGTCAAACTCATCGATGGTGATCGTTGAGATGTTTCGCTTTGCAAGTTCCTGGCGTTTTTCATCGGAAATATTTTCCCTGACAATCAGAATTCCATTGCTCTTGATGTTGCGCAAAAGCATTCCGTCATGTTTGTAAACGAGATTTGCGATTCTGTAAGCTTCGTCTATATCGTCGGAAAGTTTGAATCCGATTGCATAGTTTTTTCCACCTAATTTATGGGAAAGCAAAGCTCTTGTTTTTTTTCCAAAAAGATCCTTTATTTTTTCGGAAATTTCCTTGATATATCGCCTTTCTTCTCTTTGCTGGATGTATTTTTCCACAGAAATCCTGATGCCTTTGTTTTTCTGCAGCAGAGATTCTATGTCTGTGTTCTGTTCTTCGCAGAATGCTTTTGCCAAAAGCATTGTCATCATTGCGTCATCACGGCTGTTATGGGCTGTAAGTTTTGAAAGATCGATCTTGTAATATTCACACCAGGCTTTAAGTCCCTTTTTTTCATTTTTTGCCTGGTTGATGATGGTTTCCATGTCGAATGCAGAATAGTTGATGGGAGTAAGATCATAACGTTCTGTTGCGTAAAGAAGAAAACCGATGTCGTTTGAAACTGAAAAACCCAGTATTTTTCTTTCCGGGGCTTCCATTAATTTTTTGATGCCGGTGTGATAAGCCTCAAAGTTATGCTGCATCCTGAAATAGTCTTTTGAATAGGCCAGTGCACATTCGTTTTTTTTGGAAAAAAGATACCAGTCGAATTCGGCTTCAGGATTCATTACTACGTCCTGACTGTCAAGAATGTTGAACTGGTCATCTGTGATTACGTAACCAAATGAGCACATTTTTCCGTTTCCGTCAAAACAGTTTGCGCATTCAATATCAAAAAATAAATAGGATCTGCTCATCTTTTATCTCCAATTTCAATTCTTCAAATACTATCATAAAAATTGGTGTTTAGTCTTGATTTGTTGCTGGTTGTTTTGGATTTTGCGTTTTCAAAACGAGTAAAATTAATTGATAAGAAACACTCATTTCACTAAAATAGAACATTATGAAAGCAATTGAATTAGAAAAAGCCTATAACCCAAAAGATTTTGAAGATCGTATTTACGACAAATGGGACAAAGAAAAGTATTTTAAGCCAGCCAGTGATGCTGACTCTCCAATCCATGAAAACTATGTCTGCAGCTGCAAGGAATGTGGCGGCAAGACAGGAATGTATTCAGTTGTAATTCCTCCTCCAAACGTAACAGGCGTGCTCCACATGGGACACGGCTTGAACAATACACTTCAGGACATCGTTGTCCGCTATCACCGTATGAAGGGTGACAATACTTTGTGGCTCACTGGTACAGACCATGCCGGTATTGCAACTCAGAACGTTGTTGAACGCCAGCTTAAAAAAGAAGGCAAAAGCCGCAATGACCTGGGCCGGGAAGCTTTCATTGAACGCACATGGCAGGTAAAAGAAGCTCACCACGATATCATCGTTAAGCAGCAGAGAAAGCTTGGTAACTCTACAGACTGGGAGCGGGAACGCTTTACTTATGACGAAGGTCTTTCTAAGGCTGTCCGCGAAGTTTTCGTAACTCTTTACGAACGGGGACTTATGTACAAAGGTCAGCGTCTTGTAAACTGGTGTCCTCGCTGTGGAACTGCTCTTGCAGATGACGAAGTAGACCACGAAGATACACAGGGTGCAATGTATCACCTTTACTATGAATATGCAGACGGTTCTGGAAAAATCGAAGTTGCTACAACTCGTCCAGAAACTTTCTTTGGTGATACAGCTGTTGCCGTAAATCCAAATGATGAACGCTACAAGTCAATCGTTGGAAAGATGCTTAAGCTTCCACTTACAGGAAAAGAAATCCCAATCATCGCTGATGACTATGTTGACATGGAATTCGGAACTGGTATGGTAAAAATCACTCCAGCTCATGACCCTAACGACTGGGAAGTTGGTAAGCGTCATAATCTTGAAGTAATAAATCTTCTTACTCCAGATGGAAAAATGAACGAAAACGTTCCTGAAAAATATCAGGGACTTAAACCAGAAGAAGCCCGCAAGCTTGTAATTGAAGACCTTACAGAAGCCGGCCTTTTCAAAGAAGAAGAAAAGATGGTTCACTCGGTTGGTAAATGTTACCGCTGTAAGACTGTTGTTGAACCATACTTGTCTAGCCAGTGGTTTGTAAAAATGAAACCGATGGCAGATAAGGCTTTGGCTGCATGGAAAAACGGAGACATTCAGTTCTTCCCAAAAAAATGGGAAAATACATATTCTCACTGGCTTGAAAACATCCGCGACTGGTGTGTAAGCCGTCAGATCTGGTGGGGTCACCGCATTCCTGCCTGGTACTGTGACGACTGTGGAGAAACAATGGTCAGCCGTACAGACATCTGTGAATGTACAAAGTGTAAGAGCAAAAACGTTCACCAGGATCCAGATGTACTTGATACATGGTTCTCTTCATGGCTATGGCCTTTCAGTACTCTTGGCTGGCCGGAAAAGACTCCAGATATGGAAACTTTCTTCCCTACAAGCGCACTTGTAACTGCATACGACATTATCTTCTTCTGGGTAAGCCGCATGATTATGGCTTCTCTGGAATTTACAGGAAAAGTTCCTTTCCACGACATTTATATCCACGGTCTTGTACGCGATAAGCAGGGCCGCAAAATGTCTAAGTCTTTGGGTAACGGTATCGATCCTCTGGAAATCATCGACCTTTACGGTTCAGATGCCCTTAAGTTCACACTTTCATTCATGTGTGCCCAGGGACAGGATATTCTTATCGATAAAGACAGCTTTAAGCTTGGTTCACGCTTCTGTAATAAGGTCTGGAATGCAAGCCGCTACATTCTTGGAAATCTTGAAGGCCGTAATCTTATTCCTGTAACAGATGCTGACCTTACAGAACTTGATAAATGGATTTACAGCCGTTTGAATGCTGCCGTTAAGGCAAACCGTGAAGCCCTTGAAAGCTACCGATATAACGATGCAGCTTCCAGCCTTATGGAATTCTTCTGGAATGAATTCTGTGACTGGTATGTTGAAGCTACAAAACTTTCGTTCTGGCACGGCGATGAACACGAAAAAGACAGAGCAGTTTCTGTTCTTTTGAATGTACTTGAAGAATCCCTCAGACTTCTTCACCCGTTCATGCCATTTGTTACAGAAGAAATCTACGGTAAGCTTCCTCTTGAAGAAATTGTTGAAAACAGAAAGAAGGCTGGAAAGAACAAGATTCTTTCTGAAAGCGTTTATAAGGCAATGCTTATTAATGCTCCATTCCCTTGCGTTGCTGCAGAACGTGACAACCCAGCTGTTCAATCTCGTTTTGACGTTCTTAAAGATCTTATCGGTCAGGTTCGTGCTCTTCGCGCCGAATGTGGAATTGACCCTGCAAACAAGATTAACATCGCTATTCTTGTTACAAAGGGAAGTGAAGCTGAAGTTTGCCACGAAAAAGTAGACATGATTAAGCTTCTTGCAGGCGTTGCAAATGTTGAATTTGTTGAAGCAAAGCCTGCAAGTTCTGTTGGTACTGTTGGCAAAGGATTTGAAGCTTTCATCCTGGTTGACGAATCAATTAACAAGGATCAGCTTATTGCCCGCTTTAAGAAAGAAATTGAACAGGAAACTGTCTGGGTAAAACGCAGCGAAGCAAAACTTAACGGAAATTTTGCACAGCATGCTCCAGCAGAAGTTGTTCAGCAGGAAAGAGATAAAATGGAAGAAAGCAAGCGAAAGATTGAAAAGCTTGAATCTTATATCGCAAGTCTTTAATAAATAACAGCCACTGATGGGACGCTGATGGATTTCAGATTTCCACTGTGGCTTTTTTTATTTTATCAATGATAAAATTTGTGTACATCTGTGTGCATCTGTGGTTAAATATATTCACGAAAAGGAGCATCCTATGGCAAAAGCAAAATATGAAATGAAAGTTGAGCGTTCGTTGAAGATGAGAGCCGAAGAAATGCAGCGATTAAGCGATATGCATTTAGCTCCTTTCATGCAGCTTTCAACAGGTCTTATAGGAAAGGCTCGCCATGCTGGTGGAAATATGTTCCGTCACCAGATGGATACTCTTGCAATTCTTATTGACTATGGATACATCGATTCTGTTCTTCTAAAAGCCAGTGTCGTACATGATACAGTTGAAGATATTCCTGATTTTGATAAAAACCTTATCATCAATGCGGACGAAGAAGGGCAGCAGGTTCTGGATCTGGTTCTGGAAGTTACCCGCCGTGAGGACGAAGATAAAAAGCAGTTTCTTAAACGGATTCTTGATACAGGAAGTCAGCGGGCAAAGATTTTAAAATGTGCCGATCGTATTTCAAATATGATTTCACTTGGCTATGTTACAGACCCTAAATTTATTGAGCGCTACTGTGATGAAACAGAATTTTTTCTTTTGCCAATGGCACTGGAAATTGATTTTAACATGTATCAGGAACTTATTGGCCTGATTATGACTCGCCGCCGCTATCTTGAAGACGGTGGATATTTCTGCCAGACGAAAAAAGAGTCTACTCCTCCTAAAAAGTAGAAGATTATGAAAAACAGATATTTTGAGCTTTATCTTACTTTTCTTAAGATCGGAAGCCTTACTTTCGGCGGCGGTTATGCGATGCTGCCAATGATGCAAGGGGAGCTGGTCGATTCAAAAAAATGGATTACCGAAGAGGAACTTCTCGATTACTATGCGGTGGGGCAGTCAACTCCCGGAATCATTGCTGTAAACGTGGCAACTTTTGTAGGGTATAAACAAAAAGGAATTCTTGGTGGAATTGTAGCTACATTGGGAATAATTACCCCTTCCATATTTATAATCACACTTTTAGCTGGACTTATAAATTCCATTGATGATATGCCTTTGGTAAAAAAAGCAATGAAAGGCATAAATGTTGCCGTATGTGCCCTTATTACGGATGCAACGCTCAATTTTATAAAGAAAACATCCAAAGGTGTCTTCAGCGTATTCCTTTTGCTTCTTTCTTTTTCTCTTATGTATTTCCTGAATATTCCCTCTTATTGCATAATTCTTGGGGCCACCGTATTGGGCATCTTGATTCATTTTATTGGCAAAAAGGCAAGTGGTCGCAAAAATATTGAAAGGCAGGTAGAAGATGGGCAATGAAGTAAGCCTTCTCTGGCTTTTTGTAACATTTTTTTATATAGGTATGTTTACCATTGGCGGAGGCCTTGTGGCCATTACGTTGATGCAACAGACGATTGTGGATCGTGGACTTATTTCCAATGAACAGTTTTATAACATGATCGCCATTTCAGAAAGTACTCCAGGGCCTGTTGGTGTCAATATGGCAACTTTCATGGGCTATAAATTCTACGGAATTCCTGGAGCTATCATAACTTCTTTTGCAGAAGTCCTGCCTTCGTTGATTTGCATCCTGATAATAGCCAGGTTCATATTGAGGTTCAGAGAAAACAGGTGTGTTCAGACTGTCTTTGGAGTATTGCGCCCGGCAGCGACTGGTATGATTTTTGTGATTGCCGTAAACTTGTTCTGCAATGTCCTTATGTTTTTGCCTGAAGATATGGATGGCATGGAGGATGTGGTCAGAAGACATGCTTTTTCCGAACTTTTCAGCTGGATGAATTTGTGCGGCTACATGCTTATGTTTTATTTGCGCCACAGATTCAAGTGGCATCCTTTTTTCATAGTAATTTTCGGGACCTTATTCGGAATAATTTTCATGTAAACCGTTTTTATCAAATGGTTGCTGTTTAAAAATTGTTTTGCTTTGAAGCCAAAACTATTACGGAAATTCGATTTTTTCTGTAAAGATTCTTTTTGGGAATCTTCAATGAACAGAACAAAAACAAAAAAAAGTGTCTTTTTTCATATCTATGTTATAATCAATGCTATGAGTGTACATATTAATGCGCCTGAAGGTGCCATTGCAGACAAGGTTCTTCTTCCGGGTGACCCGTTACGAGCAAAGTTTATTGCTGAGAATTTTCTTGAAAATGCAAAATGCTACAACGAAGTTCGAGGCATGTATGGTTTTACCGGTACCTATAAAGGAATTCCAGTTTCCGTTCAGGGGACTGGGATGGGGCAGCCGTCGCTTTCCATCTATGTGAATGAGCTTTTCCGCTTTTATGGCGTGCAGAAAGCGATTCGCATCGGTACCATTGGTTCTGTCAAAGATGATGTGAATATTCGCGATACGGTCATAGCAAATGCTTCATTTTCTGATTCCTACTTGTTGAACCAAAGATTTGGGGGGCTGCATTTTGCTCCTACAAGCGATTTTGATTTGCTGTACAAAGCATACAATACTGCAAAGAGTCTTGGAATCGATGCGAAAGTTGGACCTGTTGTTTCAAGTGACCGTTTTTATGATGATAATGACAATTGGAAACTCTGGAAAAAATACGGAGCAATCGGAATAGAGATGGAATCTGCGGAATTGTTTACTCTGGCGGCTGAATTTCATCGTAAGGCTCTTGCGATATTTACAGTAAGTGATCATATCGTAAAAGGTCAGTCAACAAGTGCACAAGAACGGCAGACAAGCTTCAAAAATATGATGATTCTTGCACTTGAAACAATTATTCAGTAGACTTAAAAACATTACATTGCTTCCTTGTTTTCTTGGGAAGTTTACTTAGGAGAAACGAATGAAACCAACATTACTTGTGCTTGCAGCAGGAATGGGAAGTCGCTATGGCGGAGTTAAGCAGATTGATTCAGTTGGAAAGAATGGCGAATGCTTGCTTGATTTTGCTGCTTATGATGCGAAGAAATCTGGATTCGGAAAAGTTGTATATATAATCAGGAAAGATATCGAAAAGGATTTTAGGGAAAAGCTTTTTGACAGAGTTGCAAGAAACATGGATGCAGAATATGTATTTCAGTCTCATGAAAGCCTTTTGAATGATGAACAGATCAGGCTTTCTGCAGAAAGAACAAAGCCATGGGGCACAACACATGCAGTCCTTTGTGCGCAGGACGCTATCAAAGAGCCGTTTGCTGTAATCAATTCTGATGATTACTACGGACGTGATGCTTTTGAGACTCTTGGAAAATACTTGAGTTCAATCCCTGCCGATAGCAAAGATCATGCGATGGTTGGCTATACTTTGGGAAAAACAATGAGTGAAAGTGGTTCTGTTAGCCGTGGTGTTTGTTCTGTGAAAGACGGAAAACTTGAGTCGATTGTTGAAAACCTTAAGATTTACTATGAAAATGGAAAAATTATCAGCGATTTAGGCGAAAAAAAGGTTTTGATGACTGGTGAAGAAACTGTAAGCATGAACCTCTTTGGTTTCAGTGTGAAAGCTTTTGAAAGATTCAATTCATATTGGGAAGATTTTATCAAGGCGAATATTTCTTCTCCAAAAGCAGAAGCTTTGCTTCCTGTAGCAGCTAGCGATATTATCAAAAGCGGTGAAGGTTCAATCAAGGTTTTCAAGTCAAATGAAAGCTGGTTTGGCATGACATATCCAGAAGACAGGCAGATTGTAAAGAAAGAAATTGAAGCAAAGATTTCTGGTGGCTACTATCCTGAAAAGCTTTGGGAAAAGTAGTCTGCGTTTTTGTATTTTTTTACGGAACTCATACAGGGTTCCGTTTTTTTGTTATTGAAATTAATGGGGAAGCTGAATGTTAAAACTTGATCCAATAAAGTCTGAAAAAGTTTGGGGTTATGAATTATGGGTAGCTTCTACCCATATAAACGGCTGTCAGAAAAATCTGATTGAGGCTTGTGGCACGGAGCATCCGCTTTTGGTAAAAGTTATTCAAGCTGATGAAAGCCTTTCCATTCAGGTTCATCCAGACGATCAGAAGGCTGTGG
The DNA here is from genome assembly GCA_016297405.1 of Treponema sp. Taxonomy (GTDB): domain Bacteria; phylum Spirochaetota; class Spirochaetia; order Treponematales; family Treponemataceae; genus Treponema_D. Next base: position 12,735 of record JAEDGP010000018.1, read on the forward strand.
AACTTGAAGGTGAAAATAATCGTGGAAAAACCGAATGCTGGTATGTTCTTGATGCAAAACCTGGTGCAAAATTAGTTTATGGTCTGAACAAAAAATACACCGTTGATGAAATGCGAACGGCGATAGAAAATAATACCCTTGAAAACTATCTGCGTCAGGTTGAAGTTCATAAAGGTGATTTTATTTTCATTCCGGCTGGAACAGTTCATGCCATTGGCGGTGGTTTGAGACTTATGGAAGTCCAGCAGTCTTGTGATATTACTTACCGTCTTTATGATTGGGGACGCCCTAGAGAACTTCATGTTGAGAAAAGTCTTAAAGTCATAAAAAATGTTGATTTACCGGAAGTGAAACCCTTCGACAAGGAATTTGAATGCCAGTATTTTTCCCTTTCGAAGATACAGGTAAATGGCGGTTATGCTTTCTATAATTCAAAAAGGGAAAAAAAGGCTGAAAACTGGGTTTTTATCTATGTGATAGAAGGAAACGGAATCATTAAATCAAGTTCTTTGGAAGGTCGTTTTCAGATGGAAAGTGAACAGGTTTATGCTGTTGCTCCTGGAGAAAAAATTGCTATGGAAGCCAAAGGTTCCATCATGAAGATTGTCGCAAAATAATTTGTATCGCCATTTTTTCTCCCTTTCTACTATTATTGAAGTTTATTGTCTTTTACACTAAAATATCCCATAAAAATTTAGTGTTCCTTAAGGGGTTTTATATGTTAACATTAAAATTCGGCGGTACTTCAATGGCTAATGCCCGCCGCATCCTTTCTTCCGCAGATATTATTCTTAATCGTGCAAAGGAAGACAGACTTAGTGTTGTAGTTTCTGCCGCTGCCGGCGTTTCTAACAATCTTCAGGCTGCTATCGATGCATCAACATCCAGGAACACTGCAACAAATTTTGTTGTTGAAATAAAAAAACTTCATGAACAGATTTGTAATGAACTTCAATCAGAAGTGAAGGGATTTGATGCTGATAAAGTAATGGCTTCAATCAGTCCAAATTTCGATGAACTGGAAAAGCTTCTTGCTGGTTGTACTTCCTTCGGTGAAGTTCCTGATACAGTTTACTGCCGTATCATGGGAATGGGTGAACTTTGTTCAGCTCCGATTATGGAAGCCGTTCTTCGTGCTAAGGGTGAAAGCGTAATTCTCCTTGATAGCCGCAAGCATGTATTTACAAATGGAAATCAGAAGGAAGGAGAAGCTGATTATGGTTTGACTTCCGATGCGCTTCGTCCATATCGCGACGGTGAATCAAATAGTCAGTCCCGCATTCTTCTCTTCCCAGGTTTCGTATGTGGATGGAAGAAAAATAAGGAATCTGAGCCAAAAATGGGGCTTCTTGGACGCAATGGTTCGGATTTTTCTGCTTCGATTATTGGAGCTTCACTTGGCGTAAAACGCGTTGAATTCTGGACTGATGTTGACGGTGTATACACTGCTGATCCTCGAATTGTAAAAGATGCGATTCTTGTTGATGATATGACTTATGAGGAAGCCATGGAACTTTCGTTCTTTGGTTCTAAAGTTCTTCATCCAAAAACTTTAGCTCCTCTTCAGGTAAAAGGAATCGAAGCCTGGAGTTTGAACAGTCATAATCCTTCTGCTCGTGGAACAAGAATCGGTAAAGGTCCATTTGAAAGCCGCGACAAGTCTTCAATCTGTGGTGTTTCAGCACTCAAAAAGGTTTCTCTTATTTCAATCAGCGGAACTGCAATGAAAGATAAGACTGGTATGGCTAGCCGTATATTCAACGCAGTAAGCGCTGCAGGTTCTTCAATTCTTTTGATTACTCAGTCGTCAAGCGAATATACAATTTCATTCTGTGTAAAAGAAGTTGAATCAGAAAAAGTTCGTGACGCTGTTGCAAAAGAATTTGAACTTGAAATCCGTGAAAAAATCATAAATCCAATTATAAACAAAACTGGTTGTGCAATAGTTTCTGTAGTAGGCGATGGTATGATTAAGAATCGTGGTGTTGCCGCAAAGTTCATGAATGCGCTTTCAAGCCAGGATATCAATAACAAAGCCATTGCTCAGGGTTCAAGCGAACGCTGCATTTCTTCCGTAATTTCTGAAGAATATGCAGATACAGCAGTAAAAGCTGTTCATCGATTCTTCTTTAATACAGCGCAGACAATTGAAGTTTTCGCATTTGGCGCAGGTACAATCGGTGGCACAATGATCGATCAGATTCGTGACCAGCACGAGAAGCTTCTTAAGGAAAAAGTTGATGTTAAGGTTCTTTCAATTACAACTATTGACGGAATGAATCTTAATGAAGATGGACTTGATCTTTCGAACTGGCGTGAAGACATGAAGAAGCCAATGTTCAAGTTTGGTCCTGAAAATGTTGATCAGATTATTGAATTCGTAAAGGAAAAGAAGCCTTTGAATCCAGTGTTTGTTGACTGTACTGCATCTTATGATCTTCCTGATCGTTATCTGGATATCTTGAATGCTGGAATGAGTATTGCAACACCAAATAAACGTGCAAACTCAAAGAACATCGAGTTCTATCATGAGCTTAGAAGAACGGCAAACAAGATGCACCGCCGCTTTCTTTACGAGACAAACGTTGGTGCCGGACTTCCTATCATTGATACTTTGCAGAATCTTTATAAATCTGGTGATAAGCTTGTGAGTTTCAATGGAATCATGTCTGGTTCCCTCTCTTATATTTTTGGAAAACTTGATGAAGGCGTTCCATTCTCTAAGGCTGTGCTTGAAGCAAAGGAACTTCGCTATACCGAACCAGATCCTCGTGATGATCTGAACGGTATGGACGTTGCACGCAAAGGTCTTATCATTGCCCGGGAATCAGGCTATGACATTGAGCTTGAAGATATCACTCTTTACAAGGTGTTCCCTGAAAGCTTTGATTCTACTGGAACTGTTGAGGAATTCCTTAAAAAGCTTCCGGAAGTGGACGATTACTTTGCAAAGAAGATTGCTGATCTTAAGAAAGAAAATAAAGTTCTTCGAATGGGTGCAACAATCAAAGATGGAAAAGTTTCTGTGGGCATGATGGAAGTAAGCCAGAATGATCCGTTGTATACTGTTCGCGGCGGAGAAAATGCGTTTGTATTCTACACAGAGCGCTATCAGCCAATTCCGCTTACTGTTCGTGGATATGGAGCTGGTGCTGGTGTAACGGCAGCAGGTGTATTTGGCGACATTCTTAGAACAGTTTCATTCAATCCTGAACGATAAAAGAGACTGAAACTTGTAAGGTACTGGGTTTGATGAAAATCAAATGCAGTGCCTTTTTAATTTAGGGTTTAGTACAAACCCTAAAAACGGCGAAGTCAAGGCTTTAAGCGTTAGCGTGCCTTGACTCGACGTATTTTTCGTTATTTTGTTTATCTTCATTGAGCGAATGGTTTTATTTATGTAGAATAAAGTGTTTTTAAAGAAGAGGAGTTTTGATAAATGAAAAAAGTTTTTTATTTGACTTGTGCAGGGATTGCTGCACTTTTCATGCTTGCAGGTTGTGGAAAGAAAAGTGGTGATGGTGAATCACGAAGTTTTGTTATGACCACAGTTGTGTATCCAGATGAAATTGCCCTTTGGAAAGACGGGGAGGATGAATTTGAGGGCAAGATGGTTGGCTCAGGACTTACCGTTTATCCTGGCACTGTACTTGACGCAGTAGTCGAAAATGGAGCTGTTTTGGAAAAGACAGGTATCCGCGCAAGTGATGGTGAATCTCGTGAATATGTGAAAGTTTACTTCAATGATGCTGATTTTTGGGTTCAGAAGAATCTTGTAATGGTGAACTCATATTGTGCCATGGTAACTTCCTATGATTCTCAGGTTCTGTATGAAAAACCTGCAAGTGATGGCATGATGAGTGTGGAAGTGCCATCCTCTGCTTTGGTTGCGGTTTCATGCGAAGCTGAAACAAATGGCTACAGAAAAGTTTCATATTGGTCAACTGATGCAAAGGGGAATCCTTCAACATCTTATAGCGGAAAATTTCTGAAATCTTCTGCTTTTGAAACTCTTGATTATCCATGTGAATCTATATTGATAAAACAGCTTTCCAGAAGAGGTGACTTTTCAAAGCTTTCCGATAGCTTGATGGAGATTGTTTCAGTTATTAATAAGACAAATAGAACGTTTGATGTTTTTTCTTCGGAAATCGCCAGTTCAACTGCCCTTTATGTTCTTCAGGATAATTGTTCATTGTGGACTTTGAATGAAAGTGGCAATCTTGTGTACAAAAAGAGCGTCCCGGAAGGAACTGTTCTTGAAGAAGATGGAAGCGGATCTTTTGTTTGTAATTACGAGTCAGGCGGTAAGGTTCAATCTCAGAAACTTACTGTGATTACAGTAAAGTATGAAGGCGAGTCTTATTATGTAATGAAGAACAAGGTTGCAAAAGGCGCGCTTGCTTATGCTGCTACTGACATTTTTTACCTGGATAACCAGGAACTTTATTCTTTTTCAACATCATGTATTCCGGAAAAGACATTGGTTGTTGTTGCCTGTTTAAAAGATGTTAATTGGCTTGATGAAAAAAATTCATTGCGTCTTTATACGACATACTATTATAACAAGTCAAAGAATATGGTTTCAAAGGTTTATGCCTTCGGTAGTAAATTTGGAAAACTTCATTCTTTTATAATGGATAAGGAAAGTCTTGCCGGTATAAGTCTTTACAAAAAAGCACTGGTTCAAAAGACAGACAAGCTTCGCTATGAAATGCTCAAAAACGTTCAGCTGGACAAAGTGAGCCCATTTGTTGCTGATTGGGTAAATGAAGCAGCCGGTAACTCTCTGTATCAGGGAAGTAAGGTTGCTTATGCGGCAGATGAATTTGCAAAGCAGCTGGAACAAGAAGCCAAAGATCAGAAGTCTGACTCCAGTTCATATGAAGAATCTTATTATGACTATTCTGATGATATGGATGATGAAACAGATGATTATTCGTACGATGATGACTCTTACGATTATTATTCAGATGATGACTCAGTGGACGATGGTTCCTATGACGATTCAGATGATGATGACTCAGACGATTATTATTACAGCAATTATGTAGCCAATGATCCAGAGAATGGAGAGGGTGGTTACGAAAAAGATGAAGAGCTTTCATCTGACGGTTATGAATCAGAAGATGATGATTATTCGTACGATTACGAATAACTTCAATTTATAATGGAAAGGTCGAAATGAATGTTGTTCTTTTCGACCTTTTTTTTTGTCTTGGATTTTGGTATATTGAATCATTGTTTTTGAACAAGGAGAATAATTTAAGATAAAAACTTGGGCTAATTCAGTAGTTTTTATGGGAGCTTTTATGGTAATTGTATTGAAAAACACTGCAACAGAAGAAGATAAAAGAAAAATAAAAGAGTTTCTTGCTCAAAAAAATTTTAAAACCAATGAACTTCCTGGCGAAGAAGAAACCATCATTGCAGCCGTTGGAAAAATGGGAATGGATCCCCACGATTTGGCTCTTTTTGCTGGTGTTGAGCGGGTTATTCCAATCAGCAAACCTTACAAAATGGCAAGCCGTGAATTTAAGAAAGATGATACTGTGATTCAACTTCAGAACAATCGTTCCCAGATTATTCGCATTGGAGGGCAGCGCATTGTTTCTATTGCTGGCCCTTGTGCCATTGAAAACGAGCAGCAGATGAATGATATCGCCAAAGCCGTTGCAGCCTCTGGTGCTTGTATGCTTCGAGGTGGAGCATATAAACCTAGAACTTCACCTTATGCTTTTCAGGGACTTGGGGAAGAAGGTCTTGTATTGCTAAAAAAATATGGTGATAAATATGGGCTTCCTGTAGTTACAGAGTGTGTTTCTCAAGATCATCTTCCCTTGATGAAAAAGCATGGCATCGATATGATTCAAATTGGCGCCCGCAACATGCAGAATTTTGAACTTCTGAAAAAAGTCGGCGAGATGAAATTTCCTGTAATGCTAAAAAGAGGTCTTTGCGCAACTATTGAGGAATGGCTTATGAGCGCCGAATATCTTTTAAGTTCAGGTGCTGAGCAGGTAATTTTGTGTGAACGAGGAATCCGCACTTATGAGAAGGCTACCCGCAATACTTTGGATCTTTCTGCAATTCCTGTTTTGCGCACCATGACTCATCTGCCAATTATCGTGGATCCAAGCCATGCTGTTGGAGTTCGGGATAAAGTAAGTCCGATGGCTTTGGCAGCAGTTGCAGCGGGCGCGGATGGCATTATTGTTGAAGTGCATAATAATCCTGAAAAAGCATTGAGCGATGGGCCTCAGGCTTTGCTTCCAGAAATGTTTGATAAGCTGATGCATGACATTGAAGCTATGTCACCGGTTCTTGGAAAATCGGTTGTTCATATTCGACCAGATGTGAATGTTCTGGAAAAGAAATCTGACAAAAGTGTTTCTGGAAAGATTGTGTGCGCGTATAACGGCATTCGAGGTACTTATGCAGAACAGGCTGTAAATCGATATTTTGATGGAGAAGCTGAAGCAAAGAGTGTTCCCTCTTTCAAGGAAATCTTCAAGGCCGTGATGAATGGCGATGCTGATTACGGTATGGTTCCAATTGAAAATTCCCTTGGTGGTTCAGTATACGATAACTATGATAATCTTACCCGCTTTGAAGATGTTTCGATTGTTGGCGCTTTGTCTTTAAGAATACAGCATGCGTTGCTTGCACCAAAAGGTGCAACAATCCATACCATAAAGAGAGTTTATTCTCATCCCCAGGGTTTTGCCCAGTGCGTAAAGATGATTGAAGACCATAAATGGGAAAAAATTACCGCTTCTTCAACAGCCACTGCTGCAAAGATGGTAAGTGATGCATGTTCCAAGGAAAATGCTGCCATTGCCAGTGCAATAACAGCAAAGTATTATAATCTGGAGATTCTTCAGGAAGATATTCAGGATGATCCTAGGGACTATACTCGCTTTGTTGTCATTGCTGCAAACCATGTGCAGCAAAAAAGTCTGGATTTTGGAAAATCGCCTAATGTCATCTCATTTGTTTTCTGCACGGAAAACGAAACTGGTGCGCTCTACAATGCTTTGGGTGTTTTTCAGCGAAACAAATTGAATCTGACTCGTCTTGAAAGCCGACCGATAAAAGGTCAGCCATGGCATTATTGGTTTTATGCAGATGCATCATTGGAAAATGATGAACAAAAGACAAATAAATATGTTCAATCTGTAATAAATGAGTTAAAATCTGTATCAGAACATGTTCGTGTTCTTGGAGTATATTCAGAAGCCGAACAGATGATAAAAAATTAAAATTTTGGGAAATCATAATGGAAAAATTTGTACTTTCAGTTTTAGTAGAAAATCATGCAGGCGTTTTAAGTCGTGTTTCAGGCCTCTTTAGCCGTAGAGGTTACAACATCGATTCTCTTACAGTTTGTGAAACAAATGTACCAGGCCAGTCAAGAATGACAATCGTTGTTAATGGCGATGAATATATTCTTGAACAGATCGAAAAACAGCTTTCAAAACTGGTGGAGGTTATTTCCATCAAGCATCTTGAAAAAGCAAAGACAACTCAGCGTGAAATGGCATTGATAAAGGTTCGTGCAGAAGGAACTCAGCGTGCCGTTATTATCGAAACTTGTGAAATCTTCCGCGCACACATTGTGGATGTTGGTGTGGAATCTGTAATTGTTGAAGCAACAGGAAGCGAAGATAAGATTGAAAGCCTTATCCGTTTGCTTCAGCCTTACGGAATCCTTGAGTACGTTAAGACTGGCCTGACAGCAATGGATCGCGGCTCCGAAGTGATGTAATTATTTCAACTTGGACCATTTTTCATCGAAAAAGGAATATTGGAAACCTTCTTTTTCCACCCGAAGGATTCTGAATATTTTGACTTTCTGGGTGAAATCTTCAGGGGTGAACAGTTCTATTGCAACTCCTGGAGATTTTTTTTTGCAGATAATCATTTTACAGCTGCTTTTCTTTTCATCATTGAATGTGATGATCCAGTTCAGGAAAATGTAGTTGTGGTCCTGATCGATTTTAGTTGATTGAATGGCGGTAATTTCTTCCCTTAATTGGGTCGTGCCTGAAAAAGCCTTTGAGCTTGAAATTTCAATGAATGTTGGAAAAAAAGGAAACAGCTTGATATTGTTTTTATTGTGCTTTTGCATGAAATAATTGATTTTGGACTGCAGCTCTTTTTCCTGATTCGGATTCAGTTTGATTGCAAAAAAAAATGATTTTTCCAGCGTTTTTTGTTGATTATCTGCATTCATCTTTTTAATAATAGTATTTTTTTTAAAAATAATGTAGTATTAGTTTATGTTTTCAAATGTTTTAGTGAAAATCAGAGATTTTTTCAGGATAAAAATCCCTTCTGTATGGAAAAAACTTGGAAAAATCCAAAAAATACTTTGTATCATTATTGTCCTTTTGGTTTTTCTGATAACCACCGTTGTTGTTTTTAGATGTGCCTTTGCGCCACATTCTGCTTCACGTTTGTGTTTTGACAAATATGAATTGGGAGCTTCTAGAATAGATGGAATCAACGAAGCCGCAAAAAGAGATTATGTGAAAGGTGGCACAGCATATTATCAGTTCACAAAAGCTCAGATGGAGAGCCTTAGAAATTTTTATGAAAACAGTTCTTCCATGCAGATTTGTGTCAGAATCACATTGGAAAAGTGTGGGGAGCTGGAATATGAACAGGTTTTAAAAGAAGCCAAGCCATTTTATTTTGGATTTCTTTCCCGAAATGATTTTGATTCGGAAGGAAAATTTTCCAATGAAAACACAGACCGCATTTTTTGTGGAACTGATTTAAGGAATCTTGTCATGGCAGAACAGGATTTTACATTCGATGTAAGTCTTGCACTGAAGAACGATATTGAGGATGACGGCATTCCTTACGGTGCTTTTGTTTCATCATCCCTTCCTGTTAGAATCGGAGATTTTCACGTTGGACAAGCAAAAGTTGGCTTTGATTTCACTTCAGAAGTTCCGCTGTTTGCAGTTTCGCCAAATGGTGGAAATTTTGCTGAATCTGGTGACATCGATTTTACTGGTGCTTCTCTTGTATTCAGTGCGGACAATACCAGCCAGACTTTGATGCCTAAAATCTCTGTTGCCATTTCTTCTGCACAAGCTGAAAAAAACAGTTCACCTGAAAAGCCAGTTGATGTGGTTTGTCATGTTAATGCTGGTGGGGAAAAGCTTTTGTTTCATCAGTACAGAAAGGAAAATGAGGTTGTAATTCAGACGTCATTGCTCAAAACCCCATTCTGCAGATTCGTTTACGAGTCATATCCAAAGGCTTTTAGAAAAATTCTTATGGAAGAAAATGAAGGAAAATTACTGCCTCGCACTAAAGGAAAGCTTCTGGAACCTGTTCCAACAGATCCTGGCCTGTTGCCTGGCTTTAAAAATGTGCGCTGGCGTGACAGCGAGTATGAGCTTTATAAATGGGACAGGTTTCCATCTGTCCTGATTTTTGATACCCGTGATTATGTTGTGCAAGATCAGTTTTTCAAAAGGCTTGCCTTCTTTGCGGAAAAAGCTCGATACAAGGGGACTGTACATCCTGATGAAGTAATAAAAGATTTCCATGGTTTCAATGCCTATGATTTTAGTTCGCAGACAATGGCTTCTTTTTTCAATGCAGTAGACAAATCCCAGGTGATTCTTAACGAAAAAGAGAAAATTCTCAAGGAAATACTTTTGAGAAATGGTGTAATTCTTTCAACTTCAGATGGATACGTTGCTGGTTCGGGAGCCGTAATTTCACTTTCGCTGCAGATTCCTTATGGTACAAGGTATTCTTTGTGTGCCCATGAGCTTTTTCACGGATTGTTTTTTATTGATGAAGAATTCCGTAATGTCTCTGGTGCAGCTTTTGGCTCAATTGATTCTAACAGCTATGATTTTGTTATTGGTTATTTCAAGTCGCAGCCTCAGCTTGGATATGATACCGATGATGAATATCTTATGACAAATGAATTTATGGCATACGTTATGCAACAGCATCTTGATAGGGTTGGAAAGTATTTTGTGCATCTTGGAAACAGGGGTTCTGTTATCTCCTATATGCCAGAGCTTTGTCAGTGGGTACGTGGCAACAATGGCGTGACTTTTGAAGATACGGGTAGATTTTTTGAATCCTATGTAAACGATAGATGGGGACTTGCCTGCGGAAGAGTTGGCATGATTGTCAGATAAATAAAAACTAAAAGATAAAGTTCTTTTTTGATTGGAAATACCTTCCGAATCGAAATATGTTTGGTTTTGGAAGGTGTTTTTTTATTTTGTCTTTTTACACTTAATCTGTGTATTTTTGTTTACGGAATCCTATGTTGAAGCTTTTTTCAGCACCTACAGTTGTCAGTGGGCCGTGTCCTGGAAAAATTACAGTGTTGTCCTGCAAAGAAAAAATCTTTTCTTCTATGTTACGCTTAAGAATATGCCTTGAATAGCTGGAATTTGTGGATCCTATTGTGCCAGCTGAAATGGAATCTCCTGAAAAGATTGCATTTTCGATTTTGTAAATCATTGAGTCGGCAGTGTGGCCAGGAAGACTCATGTGATGAACCAGCAGACCTGCAAGTTTTATTTTTCCATCTCCTGAAATTACAGTGGTTGTAACGCCTTCGATTTCAAGGTCGGCACCATAAATTCTTGGGGAATAGATTTTCAGCAAAGTTTTAAGTCCCTGAACGTGGTTTTTGTGGTTATGGGTTATAAGCACGGACGTAAGCGAAAGGTTGTTTTCTTCTAATCTGTTTATGAGTCCCTCGGTAACCTGTCCTGGATCGATGAGAATAGCCTCTTTGTTTTTTTCGTTGGCAATTATGTAGCAGTTGGAAAAGCCGCTTCTGTTTAAATAGTAGTAGACTTTCATTTTCCGCCTTCCTGTATTTGGCTTTCGTTGTTGCCAAACCCCAGATCCATGAACAGTTCACTTCCTTCCTCATCGAATAAGGCTTCTCTGGTATTTGACATTTTGAATGAGACATTTTCCTGTTTCAGATCGATGAAATGTGTTTTTTTTACATTGCAGTTTCTGAATGAAGTGTTTATCAGCTTGGCGTTTATGAATCTGGAATTGTAAAGGTCAGAGTCATCAAAGGAGGATTGAAGGGCCGATATTCCGTTGAAGTTATTCAGGAACAAATCGCTTCCGGTAAAAAGTGTGTTAGAAAACGTGCAGCCTGCAAATGAAGTAAACTGAATATCGGAATTGATCAGATTGCAGTCAAGAAAAACGGCAAAGTCAAAGTGGCACATCCTAAGCTTCAAATCTTTTGCATGTACATTTGTGAATGTTGTGTGCATGAAGTTGCAGCTAAAGAATCTTTTGTTTGAAAGATCTACATTCAAAAATGTAAGACCTGCGGCATTCAGTCCAACAATTACATCATGGTTCTTGATGTAGTTTTTTATGTCTTCCTGTGTTTTTCCCGGGTTTGGAATATGATCCAGACAATAACCTTTGTTTTCGGTTATGTTTCCGTTTTCATCGATAGTTGAAATGGCCTGATGGGTGCAGGCACGAACAAGACATTTGTTTAAGGAGAACATGGTTAAATGTTAAAGTATTGCGCTTGATTAGTCAAACGTTTATTATTTATCTAGAGCTGAACGGAACAAAATATTTCGTTTCATTTCGGGAAGGTGTTATGTCTGTTGATTTTGCATTTCTGGATTCAGGGGTAGGTGGTATTCCGTATATGAAACATCTTTTGGAGATCAGGCCTCGTTCTTCATGGGTGTATGTAGGGGACACGGCTAATTTTCCCTATGGCGAAAAGACAGAGCAGCAGATAATCGAAAATTCGTGCAATTGTGTCAAAAAAATCATTGAAAAATGGGATCCTTCTACAATTGTGATTGCCTGCAACACGATTTCCGTCACTGCACTGGAAGAGATGCGCAGACGCTTTCCTTCCACTCCTTTTGTTGGTACTGTGCCTGCGATAAAACCTGCGGCTATGATTTCTAAAACACGAAAGATTGGATTGCTTGCAACAAATGCCTCAATCAGCCACCCATATACAAAAAAATTGATTTGGGATTTCGCAAATGATTGTCAAGTTATAAGTCGGGCAGATCCCGATCTTATATCTTTTATAGAGCACAATTATTTCAATTCTACTCTGGATCAGAGACTTAAAGCTGTTGAGCCTGCCGTTGATTTCTTCAGAAAATCTGGCTGCGATGTGATTGTTTTGGCATGTACCCATTTTCTGAACATGTCGAAGGATTTCGAAATTGCAGCCGGCAGCTCAATGAAAGTAGTGGATTCACGTGATGGTGTTGTAAATCATGCCATTGATGTTTCCTGTCATGAAAGTGCTGCTGATGTTAATGTTGCATCAAAAGCTCAGGGGGAATGCGGCCTTTATGTAACAGGATTTTCCCAGCGTAACGATCTGCACTCCTATAATGATTTGTGCAGAAGACTTGATATTCCCTTTGGTGGACTTTTTGGCTGATGCTTTCATAAAAAAAATCGGCTCCGCTGCATCTTGTAAAGGTGGATTAAAGAAAAGAGCGGTTTTTGCCGATAATCTAAATGGTAAACTAGTCGCTTTTTTTAATTACGGGAGCATGCAGTGATAAAGAATAAATGTTTCATATTTAGTTTGATTTTTTCTGTTTTTGTGGCCGCTGACATAAGTGCAGATGTGTTCTTTTCGGGGTTTGCCGGTGCCAAGGCCGACCTTTCGTCAGATCCCCAGTCTTCGGGGTTTGATCCTGATTTGAAAGTACAGTCGTTTTTTTCAGGTCAATTCAATATTTCAGAAAATGTCATTACCCACATGGAGTTTTCTCTTGGGACGGCAAATCTTCTGGAAGATTCGATTTTTACCAAAACTGATGCCCAGTTTCAGGTTGATGAAATTTCATTGATTCTTCGCACCCAGTTCTATTCGGTTAAGAATTATTTAAGTGTTTTTGCAGGGACCTACGAACCCATTGGTTCAGATATTTTCCTCAGAAGACAATTTGGAATACAGCCTATTTCTTCCCGTCTTACGGAAAGCTGGCTTGGCCTTGCAGGTTCCGTAATCTATCCGCTTTTCGGAGTGGGTGGATCTGATGTGATTCATTTTACTTCGGCTCCTGTTGCAACAGGACTTTATGTGTATGTAAACCATGAGCTGGATGATAGTTATGTTTGGAATTCAGATGCCCGTTTTGGCTGTGTGTTCAGATTCTTTGCCTTTGATATGGCTTGTGGAATTGGGGTTCCATTAAGCAGCGGTGATTCGGATGCTTTTCTTGTAATCGATAAGCTTTATTGTCGCGGCGCATTCAATATGTTGTTTGGAAACAAGTATACTAATTCATTGTATCTGCAAGCAGGAACTTCTGAAGTGCCTCTTACAAAAAAAGATTCCACTTTCGAAATCGCGGCTGACAAAACATATATTCTTATGGAGCCAAGATTCAGATTTCCCCAGGTGAATGTAAATATCACGATTTTTAGTTTGCCAGCTGATTCTGCAGATGAATTTTATCTGATAGACGGCACTTTCGGAGCAAATCTGGATGTCTTCTCTAATACATTTAATTCAGGAACAAAAACCTTGATGTTTGGCCTTTCAAGCCAGCTTTCATTTAATGGAAAATATTTTGATGCGCTTCTTGCTCCGCAAGATCTCTTTGATGACTGGACCTTGTCTGTTTCTCCATATCTGCAGACAAATTTCTGTAATGGGGAATTGCATACCATGCTTCAGGTTCGGCCAACAGATATTTTTGATGGAAACGGGGCTTCGTGCTGGTCGGTAAAGATAGGTTATAAAAGCCAGTTCTAGTAAAAGTGAAAAAAACTGCCTGCCAGGTTCAGGCCTCTCAGAAGATATCTGAAGGTCTTTCTTGACAGGCAGTTTTTTTATGTATGGAGTTCCCTAGAAGGAAAGCTTTGAAAGTCTTTCGCAAGCTTCAGCAACTGACTGCTGATGGCCGAATGAACTGAAGCGGATGAAACTTTCTCCTGCTGGTCCAAAACCTGAACCAGGAGTGGTTACAACGTTTGCTTCGTTTAAAATCTTGTCGAATACGTCCCATGACTTGAGTCCAGGGAATTTTGCCCAGACATAAGGACTGTTTCCTGTTGAATAGATTTCTACGCCAGCTTTCTTGAAGTTTTCGCCTTTAAGTGTATCTTCGATTTTCCTGACGTTTACAAGATAGTAGTCTATTACATCTTTCATTGCCTTGATTCCTTCTGGTTCAAGACATGCGATTCCTCCAGCCTGTACTACGTTTGATGCACCGTTGAAAAGAGTTGTCATAACGCGGTTCCAGTCCTTGTTTACACTTGTGCCATCTGAAAATTTAAGCTCTTTTGGAACGATGCTCCATCCAAGTCGAACACCTGTGAATCCGGCTGGTTTTGAAAAGGAGTTGATTTCAATTGAACATGTGCGGCTACCTTCGATTTCGAAAATAGTTTTTGGAAGGTTCGGGTCGCGTATGAATTCTCGGTATGCCGCATCGTAAATGATGATGCAGCCATGGGTATTCGCAAAATCAACAAGGGTTTTGAGCTGTTCTTTTGTGGCGCATGCACCTGTAGGGTTGTTTGGTGAGCAGAAGTAGATGATGCTGTTCTTTTTTACAACGGACAGGTCAGGAAAGAAGTTGTTTTCCGGGGTACATGGCATGTATGTAACGCCTTTATATCCCTTTCCATTGTTTTTTCCTGCAGCTCCTGCAATTACGGAGCCGTCAACATAAACGGGGTAGGCTGGGTCTTGAACGGCAATCTTTACTTTTGATCCAAATAAAGTCTGGATACGGGCAATATCGCATTTAGCACCATCAGAGATGAAAACTTCATCTGCACTTGCCATACCCTTGTACCATACATCAGCAATTTTGGCACGAAGGTCGCTGTTTCCCTGTTCGTCTCCGTATCCGGAATATCCTTCAGGAGTAGCCAATGCCATTGCGTAGTCGGCCATTGCTTTTGCAATGAACTGTGGCAAAGGTTCTGTCGTATTACCGATTCCAAGACTGATTATTTTAGCCTGTGGATTTTTTTCTGCATACTCGCGACGTCTGCGAGCAACTTCCGGGAAAAGGTATCCCGCTGTCAAATTGGCAAAGCCAGTATTTCTTCTTATCATGCTCATATAATATCAAAGTTGTGATTTTTGTTGAATAACAATCGCTTCGATTGTTTATTTTGTTTGTGTTTAAAAATATATGATAAAAAAAATGTTATTTTTATTTTTCTTAAACTAGAATCTTGATTTTTTTTTCTTGAATTATGGAAATTACTGTATATAATATTTTATATATGAGTGATTACCTTGATCCTAATAATGAAGAGTTGCTGAAAGACTTTTTTGCAGAAGCTGAACAGCAGGTCGAAACACTTGAAAGCAATATTCTCGTAATCGAAAATGATCCAAATAATCATGAAGCGGTGGATGAAATTTTCCGTGCTGCCCATACTCTAAAGGGTGGGTCTGCAACTGTTGAGATGATGGAACTGTCTCATTTTACACATTCAGTTGAAGATGTTCTTGATGAAATCAGATCAGATAGACTTTCCGTAGATGAAGATGTTGTGGATCTTTTGCTTTCTTCAATAGATATTATTAAAGCAATGCTTGAAGCTAGAGCCAACGGAAGCGTATACGAAGAAAATATCGATGATGTTGTGTCTAAACTTCACGCATATATTCCTGAAAAAGGCGAAAAGAAGTCAAAAGTTGCAGCAGCTCCAAAAGTTGTGGTTCAGCCAGTTGCTGCTCCAGTTGTTCAGGAACAGTCTGTTTTCAAATATCCTGAATTGACAGAGTCAGATTACGAAGAACTGAAATCTGCCCTTGAAGGATCTCAGAAACTTTGGCGTGTTGCCGTTCAGTTCGATGAAAATAATCCTATGAATTCTGTTGGTGGAATTCAGGTGTTTGCAGCACTTAAGGCTTTGGGTAGCGTTCTTAAAACGGTTCCTGATTTTGATGCACTTTATGAAGATGAATTCTATGAGTGTGTTTACTATTATCTTGCTTCTTCTGAACAAGGTGAAAAGATTGAAGATGTTGCCTTTCTTGGAGATGTAACCTTGTGTACAGATGCACAGGTAATCAATGGACCTGTTTCAGCAAGTTCATCCGCAGCTTCTGCAGAGCAGACAGCACCAGTGGCACAGCCTGCTCCTGTAGTGCAAGCTGTTGTTGCAGAAGAAAAGGTTGAAGCTCCTGTGGTTGAAGTTGAGTCAAAACCTGCGGCTGCACCTGCGGCTGCCAAGAAAGTAGAGGAAAAAAAAGAAGGGGAAAAAGGCTCTTCACACGCTGTGCAGCAGAGTTCTGTGTTGCGTGTTGATTCAAAACGAATTGACTATCTTTTAAATCTTGTAAGTGAAATTGTAATTGCTAAAGCATCGTTCAATCAGCTTGCTGCAACTTTGGGCGATGAACTCAATCATTTTCAGGCTGCTGAAAACGTGATGAAAACTGCTGTTCACAAGATGCTTGAGTCTTTGCCTCGTTATCTGGAACAGTTGAAAGATGGTCGTTCTGTAAAAGATGTAAGAGCTGAAATGCTTGCCGATTTTGGCGAAATCGATACTCTGTTTGAAAGTGATGATGCTGAGCTTAAGGCTCTTAATGTAAAGCTTCGTTCTTCAACTCAGAATCTTGGACGCATTGCTGGGGAACTTCAGGAAGGGGTAATGAAGATTCGAATGGTTCCTATCAACCAGATTTTCAGCCGATTCCCTCGTGTAGTTCGCGATTTGCAGCGTGATCTTAATAAGAAAATAGACCTTGTAATTGAAGGTGAAGATACAGAACTTGATAAATCTGTTGTGGAAGATTTGCTTGATCCTATCATGCATTGTGTACGAAACTCGGTAGATCATGGTGTTGAATCTCCTGAGAAGCGTATCGCTGCCGGAAAGAGTGAAACAGGTCGTGTTCTGTTGAAGGCCTCAAATGAAGGAAACCTTATCATTATCGATATTTCAGATGATGGTGCTGGAATTGATGCAGAAAAGGTAAAGAAAAAGGCTGTTGAAAAGGGGCTTATCCATCCGGATAAGGTTCTTACAGAAAACGAAGCTCATCAGTTGATTTTTATGCCAGGTTTCTCTACCGCAGATAAGATTTCAAATGTTTCTGGTCGTGGTGTTGGTCTTGATGTTGTGAAAACAATGATTGACAAGCTTAACGGTACTGTTACAGTTTCGTCAGAGAAAGGAAAGGGTACTACATTCAGCATTAGACTTCCTCTTACTTTGGCAATCATCCAGGGGCTTCTTGTTAGGGTCGGTAAGGAAGTTTACTCTATTCCTGTTGCTTCTGTTATCGAAAGTCAGAGAATACCATATGATGAAATAAAGGTAATCGATAATTATGAAGTTTTGAATGTAAGAGATGAAGTTATAAGTGTGCTTAGACTTTCGAGAATCTTTAACATTAAAGGTTCTGTTCAGGATGATTACTGTAATATAGTAATTGTTGGTTCAAAAGATAAAAAAGTGGGAATCATGGTTGATTCCCTCATCGGTGAAGAAGATGTAGTTATCAAGCCTTTGCGCGACCAGTATACAAGTTCTCCTGGAATTGCTGGTGCGTCTATACTTGGTGATGGTTCCGTTTCTCTTATCATTGATGTTAGTCAGCTCCTTGAATTAAGTGTAAATCAGGGGGGCGTTCCAAATCGTGTCCTTGAAAGCAAGGCAGTTCAGTGAGGTATCTATGAAGCTTGAGTCTATACTTGTGTCAGACGAATCTACAATGGTAGATGCCGGTTATTCAGTAGCTGAAAGAGATTTGCGTGAAGATGATAGGCAGAAACAGGTTACTGTTGATTTCAAAATGGTAACATTTTCCCTATCGGGAAAAGAATATGCCATTGACATCATGAATGTTAAGGAAATTGCAAAAGCAGGACATTTTACTTATGTTCCAAATACATTGTCTTTTGTGGTTGGTGTATATAACCTTCGTGGTGAAATCATTCCAATTCTTGATATGCGAATTTTCTTCGGAATTCCGGTTCAGGAAAAAAATGATTCAGCACTTGAAAATCTTTTGATTTTGAGTGTTGAAGAACAGACTTTTGGAATCATTGTAGATAAAATCGATAAAGTTGTAGGTGTGCAGAAGAGCAATATTCAGCCACCTCATCCTTTGTTCAGTGATATTAATATCAAGTATATTTCTGGTGTTGTAGAAAGCGAAAAAAGATTGTATATCCTTTTGGATATACATAGAATTTTTACAAAAGGTACAACTGAAGCTGCAAAAAAAGTAGAAAATGTGGTTGTTAATGACAGACGCCCACAGATTGAACATCCTGTTCAGAGAGCTTTTGTTTCAAAGGTAGAAGCTGGTGCAGAAAGTTCTTCTGTATCTTCTGAAGTAAAGTCGTCAATCGAACCATCTGTTCCTGGGACTTCTTCGGCTGGATCGGATCAGAATCTGCAGTTTGTTATTGAAAATCTTAAGACATTCAGAAACTTTAATGTTTCTGAAATAAATAAGGCTTGGGTTTCTAAACGCTTTGAAGAATGGAAAGCAAGCCGTGGATCAAATTGCCAATTAAAGAGCGAAGCTGATGCAATGGAATTTCTTGGACAGTATTGGTCTACATCAAATGATACCTGGTGGACAAAGGAATATGCAGATGCTGTTGCAAAAATACTTCCAGATAATGCTGCAAAACAGATTGTTGTCTGGAATCCAGGTTGTGGAAAAGGTTATGAAACCTATTGTCTTGCTTGTGTATTGACCGAAAGATATCCTGATTCTAAGATTAAAATCTATGCACAAGACGTTGATCTTCTTAGTATTTCAAATGCTCCGATGCTCAATGTTCCTGATAATATGGGTGATTCATGGTTTGCTCCGTTCCTTTCAAAGACTGCTTCTGGAAAATTGACCTTCAGTGGGCAGATAAAGGATTCAATCATGTTTGAGTATCATGATTGTCAGCATACAAATGCGCTTCCTGTAACCGATTTAATTTTTGCACGGGATATTCTGCCTTTTATAGACAATGACTGTCTAAAGAATGTACTTTCCGATTTTGAAGAAAAATTGAAAGGTAACGGTTTGCTCATTGTTGGAGAAAACGAAGTAATTCCTGGTTCTTCAGGATTTGTCGAGAATACTGTTGGTATGCTGACTGCGTATAATAAACAATAAAATGAGGGGTTCTAAATGAGAGTCGAGTATATTAATCCTTTCGTAGAAACTTCGTACAGAGTTTTGAAGGAAGTTTTGGGCGGAGCTGATGTAAAGCGCGGTAGTCTTTATCTTAAGTCTACTGCTATGCCAGTGATGGGTGTTGCTGCTTTGGTAGGTCTTGCTGGTGATGTTGAAGGTCGTGTCCTTTTTGATATGACTATGGAAACTGCCTTGAACATTGCTTCAAAGATGAATGGTGAAACTTTGCCAGCTTTTGATGACCTTGCAAAAGCTACAATCAGTGAGCTTGCTAATTTGATTACAGCTCAGGCTGTTACCAAGCTCCATGAACTTAATTTTAAGTTCGATCTTACGCCACCAGCTTTGTTTGCTGGTCAGAAAATGGAAATTGCTGCCCTTGGAGGCGGTTCAGAAAATGTAGAGGCACTTATTGTACCGCTTATCACAGAATGTGGTAAAATAGAAGTAAACGTTGCGATTCGTGAGCGCGCATAATTCAGGAGATGTACTATGAAAACTAAACAAGATTTTCCTTCAATTAATGAAAGACCGCCTGAAGGCGTAAGAGCTGACGGAACAACTTTCCGTGTAATGATTGTTGACGATTCCATGTTCGTTGCAAAGCAGCTTGGTCAGATTCTAACAAGCGAAGGCTATGAAGTTGTTGCAACTGCTGCAGATGGCAAGGAAGGAGTAGACAAGTACAAGGAACTTGCACCAAACATTGACCTTGTAACAATGGATATCACCATGCCAAAGATGGATGGTATTACTGCGTTGGAACAGATTATGGCCTTTGATAAAAGCGCTAGAGTTGTAATGGTTAGTGCTCTTGGAAAAGAAGAATTGGTAAAAAAATCACTTCTTCTTGGTGCTAAGAACTACATCATCAAGCCACTTGACAGAAAAAAGGTTCTTGAGCGCATTTCCGCTTGTCTTAAATAGGGTGATGCAAACCTTATAAAAAACCGTCTTTGAATGCGGCAGATCTTCCAGGGAAGATTTGCCGCCGGTAAAGACGGTTTTTTGCATTTAGGGTTTATTACAAACCCTAAAAACGGCGAAGTCAAGGCTTTAAGCGTT
>JAEDGP010000076.1 GCA_016297405.1 Treponema sp.
ATGCCTGGGAATGCAATCCGGATGCTGTAGGTTTCTATAAGCATTTGGGTCTGCAGATCCAGCAATACACAATGGAAGAAGTTCTTCAAAAACCAGATTTGCACTAAGGTTTTTGTGCAGCTGTTGAAAAATTGGCTGTAATGACTTTATCGATGGTTCATGGTCGTAGGTTATGAAAAGTGGTTCTATGAAAGGACAGACAATATTCTTAAATTTGTGCTATAATTTTGTTCATGTTCAATTTTAAAGCAGTTGTTTTTGATTTAGATGGAACTCTAATCGATACAGAAAAATATTTCAAGATTGCATGGCCAAAGGCTTTTGAACATTTTGGCTACAAAATGACGGACGAGCAGTATCTTTATATTCGCTCTTTGGGAAAACCTTTTGTGCAGCAGACACTGAAAGAATTTTCTGGTGATCCTGATTTTGATTATGAAAAAGTTGTAGCGTTTCGAACGTCTATAATGGAAGATCTGATTCAAAAAAATGGCCTTCAGATAAAAAAAGGTGCAGTGGAATTTCTTTCCTATCTAAAAGAAAAGGGAATTATAAGAGCAATTGCCACTGCGTCCCCGGTATCCAGGTCTGAACGCTATTTGAATCAGGTGGGGATTTTGCAATATTTTGATAAAATCATTTCTGCCGGGGACATGAAAGAAGGAAAACCTTCTCCTGATGTGTATCTGTATGCTGTAAAAGACCTTGGATTAAAACCAGAAGAATGTCTTGCGGTAGAGGATTCGCCTAATGGAGTGCGAAGTGCATATAGTGCCGGCCTTAAAGTAGCAATGATTCCCGATTTGTCCCCATGCGATGAGGATACAAGAAAATTTTTGTTCGCTGAAAAAACAGATTTAAGCCAATTATGCGATTTGTTCTAAATCAAAATCAATGAATGAAAAATTGGAAAATGGTCAGCATGTAAAGAATCAGGGACACAGTTATCTGCCATTAACTGATGTGGTGATTCATATATGGCGGTTTACGATTTGCCACAAAGATGTGTGGAGCATGCCAAAAAACTGGCAGTTTGTGCCAAAAAATTTTATGTTAAAGCTTCAAAGTGCCAAAATTTGTGTAAATTCCAAATGCCAGCTGCTTTTGGTCAGGTTCTGCATAGAATCGATAGTTCAGTTCTGCATTCAATGAAAACTGGAAGCTTGGTCTTGCAAGGCCGCCAATGTTTGGTGTGGCATATAATGATGCGGTAAGTGTGACCTGGTCAAAATATTCGAATTTGCCGTCTTTTATGTTTGTAAAATGTTCTGGCAGCTGTGCGATGGCCCAGGATTTTAATGGGGTTTTATTTTCATTCGCAAATTTTGCAAGATAACTGATGTTAATTTTCAGACGGTTGAAATAGAATAGCGGCAAAAAATTAGTGGACTTTTGAATTTCTGCGTCAAAAAGCATAAGATTTGCATAGGCAGCTGCAATGTAAGATTCAGTGGGGAAAATTTCGGTCTGGAAAGTAGAAGGCCTTAAAAATGAGTTTTTTATGTTGAGAGCAAGACCAATATTTTGAAAGTTTCGGGCAGTCCAGGCCGGTTCTGTGATTTTTCGAAGGAATTTCTGATTGTAAAAGGCACCAAAGGCAAATCCTGAATAGTCGAAATGGCCTTTGCCGCTGTGATGGATGTTTCCAACAGAAACGGAAGCTTTGTTTTTAATTGTAAGAAAGTTCATATCTAAAGGGCTTGAAAGGATTTCAAATATTCCTTTTTCCTGCAGATTTGACTGTCGACCATAGAGAAGCTGAAAATCTTCCGAAAGATTCAGACTGAAAAGAGCGGTAAGCGGTATGTTGTTTGAAAAATCCAGCTTTCCATAGGTTTGCTTGAAACCCTGAGAATCAAATTCCACATCAGCAAGGCAAGAGTAGTTAAAAAAATCTGTCTGATAGGAGCCGCCATAGACAAATGTTCCAAAGGCTGCGGAGTTTGTGGTGTAATTATAGCCACCTGAAAGTGCAATTATTGGTATTGTCCAAGGTGTGCTGGTTACGTAAGTAAGTCCCAATGGAAGAATGCGTGTATTGAATGTATCAACTGAAGAATTTACTTCGTAAGTGTTCATAAGTCCTAGCGGAACCAGCGTGCCTTGCTTTTTAATCATGTATAATGGCAGGTTGAAATTGTGTGAATTTTTAATTACAGAAAGGTTTTCGGTGCAAGCTTCTTGGTTTTCGTATTTTTCGGAAAGTGTTTTTGGAGCAACAGACAGGCTTTGAGACTTTATTTTTGACGAATCCAGCAGAAAGATCTGCTTGCCGTTGAAAAATTCACCAATATAGGCAAATTTTTTGTTTCCTGCATAGGCTGTGGAAAAAACACCGCCGGCAACATCAACTTTGCTAAGTCCAATTTCTGGTTTTTGGCCTGTGGTAAGGCTTCCGATTCGTGGGCCTTGATTTTTTGTGGCATAGCAAAAGGAAAGCCTGGCAGCATTGTCTGCAAATTGTTCGTTTACAACCGAAAGGCCCTGCAGGATAATGCCTTGTGGCATGGGGTATTCTTTATAATTGCCGGTTTGCATTTCCAGATTGACGATTGAATATGCAGGGCCTTGTTTCAAAATAAAGAAAAGATTGCCGTCTGTTGTTCCGCATGGAGAAAAGATTCCCTGGCCAAAGGAAAATTGTTTTGAAAGGACGGGATGGGCTTTCTTTATTTTGCCTTTGCGCATTTCCAGGCTATATATGCATAGTGTGGAATACTGGGAAAAGGTTTTGATGGCCGCGGCGTAAGTTGTGTTGCCGTTATTAAATATGCAAATTTCCCGAAGATTCTTTTGTTTCAGGGTAAAGGTTTTTTTTTGCTTAAGATCGTATATGCTGCTCACAGATGTGGGATGGTATTGCTGTTTCATCTGTGTTATGCCCAGGTAGCGGCCATCCTGGCTTAAGCTTAGGGATGTGATGCCTGGAATTTTGAGGAGTTTGCGATCATTTTTGTATTCCGGGCCAATGCTTTGGCGGATTGTGCTTTCGTTTTGGTCATAATATATGATTTTTTTGCCGTTGCCGGCCAGACACATAAAAAGACTTTTCTTTTTGTTTGATTTTACGTTTAGGGGAATGGAAAATTCTTCTTCCACAGGGTCTGCCTGAACTGGTGGTACTTCTATGGATTCGTAAAAGTCCTGCCATGCTTTTTTTATGCTTATTCCATAAACTTTTTTGAATGCTCCAAAATATGTAAGGCTTTTCAGGTTTACGCAGCGGTACCAGAATTGAGCATATTTTTCCATTCCATAGGTTTTTTGAAGGTACCAGCTGAAGGCGCCACCAAAATAATAACTGGCACCTGCTGAAGGGTATATGTCCATTGCGCCCTGAATTTCTGAGTATTTTGGGAATTTTCCCTGTATTTTGGCTTGCCGAACCAGATTCAAATGAAAGCCAGAATTCATTCGACCTTGTCCTGCATCGCTTTCCATTGAAACGGTGGCGCCTTCAGCCATAGCCAGGGTTGTGGTAAGCAGGGCAGGATTCCAGGTGTCGCCAAAAATTCTATTGAAATTATAAAGGAAGCGGCTTCGCAGGTTGAAGGTTACTGCATGTATAAGTTCGTGGCGAAAAGTGTTCAGCAGTTCCTGGTCAAAGAATGAGTTTTTGGCGGCCGGGGGTGTATCAAAAACAACGATGTGATTGAATGGTGCACAGGACTGATATGCATTGAACTCATCCTGGGCTGGAGAAATTACTACAGGAAGTCGAAAATCGTTTTGAAGATTAAGTTTTGTCTTCAGGTCTTCATAAAATTCGTCTGCTTTTTCAAACAGGATTTGTGCACTTTGTGCTGACTTTTCTGGGAAAATAATGTCAAAATACTTTGTCTGGCTTATTCGTATTTGTTTTTGGCCTTCCATTACCGAATCGTAAGCAAAAAGTGGGTTGCATAATGACATGACCAGTATTGCATTTGTTAAAAACAAAACGATTTTCTTCATATATTGGGAATTTAGAAGATATTTGCTGTTTTGGCAACATTCCAGACGCAACAGGGATTGTAACCGCGCCGAAGGCGTTCGCCGTAAAACGAAGTTTTTAAGGCGAATGGAGCGCTGGACGCGGAACGGTGGAAAGCCCGGCCGTTGCCCAAAAAAAATGAAACTTGTGTGGACATATAATGTTTATTTTTTTAGAATATCATGGAATTATGGGATTAAGATAATGAAGAATCTGAAAATTATTTTTAGTTGTGTTATTTCGGTTTTTATAACAGGTTGTTCTTCAACAAAAAAGATTGATGATCCAAAGATTTTGGACAAGATGATTAGGGAAAAACAGCAGAGGACTGTTGCGGAAATTCTGGATGAAAATGAAAATCCTGATTGGACGGTTTACAAGCATGTGATTGTGGTGGGAATTGATGGGGCTGGAACTTTTGAGGGAAAATGCAATACGCCCCATATTGATGCGATTTTTTCTAATGGTGTCTGGACTCCAAAATGCAAAGCTTCTAAGCCTACAATTAGCGCTGAATGTTGGGGCTCAATGCTTACAGGCATAGAACCTCAGGTGCACATGCTTACGAATGAGCGGGTTGATAATTATCCTTACGAATTTGAAGCGTATCCAACAATTTTTTCCCTGGCCAGAAAAACTCATCCTGAAGCAAAGCTTGGTGCTTTTTGCGGCTGGGCTCCAATTTACAAGGGTATCATTGAGCAGGGAATTGGTGTGGTGACTGGCACCGGCACCGATGATAAAGTTGCAAAGCAAGCTGCAGATTATATTCGTGCAGAAAAACCTGAGCTGGTTTTTGTTCAGTTTGATTCGGTTGATCACGCTGGTCATAATATGGGTTATTGCACAAAGGATTATTTTGCAGCGTTAGAGGCTGTGGATGATTATGTGGCTGAAATTTATCTGGCTGCCCAGGAAGCTGGCATCCTTGAAGATACGCTTTTCATTCTTACAGCTGATCATGGCGGTATTTTTAAAGGGCATGGTGGAAACACCCTTTCGGAAAGTCGTGTTTATTTTGGCGCAGTTGGAAAGACTGTTCCAAAAAATACAAAGCTTTCACTTGAAGGGCGGGATCTTGCGGCTATTGTTTGCCGTGCATTGAATCTGAAGACTAACAAAAAATGGCATTCTTCTGTTCCTAAAAAGATGTTTAAAGAGCCGCGACCTGCAAAAATTACTGTAAAAGAATAGAACCAGCAGGTAATAGTGAAAATTAAGATTCTGGATAAAGAGAGGGAAAGCGACGAAGACGAAAATGTTCGCGCATTGCAATTTCATTGATGAAAATTTATGGCAATAATTCTTAAGGATATTATATTAAAGATATGAAAGAATATAAGAAAAAAATACTCAAAATTTTTATTCCTATCATGCTCAGTAACCTTATTAGCCAGGTTCAGATGCTAATTGACCGCATCTTTCTTGGACGAATAGATGTTCTTTACATGAGCGCAGTAGGAAACGCATCAACTCCTATTTGGGCCACTCTTTCGGCCGTTTTTTCACTGTCTGTTGGTGCTTCCATTCTGATCAGTCAGGCAATTGGCGAAGGCAACAAAGAAAAAGTCGAAGAATATGCAGCATCATTGGTTAAATTTAACAATATCATACCGATCATTTTGTTTTTGTTCTGGACCTTCTGCTGCCGCTTTGTATTCACACTTATGGGTGTAGGCGAAAAAGTAATGGATTATTGCGTAGATTACGCAGTTTATTATGCGCCAACATTCCTGGTAATGGGATTTGGGGCAAGTTTTATTGTTTTGCTTCAGACTTCAAACTATACAAAGCATCTTGCAACTTATTCAATCATCCGCTCTGCATCAAACATTGTGCTTGATTATTGTCTTATTTTTGGAAACTGGGGCTTTCCTGAACTTGGAATCAAGGGAGCAGCATTAGCTACTACAATTTCAGAATACATAGGTATGTTGTTTGGAGCAATTGTATTCGTAAAATCAAGAAAGATTACCACACGCCCTCGCTTTTCATCTGTGATGAAAGCAAAGATCGGACCATTTTTACATTCGTCACGACTTGGAATCAATACAGCTTTTGAGGATTTTACATGGCAGCTTGGAAACCTGGGGATTATCCGCATCTTGAATTCAATTAACGAAACTGCGGCCGGAATATATACGATCGTATTCAGCTTTGAGGTACTTATTGTAGTAATTGTGGGTGCTCTTGGAAACAGTACAATGACTGTATGTGGCGAAGCAACTGGCGCAAACGATATAAAACTTTTCAGAAATACAGTGCGCACTGCTTACATCTGGTCGGCAATGCTGGCCGCTGTCACTGTTGTTTGTTCGCTTATTTTTCCAAAACAGATTCTTGGCGTATTCACTCAGGATTCTGGTGTAATAAACAATTCAGCAATCTATCTGCTTTTGATTTCAATAAATCTGTTTGGAAAATCTGGAAATATGATTGTTGGCAACGGAATACGTGGTTATGGAGACACAAAATGGATGTTCTTCACCCAGATTTTTGGAACCATATTTGTTGTAAGCGTTGCCTGCCTGTTTGTTTTTGGCCTGCATTTTGGCATGATTGGCGTTTATTTCGCCGTAATTGCCGACGAAATTGTTCGCGCTTTGATAAATACAGGCCGCTTCAGCAAAATCAAATTCGATTCTGCTGAATAGGTGTTGACAGATTACGCAACCGGTGATTCCTCGTCTGCTTGTCCCAGGTCTTTGTTGACCATTGCGCAAACACAGGAATCGCTGTAGATATTTACTGCTGTTTCAATCATGTCAATGATTGCATAGATTGGAAGGATAATTCCCATTACACCGATTGGCATGCCTTTTCCTGCCATCAACGAAAGTGTAAGGAAGAAGCAGCCCATTGGAACACCCGCATTTCCTACAGCGCTGATTACAGAAATCAAAATCCATGAAACAACTGTGATCAAGTTCAAATCAACGCCGCCGTTTTTCATTACAAAAAGGGAAGTAACCAGGATGAAAGCTGCACAGCCGTTCATGTTGATTGTTGTGCACATTGGCAAAATAAAGCGTGAGAACTTTTTCTGGCATTTTACGCGGTTTTCAACACAATCCATTGTGACAGGAAGTGTTGCGGCAGAGCTTTTTGTGAACAAAGCAGTAAGGATGGCAGGAATCATGTTCTTGAAATGTTTTCCAGGATTTATTCCACGAATCAAAAGGAAAATCGAAAGGATTACAAAGAACTGAAGCAAGTTTCCGCTTAAAACAACTGCAACATATCTGCCGATTGAGTCTGTAACAATGCCTGCAGATAGATCAGAAACAAGCTGTGCGGTAAATGCAATGATTCCAACAGGAAGAATTGCGATGATCCAGCCAATTACGATGAAGACCATTTCCTGAAAACCGTTGATTACGTTCAAAATTGCAGTTTTCTTTTCAGATTCTTTCATTCTGGAAATTGCAAATCCAAAAGAGAACGAAACAATTAAAATAGAAAGAACATTTCCGGAAACAAATGGATAAAGAATATTATCTGGAATAGCAATCACAAAATAATCAAGGAATGAAGAAGAATTCATGCTAGCCAATGTATCTTCTGCCACACCTTCATAAACTGATGTAGAAAGAACTTCTGGATTAATTGCAAAGAAAAGAATGGCTGCAAGAGTGGAAGCGGCAAGAGTTGTAAGAAGGGTATACATCAGAGTTCTTCTGAATATTTTGCCCGTTTCTTTGTTTCCACCAAGCATTGCAAGTGTGGTCATAACAGAAACAGCAATTGCTGGCACTGCTGTGAATTTAAAAAGACGGGTAAAAACAGTAGCCACAAAATTGCAGGTCTTATCTACTGCTTCAACATGCAACGAACCTAAAATGACGCCAATTATAAGAGCGCCAACCCAAAAAATAACTTGTTTGATTTGCTTAGACATATTTAGCTCCTGAACATATAATATAATAAATTCGTTTTACGAACAATTGATGGAGAATCACTTGCCGAAAAAGAAAAACTTGCAAATATTTCGCTTACGCTTAACTGTTCTTAAAGATTGCAATGATGGACTTTTCACAGATGAAGACCGCAATTGTATTTTGAGTCTTTCTAATGAGGTAGAATTGAGCAAAACAGAAATAGCCAAAAGAATTGGTTTTATTGAAGAAAACTTAAAAATGGCAAATTCTTCAAATAGCTAGTATCTTTAATGCAAAAAACTCAAAAAAATGCTATAATAATGTTAAACGGAGGTGCAAAATGTCGTACGAAATGGTAATGGAAAAAATAAAGACTTTGCCAGAAGCAGCTCTGGAAGAAGTTTCTGTTTACCTTGATAAAATTGGAAACATTTATCAGGCAAAACAAAATGTCGATTTTTCATTTGTAGACAATATTTTTGGCACTCTAAATGATTCTGAAGCTGACGAATTGCGTTCTTGTTGCGGATTGAAATTCAGGGAAAATGCATGACTTATTTCCTGGATACAAATGTAATCATTGACTTACTGAACGGCAATTCCAATGTCCTTGCTGCCTTTAAAAACGCATATACTTTCGATGCCGTAAAGATTCCAGATTTAGTCTACTATGAGGTTCTGCGTGGATTTGAATATTCCAACCCTAAAAATCAAAAGGCTGGATTTGAGGTTTTCGCAAATCATTGTGGTATTGTGTATATGGATTTAGCTGTTCTGAAAGAAGCTGCTAAACAATATGCATATTTGAGAAAAAGCGGTATTGCTATTGATGACGATGATATACTTATCGGCTCTTTTGCTATTGAAAAAGGAGCTGTATTGGTTACAAACAATACAAAACATTTTAAAAATCTAAATAGCATTCAACTCGTAAATTGGAAAGAATCCAACTAAATGCCTAGTTAAAGTGTCCAATAATTGGGGTGCACTTCAGATTGAAAAACCACAAGTCCGTTTATATTTTTTTAATGCAAGGGGCTGTCCAATAAGGTAGCATTACGGTGGTTGAGTTTATCGAAACCACCACATTTAGTGTAGCAGTCATTTCGACGAGTGGTTCCTGAGCCTGTCGAAGGGCTCAATGAGCGCTACACTCATTACTTATTGGACAGCCCCTGTGATTTAAATTAGTGTTTTTTATAGCCGCATTTTGGACAAACTCCATTTTCA
>JAEDGP010000019.1 GCA_016297405.1 Treponema sp.
TAACGCTTTTTGCCAGATTTCTAGGCTGATCCACATCACAACCCAATTCTTTTGCCATATAAAAAGCAAAAAGCTGTCACAAAACCAGCATAGGCAAAGCATAAAAATCCTTGTTTTCAATCTTTGGAACAAATACAAAATCGTCAACAATTGATTCCAGTTCTTTATCCCCTTCAACACCAATTGCAATTACAGAACCTTTACGAGCTTTATTCTCCTTAATTAACATAAAAAAAACGATTGTTAAGGATTTCCAGGAACTGTAAATTTTTAGAAGTTCCATTAACGGCCTTTTTCTTTATCTTCCCTGATCAATATTCTAAGAGCTTCCACCGCCGTCTTAATTGCGCTTTCAGTATCATGAGCCTGCTTGTTTTCAAGGCCTTTCTTTGCCCTTTCCTGATTTGCCACAACAAGAAAACAGGAACCAACCCGAACGCGAAGGAAACTTCCTGCAATGAAAAGAGCTGCGCTTTCCATCTCGCTTGCAAGACACCCCATTCTAAGCCAGGCCTGCCATTTGTTTTCCAGTTCATAGCTTACAGGCATAATCTCAGGTTCATGCTGGCCAAAAAACGAATCCTTGCACTGAACAACGCCTGTATGATGAGGAAGACCAAGATTTTTTGCCGCTTTTACAAGCGCATTCGTTACATCCAGATCAGGAACCGCAGGATATTCAATAGGCGCAAATTCACGACTTGTGCCTTCCATGCGAACAGCTCCTGTGGAAATTACAATATCGCCGCCAAGAACATCATCCTGCATGCCGCCGCAAGTGCCAACCCGAATGAATGTTTTGGCTCCAGATTTTGCAAGCTCATCAATGGCAATGCTTGCAGAAGGTCCTCCGATTCCTGTGGAAGTTACGCTAACCTTCACTCCTTCCAAAGTTCCTGTATAAGTCACGAATTCACGCACATCAGCAACAAGTTTTGCATTCTCAAAATGTTCTGCAATCTTTGCACATCGTTTTGGATCGCCTGGAAGAATGACATATTCCCCCACATCTCCAGGCCCAACCCCAGTATGATATTGTTTTCCCGAACCTTCTGTATAATCAACCATGACAAACCTCCATCAATTCCAAGCAGAAAACGAATGAAAAAACACTGCTGTGGTTCATTCATTATTATACCTTAGTTTTTTCAGATTTCAATTTTTTCTACATTCTGCAAACCTGTGGTACAATATTGCCATGAACCTTTATCACTACACTGACTTCAATGCCATGAGAGGCATCATTACAAACGGCGAAATCTGGCTTTGGAATCTTAGACGAATGAACGACAGCCAGGAAATGCAGTATTTCATAAATGAATTGAAGATTGCTGTGAAAAAGCAGCTAGATCCAAAAGATTTTCCTGCAATGGAAGCCCTTTTTTCTGAAAACCTTAAGGATTTCGAAAAACTTTCAAGTTTTGCAGCCTGCTTCAGCGAATACGAAGATGATGCCGCCCAATGGTCCAGATACGCAAAAAAACGGTATGGGAGTGTGCATTGCCTTTGATCAGGAACTGCTTTCAAAAATCGGTGAAAAGGGCCATGCGCCACTTTGCAAAGTAAATTATTCAAAAAGCTGCGACAATCTGGAAATCGTCTATCAAATTGCTTCCATAATTAAAGAAAGCCAGGGCCAGAACAGCGCAAAAATCCACGAAGTCTTCAACAAGCTGATAACAAGCTCACCACTTTTTAAGCACCCGTCGTTTATAAGCGAAAAGGAATACCGTCTTGTGTCGCTTCCATACAATGTAAACGAGTTTTTGGGCGAAGCACATTTTTATGTGGAAGAAACAAACATCAAAAAGTACTACATACTGAACCTTCGAAACGCATCCGAAAGCCTTGGAATCAAATATTCAGATCTTTTCAAGGAAATCTGCATTGGCCCGCAAGCCAGAGTCACAAAGGATGTGCTTTGCGATTATTTTTCTGCCACAAAAATGGCTGAACTTTGCCCAAAAGTAAAGCTTTCTGAATGCCCATTAAGACGATTCTAACAGTTCGCGCATTAATCTTGCAGTTCGCAAAACAATTAAAAGTTCGCGCAAAGATTATAGGGGCTGTCCCAAAAGTATAAATTGTAGTGGTCATTGAGCCCTTCGACAGGCTCAGGAACCACCTGTCGAAATGACTATCACACTAAATGTGGTGGTTTCGACATAGGGAGCGTTAAGCAAACACCTGAGAGGTGTTTGTAGCGAGTCTCCCGAAGAGCTGTGCTCGTAGGGGCTCAACCACCGCAATACAAACTTATTGGACAGCCCCAAAGTTTACAAGCAGCCTCATCCAGCAAAATCATTGTAAACCAGCACAAGCCTATCTGATGAAGGAAGGTCTGTAGCTGTGTGGATTAAACCAGTTCAAATAGGTTTGCGCAATAGCTTCATCTTCCCGCAAAAGATATTCCTGCCACACATCTTCCCTTACAAGAATATAATTATGGTCAATCTGGCGAACAAGGCCTTCCATATATGCTGATTCTTTACTGTCAAAAACAGCCATGACCTGGTCTTCATCCGCACCATAGGCAAGCCGCCAGAGTTTTTGCCGTGCAACAGGAAAATCCGGAAGATAGTTCAATGCCCAGCGCAGATTCTTGTAGTAGGTATACACATGGTTTAGTCCAAGGTGAGCGATCAAAAGAGAATCGTCATCCAGCTCAATGTCAGAAACCACGGACCGGTAATATTTGTATGGAGGATTTTTTCTTATATCATACAAACCCTTCGTCCAAAAAAGAAGCGCTGCAAAAAGCAGACTGGCCACAAGAATCTTTGGCAAAAGGAATGAAAATCTGTTCCAGTTCTTTCCAATCATCAAAGCCAGAACCAATGGAGTAACAGAACTTCCGCTCAAAAAAAGACGATACCCCATATCAAGCACATCAAGATTCCAGAAAGGAAAGAACAGCACAAGCGGAATCAGAATCAAAGGAATGGAAGAAAGCTTGTTTTTTGAGCGGATCACAAACATTAAAAAACAAACCCACACCAGCACAAAGCAAACAGACTGTTCAATGCAAAGTGCAAAAGAAATACGGTTTTTCATGAAATCAGAAAAAAGCGGAACACATGGACCAAAAGAAAACATCGAAGAAAAGCGAGCCTTTTCATGAATTGCAAGAAAAATAAAGGCAAGCGCAAAAAGCAGAACCGCAGCACCAAAAATCACTTTGCCCTTTGCACTTTTTAGAAAAACCGCAACCTTCTTTTTGGAAAAACCGCCTTTAGCCATAAACAAAGCAAAAACAAAAGCCAGGCAATAGACAAACGGCACAAGATGAGTGAAAAAGCACAAAGCCAAAAAGATAAATGCCAGAATCAGAAGAACCGCGGTTTTTCTTTTGCCAAAATCATGATTTTTTTCAAAAAGAGAGTAAACGCAAACCGCAAAAAAGCAGAAAAAAACAAGCCCCGTAAGGTTGTTGATGTAATTGATTGAAAGAGTGACCGCTGAAGGAGAAACTGCGGAAAGCAAAAAGACCAGAACGGCTGCAAAAAAGTTTTTGCACACAAAATAAGTTAAAAGGCCGCACCCCAGACAAAAAAGAGCTGATGCAATGCTTGCCCAGATTTTGCAGCCTAAAATCGCATCAGCACAAATGGCGCTGCTTAAGGCGCACAAATAAAACCCAGATTCAAAACCTGGATTTTCAAGCTGTCCTGTCTGAACCAGGGATTTAGCCTGCAAGGCGTAGTAATAGCCGTCCAACCCCGCAGGTTCATCGGATTTTTGCAGCATGGAAAGGCGCACAAAAAACACAACCAGCAGCGCCATAACCCCACTCAAAAAAAGCCAACCGTTTTTTCTGCAAAAAACCATTACATCATCCTCTCAAAGAAAGCAGTTTTTATTCCTGCACACAAAACATCTTTGCCTGCATTTTTTCTAAGCTATTAAACTTACGCCCGCCTTTATTCCTGACTTTTTTCTGAACTTTTTCCTGCACCTATTCCGCTTTTATTCCTGACCTTTTTCTGATAAAAGCGGATTGTACATCATTATGGCGTCGTTAAAAGCGATTTCCACATCTTCTGCAAGAACAAGATTTTCGCCCTTTGCACCATGCGACAAATCAGATGGCGCCGCTTTCTTCTCATCAAAGGTTTTGGGGAAATCATTTTCTTCAGAAAAGCAGGCTTTTTCATCAAAGGTTTTGGAAAAATCTTCACCAAAAGCATGCGCCACATTCCCATCGTTTGCAGATGGCACAAAATGGCGCCTTGAAAGCACATTGTGGCGCACGTAAACTCCAGCCATTTCCATGGTGATCCAGTGCTTTTTTTCGTACACCTCATATTTATCAGCCAAAGGCCTTTGAGTGCGCCACTGGCCACAAAGCTTTCCATCCTGAATCCAGACCTTAAGCAAAAAAGCCTGATCCGTTTCGTTTTTTATCTGCAGATCCCGGTAATTGTAAACGCATGTGGCCCCGCTGCCAAAAGGCTGGGTCCTGCTGGAATCCGGAAAAACATCATAGCTATGGCGCCATCGCTGGGTCACCACCAAAGGCGTATGCAAAGTCATCCAATAAAGAAGATTTGAAGCCTGGCAAAGACCCCCACCAATTCCGCTGGAAAGACGGCCGCTTTTCAAAACCAGGCCTTCCTTAAAGCCACGAGATTTTGAAGGTTTTCCGATACACTTCCAATATGAAAAAATCTTTCCTTTTTCAAGAATCAGGCCGTCAAGCAAAGAAGCTGCAATACTCAAATTGCAAACCTTGTTCTGCTCAAGCAATATGTCGCTTCCAGAAAGATTTCTGAACAATGGAGTGGAATGTTCAAAAGCAATAAAAGGAAAAGCCTTTTCCTGCAGAATTTTGCTGTCACCCTCGCCTTTGGATTTTAAAAATTTTCGGCTTTTTTTGAGAGACGCATATTTTTCAGAATTTTTCACCCATTCCAGGCGACGCAAAGTGCAGAACAGCAACATTCCACACTTGATTCTAAAATCGCTTCGTTTTTTTTGTGGAACGAATTTGTACATTAGATCAGAAACCACTAATCATCGTGATTGGCATAATCAAAAAGGAAGATATCTTTTTTGTCCACCACATTGTATTTCACATTGTTGATGAAAATGGATTTACCTTCAATTTTTAGAAGTTTAACAGTTGTTACTTCCACATAATCAATATTTTCTGTAGAAATCAGACGACCGTTACCAAGAGAATAGGAAATATCCGAATATGCTCCATAACTGCTGTCTGAACATGTAATATATTTGTATAGCGATGGTTTGTATTTTGAACATTTATTGTTGTTGTGATTCTCTGTATTGTTCCAAAGCCACTCAGAATAAATCTCATTGTCATAATATTCGCGCAAAGCCTTTGGATTTTTTGGCAGAACCGAAGAAAGCTGTATATTTGAAATGTAATCAATCGTGTCTCTCCAGCGCTTTATGACAATACAATGCACTTCTTCTGGATCTGAAGGATTATCTTTTACAAGGAAAAGTTTTGCGTATGCATCATCAAACAGACTAAAAAACTGCTTTTTAAAATCATCTTTTGAATTTTCAAGCATATAGATGGAATTCTTTTCCTGCGCTTCCTTCAGCGCTTCCACATTCTTAAATGGAATCACTTTTCCCTTATATTTCAATCTGAAACAGTCAAGACAGGTATCGTCATATTTTTCGCCTTTATATACATCCAGAATCTTGATTGTGATTGTCTTGGCAGTCTGATCCAGCGGAAATTTTATTGACTGCCATGTAGGAGTATTGTCCTTCAAGACATATTCTTTCTGCTGGAAATGCTTTCCTGCAGTCTGTGTCAAAAGAATTTTCTTTACGCGATTGTTTTTGGTGTAGTAATTGTTTCCGCTTGCAAAGCCGTTTACGATTTCAATTTCATCAAAACTTACAGCTTCTTCAAAACCGATTGTAATGGATTCGCCAATTCCAGAACCATTCTGATCAGCCTCACACCAGGTTGTATCAAAATTTCCATCCAGAATATTGATTGGCGGATAAAGATACTTGCCCTGGAACTGAGCTTCCACAAGTTCAGAAGTTGCCGTTACTGATGCAACAACAGCCTGTTCGGTCTGAGCCATAAACCAATTGTCTTGGGCATTTGCAGCACAGGTAAAAGCCATAACAAAAAAGGAAAAAACAATTTTCTTCATGTTTTCATTATATCGATTCATGCTTTTTTTTCTATATAATTTCAATTATTTTAGGTTTTAAGTAACTTTGCCACTTAATCTTTTATCATCTATGGTTTATAATTTAGACTATGAATAAAAGACATACTTTCAACGGATCAATCGGCTTCGTTCTTGCAGCTGCAGGCAGCGCAGTCGGACTTGGAAACATCTGGCGTTTCCCTTATCTTGCGGCAAAAGGTGGCGGTGGACTTTTCGTAGCCGTTTACATCATTTTGGCACTCACATTTGGTTTTTCTCTGCTTACTGCAGAAATTGCAATCGGTCGAAAAACCAGACAAAGCCCTCTTACAGCATACAGCTCATTAAAGAAAGGCTGGAAATTTCTTGGCATCTTAAGCTGCCTTGTTCCAATCATCATCTTTCCTTATTACTGTGTAATCGGTGGCTGGGTTCTTAAGTACCTTATCGTTTTCATAACCGGTAAGGGAAATGCTGCAGCAGCAGACGGTTATTTTAGCGGATTCATCACTTCTCAGTGGGAACCGATCATCATGTTCGCAATATTTTTGCTTGCCGTTGCCTTCATCATTTTCAGAGGCGTAAACAAAGGTATTGAAGCATCATCCAAAATCATCATGCCTGCCCTGGTAGTTCTGGTGCTTGCAATTTCAATTTTCTCGCTCACACTTACACACACAGAAACAATTACTGAAGAAACTCCTGTAGAAGCTCAGGCAACGGCAGAAGATGCAGCTGCATCAGACGCTGCTTTGGCAACAGAGACTTTGCCACAAGAATCATCTGAATCTACAGATTCTTCTGCAAACACTACCCAGATTCAGCAAAAGACAGTTACCCGCACAGGTCTTCAAGGCCTTGGAGTTTACCTTATTCCAAACTTCGACGGTCTTACAGTAAAAGATTTCTTTGCAATCCTTATGAACGCAATGGGACAGCTTTTCTACAGCCTTAGCATTGCCATGGGAATCATGATCGCATACGGCTCTTATGTAAGTGATGATTCAAATCTTGTTCAGTCAATCAACCGCATTGAGATTTTTGATACAGCAGTCGCAATTCTTGCAGGTGTCATGATCATTCCAGCGGTATACACATTCATGGGCAACGAAGGCATGAAAGCAGGTCCTGGCCTTATGTTCGTAGTTTTGCCAAAAGTATTCTCATCCATGGGAATAATCGGAAACTTAATCGGAGCACTTTTCTTCATCATGGTTCTGTTCGCTGCATTAAGTAGCGCTGTTTCGGTTATGGAAGCAATCGTTTCAAGCTTAATGGACGAATTCCACATCTCAAGAACAAAAGCCTTGAACCTTGAAGGAATCCTTGGTCTTATAGCCGGAATCATCGTTTGTCTTGGATATAACATTCTTTACTTTGAATACAAGCTTCCAAGCGGTGATATTGGACAAGTTCTGGACATAATGGACTATGTAAGCAACAATATCCTTATGCCAATCGTTGCGATTGTAACTTGTATCTTTGTAGGCTATGTAATCAAAACAAAAACCATTACCGATGAAATCACAAAGAATGGCGAAGGCTTCTCAAGAAAGATTGTTTTCGAAGTTATGATCAAGTTCATCGCTCCTGCTTTGCTTTTCATTCTTTTCCTTAAGTCAGCAGGAATCGTAACAATCATCTGATGATTTTCGATAGCATGGAAGCAGATTTCTGTGATAAAGAATAAACAAAAATCATAGAAAAAAAGCTGGTCTGCAAGGCATGAATTGAAGTGCACTTCAATTCATGCTTGCCAGCCAGCTTTTTTTTTATCCCTATCCCCTGAATGCAGCTTTAAGCCTTGCAATTTCATCTGCATAACCTGCTGCATCATTTGGGGTTTCCAGAATAAACGGCAAAGCCTTTAATGCCCCATGGTTTGTAAAGCGGCTCAAAGCTTCAAAACCAATGAACCCCTGCCCAATCTTTTGATGGCGATCTTTATGAGAAGCCAGATCGTTCATGCTGTCATTCAGATGGCATGCCTTTAAACGGTCAAGGCCAACAATTTTGTCAAACTCAGTAATTACGCCATCCAGATTGTTTACAATATCATAGCCGCCATCCCAGATGTGACAGCTGTCCATGCAAACTCCAAGAAAATCTTTCGAAGATTGCCCAAGGTATTCTTCAGTCTTTTCTATGATGGCCTTGACCTCTTCAAAGGTGCGGCCAATTTCGCTTCCCTTGCCGGCCATTGTCTCAATCAAAATAGTTGTGCCAGGCAAAAGATTTTCTTCAATTCCAGTTTTTATCACTTCGCAAAGCATTCTGGCCGTCAAATCAATTCCCACATTAGCGCCTTGCTGCACATGGCTTCCTGGATGAAAATTATAAAGATTGCCTGATGTATATTTCATGCGGCGAAGATCATCAATCATCATGTCTTTTGCGTAAAGCCTAAGTCCTTCATCTGCAGAACAAGGATTCATTGTGTATGGTGCATGAGCCACAAGCTTTGCAAAGCCTTTTTCTTTTGCAAAGGCGCAGAAACGAGCGGTGTCATCTATAAAAGCTTCATCTATTTCTTTGGCTTTGCCGCCCCGTGGATTTCGTGTAAAAAAAGCGAAAGTGCTGGCATTTGCGGCCACCGCTTCCTTTCCCATTCCCATAAAACCCTGACTGCTTGATTCGTGATAACCTATGTGCAGCATAAAACCTCCATGCAAAAGTACAAAAAAAAAGCAGAGCCTGTCACTCTGCTTAAAATAGCCTCTACGGGAGTCGAACCCGTCTCTCCGCCTTGAGAGGGCGATGAACTAAACCGATATTCGAAGGGGCCAAATCGTAGATTGCCCAAAACGAACCACAAGGCTCATTCTGAATCAACCATATTTATGATTTTAAGCTCTGCAAAGAACTTAAAATGCGTCATCCAGAAGCCAAAGCTTCTAAACAAAAAAAGCTGAACTTTTCAGTTCAGCTTTAGTTCCCCAAGGAGGATTCGAACCCCCACAGTCAGAACCAGAATCTGAAGTGCTACCATTACACAATCGGGGAATGTAATGTTCCAATAATATACATTTTTTCAAACAATATGTCAAGCAAAAAGCCCGCAGTTTTGCAAAAAAATTATTTTTTTTCGCGAAAAGTGTAAAAGCAGAAAGCGGCCTGATGTATTCTCTAAAAACTTAATACCTCTTTCAATTGCCGCAGCCTATTTTTTATTGTTCAATTCTTCCAGGCTTTGTTTTCCGTATGCGCTCACCTGCTCTCTTTTATCTTTGGAAAGCTCAGTGTAAATCTTTTTTGCCTTCTTCACATCGCCTTTCTTTTCATAGCAGTATCCCAAGTTTCCTTTGCAAATATAATCAGACGGATCGATTTTACATGCACTGGAAAGATACTTTATGGCCTGATCATAATTTTTACGCATCATTTCAAGTCTTGCATAATGATTCAAAACCCATGTATTGTTGGGGAAAACCGAATATTCTTTTTTGATTATTGATTCAAGCTCGTTTTCGCAAACCACAATTCTATCAAACATTGGAGTGATGTAATCATTCACGAATGCAACAATCATCTGTTCCGGATTTGCGAATTCTTCTGCTGCCACATCTTCATCAAAAGACCATTTCCATGGCTTTGGCTCTTTTGCCTGATCAATGAAATAACTTATGTATTCGCAAAGTTCCTTATCCATTTGTGCAACAGATGCCAATGAACAACGGCCAACAATCATATCAAGGCGCAAAGGATTCTTTTCAATTGCCTTCTGCAAATATTCAAAGGCCTTTTTAACATCTTCTTCATTGTAACGCTGCTTTGGGTACATTCCAGAGCCTCCGTCATCCGTCCCTTCCTTAGTGGACTGAACTTCCATACGCACCAAAGAATAATAATTGAACCAGAGCACTGCAATTTCAGGACATTCAGGATCTTCTTTTTCCCAATCTTCAATAAGCTTTTTGGACCTCTCATAATTTCTTGTCTTAAAACAGGAAATCACCTGGTCAAACTTACTCTTCACCACATCCATGTCTCTTGCAAAACCAAAAGCGCACAGATTCAACAAAATGCAACCGATACAAATAATCTTTTTCATGCTTTCATTCTAGATTGATTGAAAAAGTTCTGCAACATTTTTTAATTTCCATAGGAAAAGAACCTATAAAAAATCTCCTTTTTAGTATAAAATTATTTTCCAACCAATTGAAAATTTTATGGTCAACAGCATTTTTCAAAGGTATATTCAGAGAACAATCGATTCATAGAGGTTTTTTTTATGGCAGACATACATATATTTGATCCGGCACCAGAAGGAACACCCGTTTCAAATTTCGTACATCTTCATGTTCACTCAGATTATTCTCTTCTGGACGGATGCTGCAAACTTGATTCTTTGATTGCACGGGCAAAACAATTGAACATGCCAGCTCTGGCCCTAACAGACCATGGAAATATGTTCGGCGTGTTGAATTTTGAACATATCTGCCATGCAAACGGCATAAATCCAATTGTAGGATGCGAATTCTACTGCACGGAAGACCACACCGCAAAGCAGAACACCAGATACGGAAAGCACAACTACCATTTGATTCTTCTTTGCGAAAACGAAACCGGCTATAAAAACATGAGCTGGCTTTGCTCCAGGGCTTTCTGCGATGAAGGTTCACTTTATTACGGTCGTCCCCGAATCGATTTTGAACTTTTAAAGCAATACCATGAAGGAATCATCTGCCTTTCAGCCTGCGTTGCGGGCGAACTTCCGCAAGCCATATTGAACGGCAACCTGGATGATGCAGTTGAAGTTGCAAAACGCTACAAGGAACTTTTTGGCCCAGACCATTACTATATCGAAATACAGAACCACGGGCTTCCAGAAGAAAAAATTGCCAGCGAACAGATGATCAAAATCGCCCGAATGCTGGATATTCCTCTTGTAGTTACGAACGATATCCACTACATCAACAAGGATGACGCAGAAGCCCAGCTGGCTCTGAACTGTATCGGCCGCAAATCCCTTCTGGATGATCCTGAAAGCGCTGAAAAATCAATGGGCGGTTCAGACCGCATTTCTGAATGGTATTTTAAAACAGAAGAAGAAATGAAGCTTCTGTTTCCTGATATACCGGAAGCCTATGAAAACACCATAAAGATTGCCAACATGTGTAATCTTACAATTCATCAGTATTCCACACCAGAACTTAAAGGCTGTCTGCCCCGCTTTGAACTTCCAAAGGAATTTCAGACTCACGGCGATGATTACACAAAGAATCAGGATGACTATGTTCGCCACATTGTAGAAGAAGGGCTCAAAAAACGATACAAGGAAATCACACCAGAGATTCGCGAAAGATGCGAATACGAACTTGGAATCATCTTCGGAATGGGTTTTTCCGGCTACTTCCTTATCGTATGGGAATTCATCAACTGGTCAAAATCCACATGGGATAACGTAAACAACAAGCCAAAACCCTACATTCCAATCGGTCCTGGCCGAGGTTCAGGTGCCGGTTCCCTGGTCGCATACTGTATGGGCATTACCGACATCGACCCATTCCGTTTTAATCTGATTTTCGAACGATTCTTGAATCCTGAACGCGTATCAATGC
This sequence comes from Treponema sp., assembly GCA_016297405.1. GTDB lineage: Bacteria > Spirochaetota > Spirochaetia > Treponematales > Treponemataceae > Treponema_D. The sequence goes on from JAEDGP010000019.1 coordinate 11,705, forward strand.
CTGACTTTGATATCGACATGGACTTCGACTATCGCCAGGACATAATCCAGCATACCCGCGACCTTTACGGAGATCCTCAGGTAGGTCATATCGTTACGTTCGGTACCCTAAAACCAAAAAACTGCCTTGCCGATGTTGGCCGCATTCTAAACATTCCTTTGGGAATCGTTGCAAAAGTAAAGGAATGCATTCCTGATTCTCCTAAGGCAAAGCTTAAGAACGCTTTTGAAGCTCCTACAGAAAAATTCCCAGACGGTGGAAAACTCATTCCTGTAGCAGAAGACCCGGAAGGCACAATCGGTCTGGACAGAGAGCGATTTGAACGCTGGATTGCCCTTTGCAAAAAGCTTGAAGGAATGAACAGAAACACTGGTCTGCACGCTTCCGGCATGGTAATTGGTCTTACAGCCCTTCCAGACTGGGCACCTGTTTTCAAAGATCCAAAGACAGGAGAAGTGGGCGTTCAATACACAATGGACATTATCGAACCTTGCGGCCTTGTAAAATTCGACTATCTTGGACTTAAAACTCTTTCGCTTATCCGCTATGCAGAAGACATCATCAACCGCCATAAAAAACCGGAAGACAAAATCTTCAGCGTTGCCGAACAAAGCGAAACCGACAGCGAAACATTCGACATGTTCTGCAAAGGCGATTCAGTTGCCGTATTCCAGTTTGAATCTCCTGGAATGCAGAAGATTTTGCGCCAGGTAGGACCGCGCTGCATTGAAGAACTTGTAGCTTTGAACGCATTGTATCGTCCAGGCCCAATGGATTATATTCCTCAGTATATTGACGGCAAATGGAAACCAGAAACAATCCATTACCCGGATCCTTGTCTTGAAAGCTTGCTTAAAGAAACATACGGCGTAATGGTTTACCAGGAACAGGTTATGCAGGTTTCACAGAAAATCGCCGGCTTCTCACTTGGTGGAGCCGATATGCTTCGCCGTGCCATGGGTAAAAAGAAGCCTGAAGTTTTGATGGGAAAGAAAAAGGAATTCATCGAAGGTGCCTTAAAGCAAGGCTTTACGGAACAGCACGCCGCAGACATTTTTGAAATCATGGTTCCATTCGCCGGCTACGGATTCAATAAATCCCATGCCGCAGCCTACACAGTTCTTGCGTACAGAACAGGTTTCCTTAAATGTCATTTCCCAGCTGCATTTATGGCCGCAAACCTTACAAACGAATTGACATCAACAGATGGTGTTCCTCAATACATTGCAGAAGCAAAGCGCATGGGTCTGAAAGTAGATCCACCAGACATCAACAAATCCTACGAAGTTTTTGACGGTTTTGAAGACCATGTAATTTTTGCTTTCCGCGGAATGAAGGGAATGGGTGAAGCTGCCGCCGCCGCAATCGTAGAAGAACGAAATGCCAACGGCCCATACACAAGCTTCATGAATTTCCTTGAACGCTGCATACCTTTGCAGACCATCACAAAAGACGAAGAGACGGGAAGAGAATTGAAAAAATCTCCTGTAAACTCAAAAGCTGTAGAAGTATGCATCCGCACCGGTGCATTTGACAGTCTAGGTCAAAACAGGCCTACTCTTCTTGCAAATATGGAACGGGCAATAAAATATGTAATTGCAAAAAACACCGGCAGCGATTCAGGACAGGGCGACCTGTTTGGCGACACAGACGAAAAGACATTCGAAGATTTTGTATTCGATGAATTGCCGGACATTCCATTGATGGAAAAGCTGAATATGGAGCAGGAAGTCATTGGCTGTTTCCTTTCCGGCCATCCATTGGATGATTACAAGAAAATAATCGATAATTGCGTGACCCTCACTTCCGCAAACATAAAGCGGGCATCCGATGAAGCAGCTGCCGAAAAAGCTGCCTCCACATCATCTGGAGGATTCCAGCGTCGTGGAGCATCTTACGGAAAATCATACACAGTCCTTGGTATGCTCACAGACGTTCACTCTTTCAACACAAAAAAAGGCGCTGGTCCGGAAATGTGTTTCGCAAAGCTTCAGGATTACGATGGAACTATGGATCTGGCTTTCTTCCCAAAAACATGGGAATCCCTTAAGCCAAAGATCCAGGGAGGCAAAATCTATGCTTTCAAAGGAAAAGTAAATCCGCCTCGCACAGAAGATGATTCTCCAACTTTTGGCATTGATTCAATAGAAGATATTGATCAACTGAAAGCAAAATCAATTCAGTCCGTCCACATAGAATTGGAAGATTCTTTCTCAAAAGAGATGGATATTTCACTTATAAAAGATTTTTTATTTGGCACTTCGGGCAATTGTTCAGTATATTTTCATATAAAGACAATTTCCGGGCCTTACATAATCAAGGCTTCAAGCGGCATATCACTTTCAAGTGACGAAGAAACATTGCAGAATTTGCGGAATCTTCCACTTGTAAAGCAGGTTTGGGCCGAATAAAATGGCAAACATACATTGACATAAGAACCATACAAAGGAGTTTTCAATGCCAGTTTTTTTATTACATGTAATCTCAGTTGTTTCATCAGTCTATCTTTTGGCCTGCTTCATCAGAATTCTCATGTCCTGGTTCCCAACCCTCGCATATTCGCCCGCAGGCCAGCTTCTGTGCAGAATCTGCGATCCATACCTTAATCTTTTCCGCAGGCTTCCATTACGATTTGGCGGGCTGGATTTTTCACCGATCATTTCACTGGGCTTGCTTTCAATCGTTTCCACAAGCTTTGACGTAATGGCCAGATCAAATACAATCTCGCTTTTTCCGATCATATATCTTTTGCTGACCATGATTGCTTCGGCAGTAGAATCAATTGGAATTATTGTCGTGCTGGCCCTGATAATCCGCTTCATCGCAATGTGTGTTTCCCGCAACACAACAATGCAAGGTTCCGGCTGGAATTATTTTGACATGATTTTCAGCCCCATGATTTACAGAGTATCAAATCTTGTTACAAGAAACAGACCTGTAAGCTACAAAACCGCCTGTCTTATTTCTATCATTTTTATGACCCTTGTTTTCACATCAATAATTACAGCAATTAATATTTTGCTTGGTATTCTGTAAATGAAAATCAGCGAACTAAAATCCCCAGTTTCTTCCCTTTCTGGAGTCGGGCCGGCCGCATCTGCACAATTCGCAAAACTAAACGTCTTTACAATTGCAGATCTTCTTCAGTTCTATCCAAGAACCTATGAAGACAGGCGGAACAAAAACCCAATCGCATCTTTTCAAAGGGGAGACGTTCATACCATTGCACAAGTCATAAGCCACGAATGGTTTGGCTATGGTAAAATGAAAAGCCTGAAAATAATAATCAGCGATAACACTGCTTCTGCGGCCTTGATTGCATTCAACAGGGCCTTTCTGGAAAAATCACTGCCTGTTGGCTCAATAATATGCGTTTCTGGTGAGTTTTCAGTAAAATACGGACAGATTCAGTCCACTGTTTTTGATGTCACAAAACTTAGTGAAAACGATTGCCTTGAAAACTTCGAAAACACGCCGCTTCCAGATTCCGCAATTCTGCCAATCTATCCTTTGACACAAGGATTGAACCAGAAAAACGTGCGCAAAGCCGTGTCTGCGGCGATTTCCCAGTATCTTCGCGGCATCGAAAACGAAATACCCCAGGAATTCATAGAAAAGCGAAACCTTCTTTCAAAAACTCAAGCCATTACACTAATTCATAAACCCCAAAGCATGGAAGATGTGCAGAATGCCAGAAAATCTTTGATTTACGAAGAGCTGTTCAATTTTCAGCTTACAATCGCAAAACGCGCATTAAAACATAAAGGCTTTCTTCCTGCAATCAACATTGATTCCCAAACAGAGGATTCACATCCTGATGCAAACCAGATTCCACAAATCGATTCACCTCAGGAAACTTCCCGATTCATCGAACTGCTTTCTCCAAAGCAAAAAGAACTTTTCCAGCGTTTACCATTTCCACTCACATCTGACCAGCGAAAAGTTCTTACCCAAATGAACAACGACATCGACAGAGGATACAAGGATCGCTGCTCCATACTGAACGGAACCTCTTTGCAAAATAAAAGCGCATTCACCATGGCTCGCCTTCTGCAAGGGGATGTTGGCTCTGGAAAAACCCTTGTAGCTTTCTTCGCCTGCCTTAGAATCATCGACTGGAAAGGACAATGCGCATTCATGGCACCAACTGAAATCCTCGCCCGCCAGCATGCCGAAAACGCGGCCCATCTTCTGGAGCCATTGGGGGTTCGAATCGCATTTCTTTCAGCAAATGTAAAAGCTGGCGGTCGCACACAGCTGCTTAAAGCACTTAAGGCCGGCGAAATTGATATCGTAATCGGAACCCATGCACTTTTTTCAAAGCAGGTTATCTACAATGATCTGCAGCTGGCCATTATCGATGAGCAGCACCGTTTTGGTGTTCTGCAACGCCAGGCCATAATCGAAAAAGGGCGCAAAACAGAAGTTCTTGCCACCACAGTTGAACAAGACGGCCAGCAAAGCCAAAACCTTACTCCCATTACATTTGAGCCACATGTACTCATGATGAGCGCAACACCAATTCCTCAAACTTTGGCATTGACCGTATTTGGTGACCTTGACGTAAGCGTAATAAAAACGATGCCTAAAGGCCGGCTTCCTGTGCAGACATATCTTGTAAAAGAAGGAAACGAGATAAACGCCTACATGGCAGTTAAAAAAGAACTGGAATTAGGCCATCAAGCCTATTTCATTTACCCTGCCATAGAAAATTCAACAGGAAATCAGGAATTGAAGTCTGCACAGGAAACCTTTGAAGTGCTTTCAAAAAAATATTTTTCACCCTTCAACTGTGCGCTCATACATTCAAAAATCGATGAAGAACAGCAGGTAAAAATCCTCAAAGATTTTAAGAATGGACGAATTCAGCTTCTTGCAGCCACAACTGTTGTGGAAGTGGGGGTTGACGTGCCAAACGCCACTTGCATCGTGATCGAACAGGCTGATCACTTTGGCCTGGCCCAGCTTCATCAGCTTAGAGGCCGTGTAGGACGAGGGAGCCTGCAATCATTTTGCTTTCTTATCTATAGCAGCAAAATCACCCAAACCGGCATAGAACGAATGAAAGTCCTAAGGCAGAACAACGATGGCTTTGTAATTGCATCTGAGGATTTAAAACTAAGAGGCCCCGGCGAAATTACCGGAACCGCTCAGGCTGGAAATCTGACACTCGGAATAGCAGACTTTGTTCGCGACCACGATCTTCTGGTCCAGGCCCGCTATGATGCCTTTGGTTTTATGCAACAAAAACCTTAAGTCTATTGGCACGAACAGGATGTCGCATTCTTGCAAGAGCTCCATTTTCAATCTGACGAATGCGTTCTTTTGTAAGATTGCATACATCACCAACTTCCTTAAGGGACATTGGCTTTTCTATTCCGATTCCATAACGCATCTTAATAACCTTTGATTCATTTGGCTTCAAAGTATCAAGTATGTTGTTTACTTCGCTCTTAAGTTCTTCGTTCATTGCAATTTCTTCTGGCTGTGGCGAATTAGTATCTTCCAGAAGTTCACCAAGGCTTACATTACCATTGCCCTTTCCGCTTACTTCAGCATCCAAAGAAGCCATTTCTTTGGAAATAAGAACCATCTCACGAACGTGCTGAACATCCATATTCAACATATTTGCAACTTCAGTAAGCTCCTGTTCTTCAGACATGTTTTCTGTAATGGTGCTTCGAGCCTTTGAAATTGCAGCGATTTCATTGGCACGATTAAGAGGAACGCGAATAGCTCTGCCCTTTTCACCAATCGCTTTCAAAATAGACTGGCGGATCCACCAGACAGCGTAAGAAATAAAATGATATCCTTTATTCACATCAAAGTGATCGATTGCCGTAAGCAAACCAACATTACCTTCGCTAACAAGATCTTCAAATTCCAGGCCATTGTTCTGATACTTTTTTGCAACATTAATAACAAAGCGCAAGTTGGAATTCACAAGCTTAGTCCTGCTAGCCTTATCACCAGCGGCAGCCTTTTTTGCAAGTTCGCATTCCTGTTCATAAGTAAGAAGAGGAATCTTTCCGATTTCTTTCATATACATTGACAATGGGTTCAAATCTGTCATATTGGCCTCCAATAAGTTGGTTACACATAATAATTTGCAAATTTCGTGCCAACTTTCATTTTTATTCAAATTTGATTATAAAAATATAATTAATTTTCTATTTCTTTATAATACAAGAAGATAATCATACAAGATAAAAAGCCGCCTGCAGCAGATTTCAACAAAATTGAGTCAAAATGACACATTTAACCGGTTCACATTTACAAGTGGGTCATTTTGACCCAACAGGCCGATTTTTCCCCAAATTCGTGTCTTTTTGACACACAATTTTAATAGCAACTGTTTTTTTCTCACTAAGAAAGCGTTTTTTTGTTGACGATTAACCTTTTTTTTCCTTATATTTATAAAGAATCAAAAAGATTCAAAAAAGTTGAATCAATATTTCAAATATATACAGGAGTTAATAATGAAAGTAACACCATTGGCAGACAGAGTACTTGTAAAAAACGACAAAGCAGAAACAAAAACTGCTAGCGGAATCATTATTCCAGATGCTGCTCAGGAAAAAACACAGACTGCAACAGTAGTTGCTGTAGGAGAAGGAACCGACGAAGTAAAAATCACAGTAGCTGTTGGCGACCGCATCATGTATGACAAATATTCGGGAACAGCAATCAAAATCGACGGCGAAGATCACCTCATCCTTAAGATGGCAGATATCATAGCAAAAATCGACTAATTAGAATCAGCATAAAAAAAAAGCTGCAGGAAACGCGGGGCATTTCAAAACCTTTTGAAACGCCCCGCCACCTCTGCAGCTTTTTTTTATTTTTAGTTATTCATAGCGAAGTTTGCTTTTCAAAAGAGCAGCCTGAGCATTTCCTTTATCAAGCTCCACAGCATATTCTGCACAACGCCTGGCATTCTTCACATCACCTTCAGAATAAAAAATCATGGCAATTCTGTAAATTATCATGGATTTTACCTTCATATCTCCAGTTCGACTGGAAATGCTATTATACAAATCAATGGAATCCTGCTTTCTGCCAATGCAGTTATAAAGCATCGCAAGATTTATGCAGGCCGAATCCGAAACTCCAGGGGAAACAAAACCTTGTCCAGCTTCCCCGGTGTGTTCATAAACCGCATATTCATATAGTTCAAGTGCTTCTTTTTCTTTAAGGCAATAGGTTGCAAAATACGCCAGAAATTCAATTTCATCAACAGTGAATGCACTTTTCTTTTCAGTGACAAATTCCCAGAATTTTTTGTCTTCAGGCTTTTCATATTTTGCGCCCAAAAAATTCATAAAAAGATCAAGTGCCACATCATGCTGATTATTTTTTATGAGCTCAACCATAAAATAATCCAGCAAAAGATTTGGATAGATGTGCTTTCCAAGCTGATTTTTTTCAAGAATTTTCCAAAGGCCTGCAATTTTTTCTTTTGGAGTTGTAGTCTTATCAAGACGATAATGCATTTCAAGGGACAAAATAAAAAGCAAAGGATTGTTTGTAGCGGCAAGACTTTCATCAATTCTAAAAACCGCATCCTCCACAGGCACCTTTACCCGATTATCATAACGTTGCTGCTCCACAGAAGTAATTCCAACATCACGCAAAGCCATCTGGCTTTCGCTTTCTTTTCGCACAGAAGATGTTCTCCATGCAAAATCGGCATACAAAGCCAAGGCAGGTACAAAATCTGGCCAATTATCGCATGCATAAGTTATAAGCTTTCGACATTCGTCATCATTGCCATTTTCACTGGCCCACTTTGCGCTGTTCACAAACATATAAGGCAAAAGTCTGCTATCTGCATTTTCAGACAGCGGTAAAAAATTTCCCTTTGCATCTTTCATCTGATCAATATATTGTTTGCGAACTTTTTCTGCGCTTTCCTGATCCATAAGGGCCGTAAATGCATCAGCCTCTATGGAAGCAAGCAAAACTTCATCCACTTTGTTTTTGCCCTTAAAGCCAGAATCCCTAGCATCTTTCAGTAACTTATGTGTGGCCTGGGAATAATTAATGGAATCCCCAAAACGCCTGGCATCAAACATAACAAGTGCCCAAAAAAGCGCATCAGATGCCCGCTCTACTTCACCTGGATGAATTGAGGCAGCACTTTCATAAGCTCCCTGGCTCAGTCTCAAAAGGGCACAATCTATAAGCCAGCACTGATTTTCAGTACCTACATAGCAATCATAATAAACAGGATATAAATCCTGATTTTTAAATACCTTGTCCAGATCACCGGTTTTATTCTTCTGTAAAGTTTCCTTAAAGACAGCTTCGGAATAGACTGAACCATACTTTGTGCCCTGAAGAATTTTTCCTCTGTTAAGAGCGGCATCTATGTTTCCTTCTTTAAGATAAAAATTCGTAAGCACGCATGTTAATTCAAGATTATCAGGATTTTTTCCAAGACCATTACGCAGAGTATTCTCGCACCTTCTGCTTTCACCCATAATCTTATATCGTCTGAAAATGCTAAGAAAATCCCAGTGGCTGTAAGCATTCTCTTCAATAGCTTCCAGCTCCCTGCAGGCGGAATCATAATCATGCTGGGCAATCAGGGAATCCACATCTTCAAGTCTATTTGAAAGAGAACGGTGCTCCGCTTTTTTTGAGCAGGAAAATAAAAGGGAAACGCACAGGCTTGTCAAAAGGATTCTACTCCACTTATTCAAGATTGACTTAACCACGGTTTCCCCTTTTTATTGAATTAATGCAAAAAGCTGCTTAAAATCAGTTTGATTCCAAGCAGCTCAAAAATTATTTTGCAATATCTTTGCTGATCTTATCAAGCACAGCATTCGTAAATTTATGGGAATCATCAGCCCCATAATCCTTTACGATTTCAACAGCTTCATCAATAATTACAGATGAATGTGTATCTTTCTGATAAAGAAGAGAATACACACTCATACGAATTACACTTAAAGCAACCTTATTGATTCGATCCATAGACCACTTTGCAGAAAGATGAGACTTAATCAAAGCATCAACTTCATCAATATGCTCCAAAGTACCACGAATTAAAAGTGTTGCAAAAGCAAAAATTTCCTGTTTTTTATCTGGTGAAAGTTTTTCAAAAAGCTCAAGCTGCTTATCTTGAAGGCAATATTTTACGCCATCAGATGGAATTTCTCCATCCATGGCTTCAACTTCATCACCCTGAGCATCTGCATCCTCTGAACTATCTCTTTCTATCCAGCTGAAAGTTGTAAGGTCTTCCTGTGGAACACCGCCAACAGACCAGGAATACAATGCCTGGAACGCAAGAATACGACCAATTCGTCTAGACATTTTTTTTCCTTACCAAGCAAGAAGTTTTTCAAGTTCTTTACCAGTCTTTTTGCGATCTACATTTGCTGATTTATCAAGGGACTGGGCAATTTTCTGTGCTTCCATCTGAAGGAACTGCATTTTTTTCTGCTGACCAACAGTGTCTTTAATGAAATCATATACAGTGCGAGTTGTTTCAGGCTGAACAAGATCACTTAATGTAAGCATTTTTCCTTCGTACTTCTTAATCACAGAATAGAACTGATAGCTGGTTTCCCTTTCTGAAAGTGGAGAAACATAATCACTTGAGTTTGCAAAAAGGGCAAGCAAATCCTGCAATGAAATTCCAAGCTGCTTTGCACTCAATTCATTTTTATTAATGAACACATCACCAGCCTGATATCCTGAATTTTCTGTTTTAGAATCTTTTAAAATCTGAGTTGTAGAGGCTTTCTTGTCCTTCAAGTCCGAATAAAGTTTTTCGGCCTTAGCTTTTGCAGCTGCGGCATCATTACCTTTTGGAATGATTACAAGAAACATCTTCATCATGTCAGGCTGAACAAAGTTAGTTTTGTTCAATTCATAATAGCCACGGATTTCTTCATCTGTCGGGGCAACCTTTTCCAACTCAGACTTACTCTGGGCAACTATGTAGTTCTGTGAAAGAAGCTGGTTTTTCATATAATTCTTATATTCAGAATAAGACATTCCTGCCTGCTTCTTCATATATTCGTCAATTGTCATTTTTTCCTGTTTCTGAACAAGTTCTTCAAACTGCTGCTGTGTAACACGACGACCAATCTGCTGTGACACCGACTGAAGGAAATATTCTTCAATCGTGCTGTCAGGAATTGTCATACCAGACTTTATTGCGGCCTGAGCAACAAGTTCTTCCTGAATAAGTGCATCAAGAACTTTCTTTCTGTCATCTACAGAAAGAGCAGCACCTGTCTGTTTCTGATATGCTTCAACCCTAGTCTTAAGTTTTTTCAAAGTTATAGATTCATTGTTATTGAGCTTTACAACAGCCAGAACCTGCAAATCTGCCTGAGCAAATAAACTTGCTCCCATAAGCAAAGCACAAAAAGTAAGAATGAAACGCTTCATAAATAACCTTTCCTATTAATTTTTTATTCAATAATTATAACAGAAGTATACCTCATTGGTTACAAAATTCTACGCTGAAATAAAAAAAATCATCGTAGACACTAACCTCAGAAACATGTCCTGTCATTAAGCGAATTATTTATCCAATGGAAGTCCGCCAGAAATTGTAGCGCGGATACGACGAACACCAGCAGAAGATGACTGTTCCTTTTCAATCTTGAAGTCACCAATCTGAAGAGTGTGCTGAACGTGTGGACCACCACAAACTTCTTTAGAGAACCAGTCGTTCTTTACATCGCGACCGATTGTGTAAACCTTTACAGATTCACCGTACTTATTGCTGAACAAAGCACGGGCACCTTCTGCCTTTGCTTCTTCAAGTGTCATTACTCGCATATCAACTGGAAGGTCAGCCTTGATCTGCTGGTTTACCATATCCTGAACTTTCTGGATTTCTTCCTTAGTCATTGGACGTTCAAAAGTAAAGTCAAAGCGCATACGTTCGTTGTTAATGTTAGAACCCTTCTGAGCAACCTGATCTCCAAGAACGTTTACAAGTGCCTGCTGCAGCAAGTGGGTTGCGGTGTGGTACTTTGTAGTAACATCAGACTGTTCTGCAAGACCACCCTTTGCCTTACCGGCATCAAGTGATTTAGAAGCTTCCTGATGTTTCTTTTCTGCTTCCTTAAAACCTTCAACATCAACTGTAAAGCCGTTTTCAGCTCCAAGTTCCTGTGTAAGTTCCAAAGGATAACCGTATGTTTCGTAAAGGTTGTAAGCAACCTTACCAGAAATAATCTTTTTAGGATTCTTCATAAGATTTGGCAAAAGTTTCTGGAATTCAGCTTCGCCTTTCTTAAGAGTTGTGCGGAACTTAGCTTCTTCTGCTGTAAGTTCTTTCTGAATCTTGTCTTTATTCGTTTCAAGTTCAGCATAAGCGCACTTGAAGTTTTCAATTACTGCAACTGCAATATCAGCAAGGAAGTCTTTTTCGATACCAAGCTTCATACCGTGGCGAACTGCACGACGGATAAGACGACGAAGAACGTAACCTGCACCAACATTTGATGGAGTTACACCTTTTGTATCACCAATAATGAATACTGATGCGCGGCTATGATCTGCAATGATGCGAACGCTCTTGTCTTTTTCTTCATCAGTACCATATTTGTAATTTGCAAGTTCTTCAATCTTAGCAATGATTGGCTGGAAAACTTCTGTAAGATACACAGATGTTTTTCCCTGAAGGATACAGTTAGTTCTTTCAAGACCCATACCTGTATCAACATTTTTCTTTGGAAGTGGAACCAGAGTTTTTTCGTCTACGCGGTTAAACTGCATAAAAACGTTGTTCCAGATTTCCATCCAGTTAGCAGAATCTGTGCCCTTGTTTGAACCTTCTGGAGGAAGACCTTCGCCAACCCAGTAAAAAATTTCTGTATCTGGACCACATGGACCTGTAGGACCTGCAGCCCACCAGTTGTCGCTGGCTGGAAGATAAGCGATCTTGTCTTCTGGCATACCAACTGACTTCCAGGCTTCTGCAGCTTCTTCATCCCGGGGAGCATTTTCGTCTCCGGCAAATACTGTTACAGAGATTTTGCGAGGATCAAGGGCAAGCCAGTCCTTTGAAGTTAAAAATTCGTAAGAAAATGAAATAGATTCTTTTTTGAAGTAGTCACCAAGGGACCAGTTACCAAGCATTTCAAAGCATGTAAGATGGCTTGGATCCCCTACTTCATCAATATCACCAGTGCGTACACACTTCTGGTAGTCAGTAAGACGTGTTCCGGCAGGATGCTTTTCACCTAAAAGATAAGGAACAAGGGGATGCATTCCAGCTGTTGTGAAAAGTACAGATGGGTCATTTTCTGGAATCAAAGACTGTCCAGAAATTTCAGCGTGATTTTTACTCTTAAAGAACTCAATATATTTTGAGCGTAATTCATTTGCAGTCATAATGGTTAATCCTATTGAGAGACACTTTTCGTGTCAAGAGATTCTGCTTTGGCCCGCACAAGACGGATACTTCGTCCATCCACGGCGTAACAATTGTCCGCAGAAATGCGAACTGGATAGAAATGGATGATATCTGTATTTTCCACTTCCTTTACTTCAGGCGGTCGATTTCTTCGCGTTGAAGGCACAGTAACCTTATCAACCTGGAATTTCATTGCATAAGAGAGATGGATACCAGATTCAGGAGTCCTGGAGCAAAGCTGGATGACAGGGAATGCTGCCACAGTATCAATCACAAAAAGACCGCTTCCGTTCTTTGCACCATAAATCTCATACCCATTGTTCTTGAAAGTATAGACATTTCCCTCATCGTCAACCCAGCGATCATTTTTTTCGAATTCCTCAACATAACGATCAGAAAGGATTTCCTTTTTTTCATCGCCAAAAGTATTCTGGAAGGACATTTTCTTGTATGTTCCGTCCCATATATTGGTCTCCTTAATGAGCATGCCCACATTGTCGTTTACATGGATATAAACTTCATCCATATTAGTTACCATAATATCAAAACGACGCTTCATGCTGGAGATGATGCTATTTATGGAAGTAATGTAAATACCGCTGCGACGAAGATTGGAATCTTCCCAGATATAAACCCCTTCAGTATCATCCGAAAGGAAAATGATTTCCTTTGTTTCGTAATTGAAATAGATATAACTTGGTTTTCCTGAAGAATTCTTCTTATACCAAAGACCATTCAAAAAATTCGTAAAAGTGGAAAGGTTTCCATTCTGAATTTTCTGCAACTCCTTTGCAGCCACCTTACTTCCTGTAATAACGAGCTGTTTTGTCTGAACATATTTCTGCTCATCATAATTCCATCTGTACTGAGTCTGCACCTGACTAACCACAGAGCTATTCTCGTTCTTCTCATCAGCCTTATCAGAACTGTAGACCCAAACCGGGAACGCAGCACCCCAAGCCTGCGCATTTTCATAAGCATCGGTTCGGTCAGTCTGCTGAATAAAGATTGTTCCGTCAGAAATAAAGTCACCGATTGTATTGATTTCCATGTTATTCTTTCTGCGAACACAATGGAAAATCTTCATGACATAATCGCCGTTGTTTTTCACACCCTGATAAACAAGTGCATTTTTATGGGAACCAGTTACATCAAGTCCCGTAAAGAAAAAAGTCCTGTCCTTTGTGATTTCAGTGGAAATCTCTGCAGAACGATCATAGCTATTGGTATCAGAATTATAAAGACCAACAATAAGGTAAAGAAATTCCGAACCGGATTTTCTGACGGCAACAATCTGGTCATCAAGAGTATCACCATCGAAATCCATTGAAATAGTACTGATTAAGGTTTCTGTTGGAAGCAGCGGAATAAATGAAGTCATTGAAGCCATTTCATCAACGGAAGAATCAGTCTGACTGCCATCCACACTATTCCCGGTAAAAGGCTTTATGGATTTTGGCTGCACAATATCCTTTTCTTCATAAAAAGCAAACCTGTAAACAAGTGTAAAAGCCAAAACCGCAACAATCATGCAGATAATGAAAAACGAACGTCTTACCTTCATATCCAAAATATACTTTATTTAGTGAATAAAAACAATTGAAAACAAAACAGGCCTGAAGCCGGTAAAAGCTCCAGACCCGTTTATTTATGGAACAAATCAATTCCAAAGTCTGCTATTAGTACATTCCGCCCATATCTGGAGCAGCAGGAGCTGCAGTTTTTGGTTCTGGAATATCAGTTACAGCGCATTCTGTTGTAAGCAAAGTGCCGGCAATAGAAGCAGCATTCTTCAAAGCAGAAGTTGTAACCTTTGCAGGATCGATGATACCAGCTTCCATCATGTTTACCCATTCATTCCTGTAAGCATTGAAGCCCACACCCTTCTTTTCAGTCTTTGCACGTTCAGCAATTACTGCACCATCAAGGCCGGCATTGTCTGCAATCTGGCGGATAGGTTCTTCCAAAGCACGGCGAACAATCTTAAATCCAACCTTTTCGTCTTCTGAAAGTTCTGCAGGAATTGTTTCCAAAGCCTTTTCAGCTTCCACAAGAGCAATTCCACCACCAGAAACAATGCCTTCTTCCAAAGCAGCACGAGTTGCAGCAATTGTATCTTCTACGCGGAATTTCTTTTCCTTCATTTCAGTTTCTGTTGTAGCACCAACATTGATTACAGCTACACCACCAGCGATCTTTGCAAGACGCTTCTGAAGCTGTTCCTTATCGTAAGTAGAAGTAGATTTTTCAATCTGAGCCTTAATCTGTTCAACACGTTCAGAAATAGACTTCTTATCGCCGGCGCCACCAACAATAGTAGTATTATCTTTGTCGATCTTGATTGACTTAGCCTGACCCAAAACAGATTCGTCACAAGTTTCAAGCTTAAGACCAACTTCTTCTGAAACAACCTGTCCACCAGTCAATATAGCTATATCCTGAAGCATATCCTTGCGGCGGTCACCAAAACCTGGAGCCTTAACAGCACAAACCTTGATTGTTCCCCGGATAGAATTCAAAACCAAAGTTGTAAGAGCTTCACCGTCCACATCTTCACAGATGATTACAAGGGCACGACCAGCATTTGCAACCTTTTCAAGAATTGGAAGAAGATCCTTCATTGCAGAAATCTTCTTGTCATAAATCAAGACATAAGCATCTGAATAAGAAGCTTCCATTCTTTCCCGATCAGTCACAAAATAAGAAGAAATATAACCACGGTCGAACTGCATACCTTCAACTGTATCAACAGTTGTATCCATGTTCTTTGATTCTTCAACAGTGATTACACCATCTTTTCCAACCTTTTCAATAGCTTCAGCAATAAGGTTACCGATTTCAGAATCATTGTTTGCAGAAATAGAAGCGATGTTCTTAATATCAGCAGAATCCTTTACAGGTTTCGCATTCTTTTTAATTTCTTCAACTGCAAGTGCAACAGCTTTATCCATACCGCGCTTGATTTCAATTGGAGTCATACCTGCTGCAACAGACTTAAAACCTTCACGAACAAGAGCATAAGCCAAAACTGTAGAAGTTGTTGTACCGTCACCTGCATCATCATTTGTCTTTGAAGCAACTTCACGAAGGAACTGAGCACCCATGTTTTCAAATGGATCAGCAAGTTCAATATCCTTTGCTACAGAAACACCATCTTTTGTAATTGTAGGTGCACCAAATTTCTTATCAAGCATTACCATGCGACCACAAGGACCAAGAGTAACCTTTACAGCCTTTGCAATCTGTTCAACACCAGAAAGAAGTTTTCTGCGTGCATCTTCACTGAATAACAACTGTTTTGCCATTTTCTATTTAACCTCTATTAAATAAATTTTTCTTTTCAAAGGGGCGCCTGCCCCTCGCTTCAAACAGCAGTTTAACTTTTCACAGTTTTAACCATCTGTCCCCCAGGCCCTTTCACAGGCCAGGCAAAACCACAGGCTCAGCAACTGCTGTTTTACGCTACCCCCTCTCCTAGGGGAGCAAGACAAGCTTGCTGCCCCTAAAACCCCGGTCAAAGCGTGAAAGACTACAAAAATAGCAATTCTTTGCTCACCAAAGCTTAGGTTTACCATTAAAAATATATAATTTATGAACAATCGGCAAGAAAAAAAAGCAAAATTTACCTACATTTCCAAAAGTCCAAAAAGTTCCTTTTCAAGGGGAGAAAAGCGAGCTTCATCTTTTGGCACAAAACAAATGCAGTGGATTTTCTGCACATTAAGACAAATCTCCGGCACAAAAGCGCTGTCATTATGCTGTTTCAAGAACCAGACTTTCAGATATGAAAAACGATCCCCATGAATATATTCCGGCTTTGAACAAAGCGGACTTTTCAAAGCAAGGTCTGCAAGTCTGGTTTCTTTGCTGCCTTTTGATTTCTGCACTTCAAGGATACCGCAGAAAAGATCATAAGCCTTCGAAAGATTTTCTTCATCCTCTTCCACATCCCTGGAAAAGGGCTCCAGAAATCCGTTCAGCACAGAAACCAGTTTTTCCCGCCTTTCTTCTTCAGAATCCAGTATCTTTCGCTGAAGAACTTTATCGGAAGATACTGAAACAATTCTCCTGGCTTCCTGGCTTTCATTGAATTTGTTTAGTTTTTTTGAAAAATCAGCAATCGCCTTAAGCATTCTTTCTCCCCCAAAAAAAAATCGACCTGAAAGCGGCAAAAACAGGCTTTTAGAAAAAAACACAAGTTCATTGCCAAAAAACTTGCAAAAAATTTCCTGTAAAACAGATTACAATCGAATTTCATCTCTTTCAAGACAAGAAAGGTCTTGCAACGGTATTTTGTACGAATTGATGGAAAAAAAACACCTTTTCGATTATAATCAAAGCATGAACATGAAAAATACAATAATCGTAAGTACATCAATCATAATTTCTGCCGCAATTCTTGCATTCGGTCTTTCAAACATAATCAAAAAGGATCGCACCGTCACAGTCCGTGGACTTTCCGAACGGGAAGTTGATGCAGACCTTGCAATCTGGCCTGTAAGCTTTTCTATCGGTAACAACAACCTTAGCGTTCTTACAGAAGCAATTTCACACAAAACAAAGATCGTAACAGACTTTCTTAAAGCTCAAGGTCTCGAAGAATCAGACTACACGATTCTTGCCCCGGAAATCAAAGACAACTCCGTAAATCCATACATGAGCCAGAATTCGATCCGCTACACTTTCCTTGCTACCCAGAAAATTCTTGTGCGCACAAACAAAATCGAAAACGTAAAGAAAGCCCATGAAAAAACATTGAGTCTTGCAGACAAAGACGTAACACTGGATAACGAATATGACACACGGCTTACATATGAATTTACAGGCCTAAATAAAATCAAGCCGGAAATGATTGCCGAAGCAACTCAAAACGCCCGTAAAAGTGCTGATCAGTTTGCAAGGGATTCCAACAGTAAAGTGGGAAACATAAAAAGTGCAACCCAGGGCCTTTTCACAATCGAAGATGCAGCCGTTGGCCTTGAAGAACGAAAAAACATTCGCGTTGTTACTACTGTCGTTTACAATCTTAAGTAGGCAATTTTATGGAAGAAATAGTAATATACACAGACGGCGGCTGTTCAGGAAATCCAGGTCCTGGCGGCTGGGGAATCGTTGTAATCGCAAAAGGTCAGGCAAGAAAGCTTTCCGGCGGTGAAAAGCTGACCACAAATAACAGAATGGAACTTACAGCTGCCATTTCTGCCCTTTCCATCGTAAAGAACACCCCTGATTTTGCAGGGCTTCCTGTAACTGTGAACATTGACAGCCAGTATGTAAAAAATGGCATCACCTCCTGGATTAAAGGATGGAAAGCAAAAGGCTGGAAAACCGCCGACAAAAAACCTGTAAAAAACCAGGATCTTTGGGTTTGCCTCGATGAATTGAATTCATCCCTTAATGTAAGCTGGAACTGGGTAAAAGGCCATGCCGGCGTTGAATACAACGAAGTCTGCGATCAGCTTTGTCAAAGCGAAATTGCCAAATACAAATGAAAATCCTTGAAAAATACATTTCATCTGAATTTACAGTCAAAGGTTCCCGTTTTCTAAGCGAACTTTTTCCATGCACAAAGCAGGAAGACGCACGAACCATCATAAAACAGCAGAAATCAAAATACTCAGACGCCACCCATGTGGTCCACGCATTCATTCTTGGGCTTAGCGCAGAAGTCATGGGTATGAGCGATGACGGCGAACCTTCTGGCACTGCAGGCAGGCCGGCACTGGACGTGCTGAAAGGCCACGGCTCCACAAACCATGTGCTTACAATCACCAGATGGTTTGGAGGCACATTACTTGGAACAGGTGGTCTTGTAAAAGCCTACGGAGATGGAGCGAAGCAGGTACTACTTGCAGCAGATCAGGCCGGCCTGTTTTGCGAATACATCGAAAAGAAAGACTTTTCGTTTTGCTGCGACTACCAGTTCTATCAGGTTGCCAAACATCTTATGGAACAGTTCACCATAAGCGACCTGAACGAAAATTTTAATACAGAGATTCGCCTTCAAGGCAGACTTCCCCTAAGGGAATTCCAAACCTTTCAGAACCAGATCAAAAATGCATCCAACGGCAAGATCCAAATCCAGGACTAAAACACATTCCAATTGAATTTTTTCTATAAAAGTGCAATACTCAACGCTGTGTTTTAAACCTTAGTTAACCAAAGGTTATAGGATTTCAAGGATTAAAACCCGCAGGTGTCTTTTTAAAGATACCCTTTAATAATACATGGAGGCTCATATGGCTAAATTTAGTGGCGCAATTACTGCTTTGGTAACACCAATGCACGAAGATGAATCAGTTGATTATGAAGGATTCCGCGCACTTGTCAAACGCCAGCTGGAAGGTGGAATCGACGGTATTCTTCCTTTAGGTACAACAGCAGAAACTCCAACTTTGACAGAAGATGAAGAGGACGAAATCATCAAGATTGCTTTTGAAGAAGTTAGAGCTTTTGAAAAGGCAACTGGTAAAAAAACATACATCATTTTGGGAGCAGGTTCAAACTGCACTCGTGATGCTGTTCGTTACTGCGAACGGGCAAAAAAAGCTGGTGCAGATGCTGCATTGGTCGTAACTCCTTACTACAACAAGCCAAGCCAGGAAGGCATTTTCAAGCATTTTGAAGCTTGTTCAAAAGTTGGAGTTCCTATCATCGTTTACAACATTCAGGGGCGCACTGGAACAAACATTGCAACAGAAACTTTGCTTAAAATTGCAGGTCTTCCAAACATCGCTGGTGTAAAAGAAGCAAGCGGCAACATCAATCAAATGATGGATGTAATCGCTATTGTCAAGAAGGCTTACCCAGACTTTTCTGTAATTTCTGGTGATGATGGTCTTACTTTGCCACTTATTGCCGCTGGCGGCGATGGTATTTTCAGCGTAGTATCAAATCTGACTCCTGACCTTATCACAAAACTTGCTCATGCCGCTTTGGATGGAGATTTGAAGACAGCGCAGGCTCTTCATTACAGACTT
Organism: Treponema sp.; assembly: GCA_016297405.1. Classification (GTDB taxonomy): domain Bacteria; phylum Spirochaetota; class Spirochaetia; order Treponematales; family Treponemataceae; genus Treponema_D. The sequence continues at coordinate 31,076 of JAEDGP010000019.1, forward strand.
CTGCCATTCTTCAAGGCAGCATTTGTAGACGGTAACCCTACATCAATTAAATACGCTCTGAGCGTAAAGAAAATGATGAAGCCTTGTGTAAGACTTCCATTGGTTGAAGTAAAGGATTCTGCAAAGAAAGTCATCGAAAACGCTCTTAAGGAATGTAATCTGTAATTTTTTAATCCACAGATGAACACAGATGGCCACAGGTATTTATGATGTGATCATGCTGGTGGAAAAATGATAATAAAAATGCTGTAACGTGAACAAAAAGCCATACAGCCGAAACCCTTCCGCAGGAGGTTTTTCCAAAAACAAAGTTTATTGGAAAACCGACGAGGACAGCAGTGAGGTTGCAGGGCTTTGTAGTGGAAGTGAAAGCATTTTTATGATGAATATTTTAATTGCAAGTTTATTAAATAAGGAAAGATAATATGGCAGCAAAAATTAAAGTAGGTGTACTTGGCGCAACTGGTATGGTTGGTCAGCGTTATATTAAATTGTTGGAAGATCATCCATGGTTTGAAGTTACTTATGTAGCAGCTTCACCACGTTCTGCTGGAAAAGCATACAAAGATGCAGTAGCTAACCGCTGGCTCATTGGTGCAGAAATTCCTGGCGGGGTTGCAAACCTTACAGTAGAAGATGCAAACGTTGCAGAAAAAGCTATTGGAAAGTGTCAGTTCGTATTCTCTGCTCTTGAAATGGGCAAAGACGAAATCAAGGCTCTTGAAGCTGCTTATGCTGCAGAAGGAATTCCTGTAGTTTCTAACGCTTCTGCTAACCGCTGGACAGAAGATGTTCCAATGCTTGTTCCAGAAATCAACTACGCTCACCTTGACGTAATCGCCGAACAGAAAAAGCATCACGGATGGGACAAAGGTTTTATCGCTGTAAAACCAAACTGTTCACTTCAGACATACATGATGCCAATTCATGCTCTTATCAAAGCTGGATACGAAGTAAAGAAGATGATCGTAACAACTCTTCAGGCTACTTCTGGTGCCGGATACCCAGGTGTTCCATCATTCGATATGATTGACAACATCGTTCCATATATTGGCGGAGAAGAAGAAAAGACAGAAAAAGAATGTCTTAAGATTCTTGGTACAGTAAAAGACGGAAAGATTGAAAACGCTGCTCTTCCAGTAGTTTCTTCAACTTGTACTCGTGTACCAGTTATCGACGGACATACAGCTTGTATTTCTCTTGAATTCGGCGAAAAGAAGCCAAGCCTTAAAGAAATCGAAAAGATCTGGACTTCGTACACATCAGTTCCACAGGAACTTGATTTGCCATCTGCTCCAGTTCATCCAATCGTTGTACGCCACGAAGAAAATCGTCCACAGCCACGCCGCGACCGCGAAACAGAAAAGGGAATGGCATGTGTTATCGGACGTCTTCGCCCATGTAACGTATTCGATGTTAAATTCGTAGCTTTGAGCCACAACACAAAGCGTGGTGCCGCTCTTGGCGGTATCTTGAACGCAGAACTTTTGAAGGCTAAAGGATTCTTCGACAACCTCTAGTCCAAAGCTATCCTGGACATATTTCAGGGGCTACGACAATTTATTGGGGCTGTCCCAAAAGTAATGAGTGTAGCGCTCATTGAGCCCTTCGTCGAAATGACTGCTACACTAAATGTGGTGATTTCGATAAACTCAACCACCGTAATGC
>JAEDGP010000077.1 GCA_016297405.1 Treponema sp.
GTGGTTCCTGAGCCTGTCGAAGGGCTCAATGAGCGCTACACTCATTACTTATTGGGACAGCCTCTTTTATATTTCATCAGGAGAAAGATTGAAATATAACATCTGTAATATTTCAATTATAACATGTGTTTTTGAATGAATCAAGGAAAATTTGAAGAATTCAAAAAAAAAATTGACAGATATAAAATTCGGTTTTAGCATAATTCTAGAGGGTAATTTAAATTCAAAAAGTGGTAATCACGTCTATGAATTTCAAACTAAAACTATTTACTGCAATTATTGTTGGTTTTCTTTGTTCTGCAAATGCTAATGCTCTTCCAATTACTGCAGGGGCCCGAATAGGAACCAATATGGAAACCCCAAAGGGTTATGTTTTTCAGTTTGGAGCTTTTAGCGATTATGAAATTTTCAGTTGCTTAAAGGCTGGCATTCAGTTGAATGGCGGTACGAATGGTGGTCAGACAATGACGTTTGATCCAGCTGTTTACGCAAAATGGGAATTTCCTCTCAATTTGTTTGGTCTTTTCAGTCCTTATGCAAAAGGTTTTATTGGTTTAAGCAGCATTACTTACGATGGTATTAATGCTGTGGCTGCAAACTATGGCGCAGAAGGCGGTGTAACTTTCAGACTGAATAAATTTTTCTTTGAACCGAATATTACATTTGGTTATCCATTTGCCTGGGGTTTGGGCATTAATGCCGGCTATACCTTTGGAAAGAAATAAGCTTTTTGACGGAGAGTTTTCTGAACTAGTTATTTTCGAATCCAGATGGGTGCAAGATATGATAGACATTGTTTTGGCATTATATTCGTTCAAAAATTTGAACGATAGGAGAACATTATGAAAAGTTTATTGAACAGGATTCTGGTAGCGTGGATTGCATTCTGTGCAGTCCTTTTTGCGTTTATCGGATGTGATGCACAGCTGGATAATTCACTTACGAAGCTTCCTTCCATTAAGGTGTCAAACATTCTTCCAGATTCATCTGAAATCGTTGTTTGCGCAAATGATGGGGAAGCTTCTTTGTCTTATGAAGTGATACCGTCCAATGCAACTGGAAAAGTAGCTGTTGTAGTTGAAGATCAGGAAGTTGCAACTGTTCAGAATGGAATTGTTCGAGGATTTAAGACTGGAAAAACAAGCGTTACCCTTTCTTCTGGAACTGTTGTAAAGACAGTTTTGCTTAATGTTGGTCTTAAGGCTAGCTTTGATGGTGTTTGTGATGATGTAATTTATACTGTGGGAAAAACAATTCCTGTTGAATCCCCGGTAAAAGATGGAAGTGTTTTCCGTTACTGGTGGTGCGATCAGATTGATAATTTGGTTTCTTCTGATTTTGTAGTTCCTGAAGGCATTACTTCAGGAACTTTGCTGTTTACATCGGTTTGGGATACAGATGTTTCCAAAAAATATACTGTAACATTCGATTCAAATGGCGGTTCTTCAGTTTCTTCTGCTTCAGTTCAGACAGGAGCTGCTGTAACTGCCCCATCTAATCCAACAAAGCAAGGCTTCCAGTTTGCCGGCTGGTATGCTGATTCTTCTTTGAACGCAAAATATGATTTTGCTTCACCTGTAACACAAAACATTACCCTTTATGCTAAATGGGTAACAACTGTAGTTCCAGTTACAGGTATTTCAGTTTCTTACGATGCCACTGTTTGGAAAGATATTAAGGTAAAGGACAATGTTCAGCTTGTAGCAGCAGTTTCTCCATCTGATGCAACTGATGCTTCTGTAGTTTGGAGCGTGACTGGTGATAACGCAAACGTTTCAACTACAGGTTTGTTCAGCGCAACAGCTTCTGGTTCTTATGTTGTAAAAGCTACTTCCGTAAGCAATCCATCTGTTTTTGGATATGCAACAATCAATGTGTCTGCCAGCGAAAAAGTTCTGGAATCGCTGATTATTTCTGGACCTTCATCAGTAAAGGTTGGGGAATCAGTTAATCTTACAGCACAGGCTGTATTTGACGATGGATCAAAGACTACTGTAACGGACTATACTTCATTCACATCTTCTTCTAGTTCTATTGAAATCACAACAAACTCAGTAAAAGGTCTTGTTACAGCTGAAGAAGTAACAATTACAGGTTCCTTTACACACAAAGGTGTAACAAAAACATCTGTAAAAACAATTAGTGTTGAACCTGACGTTGAAGATGATGTTTATGATGGTATCAGAATTTATGTTGCCCAATCTCTTGGTTACAATCAGATTCATTACTGGAGCTGTGAAGATAAAGTAGCTTATCCATCTACAACCTGGCCTGGAACTGCAATGACTGCTGAAGGTTCAGATTATGTATATAAGTTTGCAGGAGTTTCATCTGTAAAATTCCTTATCACAAAAGGATCTGGAACAAAGCTTACAAATTCTGACCTTGAAATTACAAAGAAAGGCGATTATAGAGTTACTTCTTCTGGAGTTGCTGAAGTTACAAAGGCAAAGCCTTTTGTTTCCATATCCCCATCAGTGAATTCTATTGTAAAAACAGGAACCATTACAGTTTCTGTGACAGATGGAGGACTTACAACTTCAGTTTCGGCAAATGTAAATGGTACAAACAAGACGCTGGCTGTTGGAACAAATATTATTTCTGTTTCTTCTTTGGGTGTAAACGCAGGCGATACAATCAGAATTTCTGTAACGGCAACAAACTCTAAGGGAAGCGATACTAAATCTGCATCTTACGAAGTTGTGGATGCGCCTGTAGTAAAAGTGCCGTCTGACGTGCGTGAACTTAGAATCTATCAGGTAATGGTTTCTTCATTCCAGGATGGAGATCCTTCGATTGGATATAAATATGCATACGGTCCTCAGTCTGCAATCAAAGGTGGTGATCTTCAGGGAATCATTAATGCTCTTGATTACATTTCGGGACTTGGCTGTAATGCTTTGTGGATGACTCCGATTTTCAATTCAAATGGGGAAGGTCATCTTGATTCAACAGGTTACTACGCATACGACTACTTTAATGTAGATCCAAAATTCGGAACAAATGATAAATTCCGCGAACTTGTTACAAAAGCCCATGATAGGGGAATTGCAATCATCCTTGATGGTGTATTTGGACATCACAAATCAACTGGTGTAGCAATATCTCCTAATGGTAATTCAACTGTCACTCAGCCTGGAAAAAACTACAATCCTGTTGATTATACAAAGGGCAAAACTTTGGAATTCTTCAAGGAAGTTGCAGCTTACTGGATTACAAATTACAAGATTGACGGCTGGCGCTTTGACCAGGATTACCAGGTTGGTGGCGTTTATCAGTCAGATAAACATAATTATTGGAAAGAAATCCGCGAAACAATTGAAGCCGCAGCTGCTGCAAACGGCACAAAGGGTGTAGATTGGGGAACTTTGGCATACATGGTTGGCGAAGACTGGCAGCGTGTAGATGCTGACATTCAGAAGCAGACTGTTGATGGCGCAGGTCTTCCATCTGCATTCGATTTCCCTGCTCGTTACAAGATTGTTGACGCAATTGCAGAAGAAGAATGGAATGACAAAGATATCAGCCTTGGTGAAGCTTTGGGGGATGTACTTTATGCAAGCGCTTCTTCCAGAGGCATGAACAATACTGCAACTGAATTCAGATATACCGCATTCCTTACAAATCACGATACTTTAAGATTTGGTGATTTGGTAAAGCTTAAGTATAAAATTGGAACAAGCGATGCCATGTTTATGGGAAAAACAAGGGTAGCGCTTTCATGTTTGGCAGGTTATTCTGGTCCATTTGTAATCTTCTATGGTGATGAATGGGGTGCAATTGTTGATGGTGTTACAAAGAGCCCTATGGAAACAGGATCTTCTTCTCCTGTAGGCGATGGTGCTTACTGGGATAATGCATCTCGTTCAACAGGTAAAATTTCTGGTTTCAGTTCAAATGAGCAGAAGCTTATCGATTGGACAACAAGTCTTATGAATATGCGTGCTAAATACCCGATTATGTGGAAGGGAACAAGTACAAGTATCTATAAGGGAAGCAATTATTATGTTGGTCAGAAAACTCTTGAAGGAAAGACTGCGAAATTCATCATCAATGATACGGGTGCTGCTGTGAACTATGACTTTGGCTCAAGCGGAACAGATATGATGACTGGCAGCAAGACTACTGCATCGGTTTCTTGTCCTGCATATTCAGCAGTTTTTGTCCTGTTGGACTAACCAAAAAAATAATAAGTGATGGCCTGAAAATGGGAATAGGGTCATGGCGATAAAAAAAAGTAAATCAGATTTTTGGAGAAGAATCTGAAAAAATGGCCTGTATGGTCAGGAGGAATACTATGGGAAACCATGGAATTAAAGGAATGGCACGTAAACTGATTGGAGGCTTTTTAGCTCTTTTGATGTGTTTATGTGCAATGACGTCTTGTAATATTGCCATGAGCAAAAATGGCGAAAAAACAATTCATATAACAGGTATTCTTGTTCAAAGTTCAAAAAGCGAACTTAAGCTTGGTGGCAGTGCAAATCTTATTTTGAATATCACTCCATCATCTGCAGAAAACAAAGCTGTTTACTGGACTGTAGAACCAGAAGCTGTTGCAGAAGTAAGGGATACCAATGGAAGCTATGTCCTTTATGCAAAAGCAGAAGGTACAGCAATTGTTACTTGTAAGGCAAAAGACGGAAGTGGAAAATCATATTCCTTCAGTATCAATGTAGTTGAAGAAAAATCTAACATCACTTACAAATACAATGACCTGACTTCTGGTTCCGAAAGAATCCTTAAGCAGGAACAGTATTCTAAGGGAAGTTCACTTGTCGAAGCCCAGATGTATGTTCCATCGAATGTTGATTCAAGCAAAGTTTTTGCTGGCTGGTATACAGACAAGACACTTAAGAATCCTGTAGTTTATCCTCTTTCAGTTTCTTCTGATTTGGTTCTTTGGGCCAAATGGGCAGATGTTCAGCAGAATGTTACTTTGACATACGATTTGAATGGTCACGGTACACTTTCTGAATCTTCGGCAACTGCTAAAGCTGGAACTTCTGTAACTCTTCCAACTCCAGCTGCAAACGATACCTACACATTCTGCGGATGGTATCTGGATGCAGGCTGTACAGATGGTAACGAAGTTCTTTCTCCATATACTTTGGTAACAACCAGAACAATTTATGCAAAATGGGCAGATAGCATAGTGCATGTTGAAGGCGTGCGCATTACTTCATACCCAGAAAAATTGTTTACAGGTGATGCTGATTCTTTGGTTTATGAAGTATCTCCTGCAACAGCTTCAGATAAATCTGTTTCAATTACTTCTTCAGATCCATCTGTAGTTTCAATCGAAAATAACAAGCTTGTTGCTAAGAAAGCTGGTAAAGCTACGATTACTGTAAAAACAAATGATGGCGGAAAAACTGATTCTTGTTCTATTACAGTTTCTAATGCAAAAGTAAGCGTAACTGGTGTTTCATTGAACAAAAATGTTGCTTCTATATATACAGGCAACACTGAAAAACTTATTGCTACAGTTACTCCAGACAATGCTTCTGATAAGAGCTTGATTTGGGAAAGCAACAACACAGCTGTTGCAACAGTTTCTGCTGGAACAGTTACAGCTGTAAAAGCCGGAAATGCAAAAATCACAGTTACAACTGTGGACGGAAACTTCTCTGCAGCTTGCGCAGTTACAGTAGAAGATATTCCTTATGATGTGAAGGTTACTGGAATCGAAATGGCTAGCGGAACAGCCTCTGTTGCTGTTGGTGCAACAAAATATCTTTCTGCAACAATCAAACCTGCAGATGCAACAAACAAAAATATTGAGTGGACTTCAAGCGATACTTCAATTGCAACGGTTTCACCTGCGGGAATTGTAACTGGTGTTGCAAAGGGTTCTGCAACAATCACTGCTACAACTGAAGATGGCGGATACAAAGCTACTTGCGTAGTAACAGTAACAGAATCAAGCAACATTATTCTTCATGTTTACAATTACACTCATATTTGGGCATGGAATCCTGACAGCTCATCTGAAAACTATACTGGTGGAGCATGGCCTGGAAAGGCAATGTCAAAGGAAGGTTCTTCCAGCTGGTATACATATACAATTGAAAAAATGAAAGCTTCTATTGTTTTCAGCAACAGTGGTGCCGGCCAGACTAGCGACCTTAGCAGAACAAACGGCGAATGGTGGTATAAAGACGGAAAATGGACAAACTATAATCCAGATCGTCCTGTAACTCCAGTAGTTAACTTTGATACTGAAGAGGGAACATATCTTGAAAGTTTTGCTGTAAAGATTACTTCAAATAATGCTAGTGGTGATATCATCTATTACACAACTGATGGAACAAATCCAACTAAATCGTCAGCTGTATATAGTTCACCAGTTACAATTCCTGTAGGAACTACAGTATTGAAGGCTTTTGCCGTAAACGCAGAAGCTGAAGTTCCAGAAGGACAGGTTACTTCTGCAATTTATGTAGTAAATCCTGATGCTGATATCGTTGGACCAACAATCGTTGCAAACAAAGAAGCTGGACGCTATAAGGAAGCTCTTTCTGATATCAACTTTACAATAACAGATAACAAGACAGCAGGATTTACAGTTTATTACACAACAGATGGTAAGCAGCCAACAACAGCTTCTGCAGTTTATACAACCTGTGGTGCAGGAAAATCTTCTGTTACTGGAAAAAATCTTTCGCTGGCCATGAACCAGAGCATGACAGTTCGTCTTTTGGCGGTTGATGCTGCCGGAAACAAATCAGCAGTAAAATCTTTCTACTATGCCTGTTCAGATGTAAATTATGCTGCAAGCAGATGGGATCCTCGCCAGGAATCTATTTATTTCTTGCTTACTGCCAGATGGTTTGATGGTGATACTTCAAACTCAGTCGGTGACCAGAACTGTTCATGGACAGAAGCAAGAGCAAATGACAATATTCCTTCTGGCGAAGACGGCTTTACTGGTCCTGAAGATGTAACCTGGCGTGGAGATTTCAAAGGCCTTGTAGAAAAGATGGATTACATCAAGTCTCTGGGATTTACTTGTATCTGGCTTACTCCAGTTGTACAGAACCGAAGCCCTCTTTGTTATCATGGATACCATGCATGGAACATGTATAAGGAAGATGCCCGCCTTGTTTCTGACGGATATGATTTCCAGCGTGTAATTGATGAAGCTCATAAGCGCGATATGAAAATCTGTCTTGATATCGTAATCAACCATTCTGGTCGTTTTGGTCTGGAAGATTTTGCAGAAATCAAATACAACCGCAATCCAGCTGTAATGCCTACTGCTCAGGGTTGGGAAAATTTCAAATATGATGAAGACAAATATCAGCAGGCATACAAACTTTTGAACAAGACAGGCGCTGAACCTTCACAGTCATATCCAAACGGATGGCATTATGATGGTCTTACAAGTCCTGGAAAATATCCTGCTGGTTATAAAATTAAAATTGGAAGCGAAATGGTAGACGTTGGTGGACAGCCTATTCCACCTTATATTGATGTAGTTGGCGATGTTCGTCCATTCACTGCACAGGATTTGGAAAACTTCCCTGCGTTGAGAGATCCTTCACTTTATAACTACCCGACAACAGAATCTTACTGTAAGACAATTGATGGTGTTGGAACTCCAGGAAGCCTTACATTGGCAGGTTATGCATCTAGTAAGCGCCGTATCCGCGGTCATAATACTGGATTCCCAACAGGTTCTGGTTCATTTGATAATTATCCGGATGCAAACCTGGATTCTTTGCATGAAGATTGTCCTGACTTGAACATTGAAAACCCTGAAGTTCAGGATTATATCATCGGCGCTTACAATCGCTATATCGACATGGGTGTTGATATGTTCCGTGTTGATACTGTAATGCACATGACAAAGGAAACTTTGAATGACCATTATTGGAATGCATTCTTTGAAGAAGCTGCTACAGCTAAAGCAAAAGAAGCTCGTGGAGGCGGTGACTTCTTTATCTTTGGTGAAGTTGCAAACTTCGTAAACAACCTGAGTGATAAGCCTGCTGAACTTCGTCAGAGCAACTATGTTTGGGATAACACTATACAAGGTCCTTTGGGAGATGCGAGTTTGAACCATGAGCTTAACGGAAATGAATACAGAACTATCAGTAAAGCTCATAAAGCTGTTCCAGAAAGTGATTATGTTGTTTCTTGTATCGATATTGTAAGCCACAACGGTTTCTGTGATGGTGTTGGCGGAGCTTATGGACGTGCTTTGAGCAATTCGTCTGCATATTGGGATGCAACATATCTTACATGGTATACAGATAGCCACGACTATGGTCCAAATAAAGGTGAAACACGATGGAAGGGTGACTTTGCAGCTGCCTGGTCAATGTTGTTCACATTCCGCGGTATTCCAATCGTTTATTACGGTTCTGAAATCCAGTTTGCGGCTGGAAAGCCAAATGACTGGCCAGGTGGTGGAGCGAATGGATGTAACATGTCTCTTGAAAAGACAGGACGTTCTTACTATGGTCCACATCTTGAAGGTGACGTAACAGCTACAGACTTTGGTGAATATACAGCAAGCGGTGCCGTAGAAACAACATTGAACAGCAATCTTTCAAAGCATCTTCGTGATTTGAATAGAATTCGTCTGGCTGTTCCTGCCCTTCAGATGGGGCAGTATTCAACAACAGGTCACGATGGTGGCTGGGCTGGATTTAAGCGCCGCTACACAGGAACAAACAAGATTACTGGTGAAGCAGTTGATTCTTATGCTCTTGTTGGTGTAGGTGCTGGAACTCATACATTCACTGGTGTTCTTGCCGGTGAGTATGTAGATATTATTTCTGGTGAGTCTGTAACTGCTAGTGAAGGAAGCGTAAGCGTAAAAGCTCACGGATCTAGCGATTCAGCACTTGTAGTTCTTGTAAAGAAAGGACTTGCAACAGAAGCTCCTGGAAAAGTTTGTAAAGAAAGTCCATACCTTGGATTCTAAACGGGTGAAGGTGCTGTCCCAAAAGTAATGAGTGTAGCCCTCATTGAGTCCTTCGACAGGCTCAGGAACCACCCTTCGACAGGCTCAGGGACCAC
>JAEDGP010000078.1 GCA_016297405.1 Treponema sp.
AATATTCCATCATCTGAGAATTTGGAACCGCTTTCCGATTTAGCGGACATTGATTCGGATCAGGTTTTGGATGGAACAGATTCTGCTGCCGTTTCGAATTTAACTGATTCTCTTGATGACTTGAAATTGGATGATATTCCGGGGTCCCATGGTAATTCTGGTGATCTTCCTGAGATGGATGATGAATTTTCTTACGATGGTCCAGCCATTGATATGGGAATAGAATCAGAATCAGGTGATTTGAGTTTTTCGGAACCTGAAAATGATAATGAAAAGATAAATGATAATGAAAAGATAACAGAAGCAGAATTTTCAAATGCTCAGGAATCTGCTAATGGACAGTCGATGGACGCTGATGGTTTTGATTCAGTAGACCTTGATTTGCCAGAAGATATGTCTCTTGATTTGCCTGATTCGGATTTTAGCGATGTGGAAGAATCTTCGGATAATCATGGAACAGAAGATTTTGGATCTGCTAATTTTGATCTGTCGGAAGATACGCCTGCAACCTCGGTTGATGATGCCACTGATGAAAATGAGAAGGATCCGTTTGCATCCATGGATTTTAATATGGATGATTTTGGTATGGATGCTCCAGCTGATTCAACTGGTGATGCCGTAAGTGATTCCCTTTCTTCTGACGATGACTTTTCAAATCCTGCTTTTTCAAGCATTGACGATAATTTTTCTTCAAATTCGGAACAGAATGAAATTGATTCTGATTTATCTGAATCTGCGACTGGCGATTTTCCTTCTGGTTTCAATTTTAATATGGATGATATGGCATCTGATGAGGAAAATTCTTTAGATGCAGGATTTGATGAAAACCTTACTCCTGAAATTTTTGATACTTCTGAAATGGAAGGCATTGAATTTCCTGAAACAGATTCTCAGCTGGCATCTGAAAAAACAGATTTTGAACTGGGTGATGAAGGTGATTTTAAGCTGGACAATGGTGATTTCGAAATTCCAGGTTTTTCTGATGTTCAGACGGTTGCCGAAGGAAAAAATGGAAAAATTAAGCTCCCTGAGCCAGATTTTACAGATGCCATTCCAGGGGATAAGCTTCCTCCAAATACACTTTCAGATGAACAGTTCCAGCAGTTCCTTAAGAACCTTGAAACATATCCGTTGAATGTGCGTCTTGCAGTTGAAGAGCTCGTTGTAAAAAATGAATTTACTGATGATGCTGAATTTGAAATTATTCAGAAAGTTCTGAAGAAGGTTTCTGCTCGTCAGCTGGCTTGTGAACTTGAAAAGATGCTTGATATTGCAATTCCTGTTCCTCGTGATTTTGAAAAGCGTACTGCTGAAGAATATGAAGCATACAAGAATTCCTTCCAGTATCAGCTTAAAAACAGAATTTTGCCAGGCTCGTTGATTGGGCTTGTTGCCCTTGCAGTCTGTGCATTTATTTTCCTGTTTATCAGGAATTTTGTTTACATACCGATGGTTGCGAACAAGCTTTATGAGCAGGGATATCAGTTGCTTGAAGAAAACGAATATGCCCTTTCAAGAGAAAAGTTTGATGAAGCTGCAAGTTATCAGCTTCAGAAAAAATGGTATAAAAAATATGCCGATGGATATAGGCATCATAAACAGTATATTCGTGCAGAAGAAATGTACGAAATGACCCTGGCTGACTTCAATTTTGACAAAGATGCTGGGTTGACTTATGCTGACATGGAGTTGAATGATCTTGCCAATTACGAAAAGACTGAAAAGATCCTTAAACGATTTGTACTGGATCATCATCCGGATGATCAGGATGCCATTCTGGCATTGGGTGATACTTATTTGGAATGGGGTACAGAAAAGGAGCCTGAGCAGATTAAAAATGCTTATGAGCGCTACAGTTATGCCATCCATCGTTTTGGTGAGAACAACAGAAATCTTGCAGGAATGATGAAGTATTTTGTTCGCACAGACAATTTGCGTGAAGTTCTTAAGATTAAGCCTCGTTTTATGAATGATCCATCCTCACTTAGTAGTGTCGAATGGAGTGAAATGGGTGGTTTCCTGCTTGATAAGCTTTATGGCCCGTTGCCTCCATCGGATGAATTTATGCGTGGTCGCATAGAAGATATGAAGACTGTGCTTAAGAATGCTATAGATCGGGACAGTTCAAATCCTGTTGCCCAATACAATATGGGCCGCTATTACGTGAACAGAAGCAGTCCAATCGAAGCGAAAAAAGCACTTGATGCAGCGTTGAAAGCTTTTGGCAATACAAACATAATAAAGAAAAAAGATTTGTATAAATACGTGGATAGCTATAGGCTTGCTGGTGAGGTTTCTGCTTCTTCCAAGGAATTTATTACGGCCAGGGAAAATTATACTGATGGAATCACTTTGTTCCGAAATTTCGCTGAAAACAGCGGTCTGGAACCTGATGCTAATGTGGGAAAGCTTTATGCAGATATGGCTGACATCGACTATTATATTTCTGGTGACATGGATTCTGCACTGAACAATTATGAAACTTCAATAGAATATGGAAATGATGTTGCTCAGACCAGATATAAGGTTGGTTATATTCAGTACGGAAAGCAGAACTTTGATAAGGCAGTTCATTCTTTCATGAAGGCAAGTAATGATTATCCGGATGATATGAATCTGTTGATGGCAATGGGAAATACACTTTCCATGAAAGGGGATAATTATACGGCATTGGGATATTATGAAAAGCTTTTGAATAAGCTTTCTGGTAATAAAGGTAAGCATGGATTCTTGCAGCCTCAGCTTCGTTCTGATGATGCACAAATCGTTGACTCCATTATGAAAGTTTCCAATAATCTTGGTGTCACTGATTACAGGCTTGCAAGACGTACTGGCAGCAGCCGCTATAATGCAGATGCTATGATCAATTTGCAGAACTCCATGCGTGCATGGGATGCCCTTACCAGAAATCAGGAAACGATGGTTCGCTTGGGTGGTGGAAATCTTGCCCAGCAGAACTTTAAATATGTTAGTCACCCGACCCCGGATTATGAACCTGCAATATTTACTGATATTCCAAAATCTCTGGCAATCGAGAAGGGGCTTTCACAATGATGAGTAAAGATGCAGAATCAGGAATCCTTCTTCTGCAATACAGAAACAACTTAAAAAAGGAAATGTTTCGTAAATCCATACATTTGTGCAGTGCGTTTGTTCCTACGTTTCTGGATTTATCCTTTTTTACCACACTTGCTCTTCTTTTATGTGCCTTGTTTGCCTATAGTTTTTCTGAAATTCTCAGACTAAAAGGCGTGAATATTCCTTTGGTTGCGAAAATTACAGAAGTTGCATCTCGTAAACGGGATGAAAATAAATTTGTTCTTGGACCGGTGACTTTGGTGGTGGGAATAATTTTTGCTGCATTATTCCTTGATTCCACCGGTTATCATGCAGGTATTTATGCACTGGCATTTGGGGATGGCCTTGCCAGTTTGTTTGGAAAACTGTTTGGTCGTGTTCATGTGGCATTTACAAAAGGAAAGACTGCTGCTGGAAGCCTTGCTTGTTTTGTAGCAGTATTTGTGACTTCATTTTTTGTCTGCCAGAATGCGACTTATGCCTTTGTTCTGGCATTTAGCGCCATGATTATCGAAATAATTCCCATGACTGATCTGGATAATATTTTTATACCTGTTGTGATAGGCGCTCTTGCAATGGTTCTGGTTAATTACGCGCCCTTTTGATGCTTTACAAGTTCCACATGTAGTAATTGTGGAGATTCTTTAAATAGTAGAAAGTTCCTGTGAAGCACATTGCGGTTCCGATTCCGTAATTAAGCCAGCAGTATGAATCGCAAATTTGCAGGTATCCAAAATAAAAAACCAGCGTCATTACCGGTATCTTTATCTTTGAGTCGGCAATGAATTCCTTTAAAATCATTGCAAGGATACCTACCATAAATATCACCAGTTGGATTATTCTAAGCAAGCTTCCAAAAGCCCAGTCTAAGTGCCCGATAGGTGTGGTGCTCATTGAATTGAGAGGCATTATTTTTGCAAAAAAGATACCTGCAAGGATTATGAGGATTAAGTTTTGTTCGGTGTATTGACGATATTCGTTGCTGGAAAAAAGGCTGGAAAACAAAATGGATCCAACTGAAATTGCACGGCCAAAAATTACGATTTTGCTCAAAAAAATAGTGAAAGATGTGTTTGTGTGCCAAAGATCCATCAGCGGGAAAAGTAGCCTGACTCCTTCGCAGAAAACTCCGATAATAAACATGGTAAAATAGACAAGTTCATTAGACTGGGTTTTTTCAAAGGAAATCCTCATATATAGAAGAGTAAGAATTGCATAAATGAGAAGCGTGAAAATTGAAGCCAGGATTGAATTGTAATCATAATTTAGTGCAGCAAAAGATCTGTTTTCAAGAAAGTGGTGGTTTTCTGGGTAGCAAAAGTTTGCTCCGGCCATCTGGATTGCAGTGGAAATGGCAAAACATAGGAATATTGCAAAAAAAAGAATTATCAAAAGAAATTGAATTGTGTTTCTGATTTTCAGTGTCATGGACAAATGTTAACTTCATTGTAAATATTTGTAAAGACTTTCCAAAATAATCCGAAAAACAAATTGAGGCATAATATAACGTCGATTTGTAGTTTAGGGGGAATCCTATGAAAAAAATATTGGCCGGCACAATTGTGTTGCTTTCATCTTTATTCTGCTGTTTTGCAGGAGATTCTGCTGTTTTTGTGGACAACGGATTTTCAAAAGACGGATCTTTTTACATTTTTGGACAATACGGCAGAACTGACAAAAATTACCGCGGTTGGGCGGAAATCTATACAGTGGATGTGGCAAAAAACGATTATGTGGATTCTGGAGTTTTTCGTGATGCCTACAAAGACAGCGAAAAGAACGGCAAGGAAATCTATGAACAGCTTTATGCACGAAACAATGATAAATTGAAAAAATACGAATGTTCAACGCCAAAGCCTGATCAGGTTCTTTATATCAGGGAAGACGATAAGAAGAATTCTACTGATGAAATTGTTTTTAAGGATTTTGTGGGGTCTTTGGGTGACGGTCACGCAACATATCATGTTGATCTGGTGCAGGAAGTGACTGGTAGCGGTCTTAATGTACGTTCTTCCTTCTTCATTATGGTTGAAAAACAAGATTTGAAAGGAAATGTACTTGCCCGGCAAAAGTTCGGTAATCCTTCGATTACTCGCAAAGGGGTAAGTGGATATAGAATCGAGCGCATTGTTTGTGATAATGCAGGAAAGAGCCTTGTTTTCGTTGTAGAAAAAACTATGGTCGATAAAACAGGAATCAATATCAGATACATGATTGAAACTGGGAATCTGAACCTTCAGTTCCATTCAAATATGGCACCAAAAGACGAATCTGAAGACAGTGCTGAAAAACTTCCGGAAAGCAAAGTTTTGTCAGTTCCTGATGGAAATGGAGCTGACTTAGAAAGCAGTTCGGATACACTTCATTTTGAAATAGCAAATGATTCAAATTCAGAATTATCTGATGATGAGCCGATTATATTGGAAAATGTTTCGACAGGATATTCTGGTCAGGCAAAATAAATCTTTTTTTTGAAGACGACGGATTCAGGTTTTCGCTTTTGCGAAAAGACTTGAATCCGTTTTTTTTTGCATTTATTGCCGAAATTGAATAAAAATCGCGATATAGAGGGTATGAAAAAGAAAAAAATCATATTTACCCTAATGAAAGCATTTGCAATTGTAGCAGTAGTGCTTTATTTTGCATGTCCGGTTTCCTGCAGTGTTTCTACTGAGGGAATAAATCTTTGCGCAATTGATTATACGACTCCAAAGCTTATGGATTATGAGGTTACTGGAGCGGAAAATATTTCGATGCGTTTCTCAGGTTCGGTGGATTTTGAAGAAGTTCGTCTTTATCCTGATGGAATCGAAGCGACGGTGCAAAATACTGTGGATTCCCAGACCGGCCAGCAACTTTCCATGTTTACGCTGGCATCAAAAATGATGATAGGAAAATCTTATGCTTTTTGTGGCACTGCAGTTGACAGAAATGGCAATTCCTTGAGTTTTTCTATTCCTGTTACTGGATTCAATTCGAGTATTCCTCAAGTAGAGATTACAGAAGTTCATCCAATGTATACTTCAGGTACTTCGAAAGGAGAAAAATACTACAAATGTGAATATGTGGAACTTTGCATAAAGCAGGATGGAAATATGGCCGGTCTATTGCTTTATGGTGCAAAAGATGGAGTCGATAAAGGTTTTGTGTTTCCAGCTCTGGAAGTAAAGGCTGGCGAAATTATTGTGGTGCATTTTAGGATGAAAGGGGATGGATGCATTAATGAAACTGGTAGTGATATTGCTTTGGCATCAACCAGGTATTCTTCCGATTCGGCACGGGACTTGTGGGTTGGCACAGATGCTGCAAGGCTTGGGGATGAAGAAGATTGTATTATGCTGAAGAACGGCAGCAACGGAAAAGTCTTGGATTGTGTGGCTTATTCAAAACTATCAAATGAGCAGTGGTCTAATCAGAATGTTTTGGAAGGAGTGAACCAGGCGGTTTTGGATGGGGCATGGCCATCCGTTCTTCTGGAAGATGCGGTTCGCTTTGACAGCATTACGGCTACTAAAGTTTTATCTAAGATCAAGACTTCAGTGGCAAAAGAAAATTCTTGCGCAAACTGGCAGCTTTCTGCTACCAGTGGAGAAAATCCGGGAGTTCTATTCTTCTGAAATCCATGCCTTAAGAACGCTGGCAATGGCATCTGTGTCGCTTTTAAGGATGTCCTGAATTGTTTTGCTTTTTGGATTTAGCATTGCCTTGTATTCTTCTGTTGTGGTTGTTACAGGAGTGGTAAGGTTTCTGGAAACTCCAATCTTGTTTACTTCTGTAAGGACGTTTGCTTCTTCCCTGATGATTGGCTTACCAAGATACTTCATGGTTTTCCGAAGTTTCGCCAATTCTTTTTCGGAAAGAAGCTTTATGATTTCCTGTGAACCATATATTCCAAGTTCTCCCATTAAAATGGCAGCTTTCTGTGGTCCTGTAAGATGACGAATGTTTTCGCTGGATACTGTTGTAAATCCGTTGTTAATCATGATTCCCCTCTTTAAACAATTATATTTAATGACTTGGAGTTGTGTCAATTAATGAATTTGAAGACTTCAGGGCTGTTCCATTGTTTCCACTTTTTGTGGACTTTTTGAACTTGATATATTAAACTAAAGATACTATGAAATTTACAAGAAGCAGTGGAATTTTGATGCACCCTACATCTTTTGCAGGGACTCCTGGTATAGGCACTCTTGGAAAGGCTGCCTATGAATTTGTTGACTGGCTTGAGTCTGCACATCAGACTTTGTGGCAGATTCTTCCTATTGGTCCAACTGGCTATGGTGATTCACCCTATGCCTCGTTCTCAACTTTTGCTGGTAATCCATTGATGATTGATCTTGATGACCTTGCCGCTAAGGGTTGGGCAGATAAGAACGACATCGTACCTGCTGATTACATAAAGTGTGAAGGTCCTGTTGAATACGGATCTGTTGTATGGTGGAAAATGCCAGTTCTTTTTAAATGTGCAGATTTCTTTTTGAAGAATTGCAACAAAAAAGATCGTGATGCATACGAAGCATTCAAAAACGACAATGCTGCATGGCTTGACAACTATGCTAACTTCACATCGATTAAACAGTTCTACGATTCTGAAGCTGAAAAGAAAGGAATTAGTGGTATTGCTCAGATGTGGAATGCATTCTGGCCAAAAGATCTTGCAAAATGTGATGCAGCTGCCGTATCCAAGTGGAATGCTGAACATATAGAAAACATTGAACAGATTAAAGTTATTCAGTTCTTTTTCGCAACCCAGTGGTTTGCTGTAAAAGAATATGCAAATAAGAAAGGAATCAAGTTGATTGGAGATATCCCAATTTTCGTTGCTCCAGATTCTGCTGATGTTTGGGCAAACCAGAATTTCTTCCAGCTGGATCAGAATGGCATTCCTTTAAAGGTTGCAGGTGTTCCGCCTGATTATTTCTCTGCTACTGGTCAGCTTTGGGGAAATCCGCTTTATGACTGGGATGCAATGAAAAAAGACAATTATTCATGGTGGGTTAAACGTACAAAGCGAATGACAGAACTTGTAGATATCGTTCGCATTGACCATTTCCGTGGATTTGAAGCATATTGGGCAATTCCATATGGTGATCCTACTGCTGTTAATGGAAAGTGGGTTCCAGGTCCTTGCATTGCATTATTTGATGCAATCAAAAATGCTCTTGGCGAACTTCCTATTATTGCAGAAGACCTAGGGGTAATCACTGATGGTGTTCGTAAGCTTCGCGATGACGCAGGTTTCCCAGGAATGAAGGTTCTTCAGTTTGCATTTGATCCTAATGAAGCTGGAAGTCAGGGTATGGTGAATGCTTTCCTTCCACATATGTATCCTCAGACATCTGTTGTTTATACAGGTACTCATGATAACGATACAATGCAGGGATGGCTTGACAGTGCCACTGATGCGGCCGTTCGCATTGCTGCTGAATATGCATTTGGTCGCAAGGTTGAAGAAAGTGAAGCTCGCAAGCTTTCTGATAATGGCGAGCTTTGTCGTGCTCTTATCAGAACTGCAATTGCTTCTACTGCAGATATGGCTGTTATTCCAATGCAGGATGTTTTGGGACTTGGTGCAGAAGCACGCATGAATGTCCCGAATACCACCGGTTCTAACTGGGCTTGGCGCATTGCTCCAGATAGCCTTAAAAAAGAAGATGCGGAATTCCTTGCATTTACTTCTGATCTGTATGGAAGAAACATTAAAAAATAGCTTTGTCGGTTAGTTATTAGTTAATTGATAAATAAAAGCCGGATTTATGGAATGATTTTCCTTAAGTCCGGCTTTTTTTTGATTCAGGGGTTAATACAACCCCTGAAAACG
>JAEDGP010000020.1 GCA_016297405.1 Treponema sp.
CATAACACATCTTCTCCGTATCCCGCATAAAATATTTCTACTGACAAAAGTGTCCGTATAATCTTCTGGCGGGTATTATTTCTTCTATTATAGCATAATCATCATGGATTTTAAACGGATACTTATAAAACCCAGTCGATTACATTTTGTCCAATGGGCTGATTACGCCACTTGGACCTTTATTCAAAACATGGGTATAAATCATTGTAGTTTTGACATCTGAATGACCAAGAAGTTCCTGCACTGTTCTTATGTCGTAACCATTTTCCAGAAGATGGGTTGCAAAACTGTGCCTGAAGGAATGACAGCTGGCATTCTTGTTTATTCCAGCTTCCAAAATCGCCTTCTTCACTGCTTTCTGCATCAATGATTCATCAAGATGCCACCTTCCCTGTTCACCGGACTCTTTATTCACCCAACGATGCTTCTGAGGGAACAGCCATTGCCATTTAAACTCCTTTGCTGCCTCTGCTGATTTTCTGGCATACCCCTCAGGCAACTGCACACTTCCCCAGCCTTCAGACAAATCTTTACTGTGAATCTGCCGAACCTTCTCAATATGCTCCTTCAATTCCGGAATAAGCTTCTGTGGCAACATCACATGCCTGTCTTTGTCACCTTTTCCATGACGAACAACTATTTCATTCTGCCCAAAGTCTATATCAAGAATTCGAAGCGAAAGCAGTTCATTCAGTCTCATCCCCGTTCCATACATCAGTTTTGCGGCAAGTTTTTTACTGTCTTCCAGATTCCCAATCACTTTCAGCACTTCATCCCTGCTAAAAACAACAGGAAGCCGTTTTGATTTCTTGGCATGAACGACATTTTCCAACTCAAGTGCATTTTCACATTTGACAAACCTGAAATAAAACAACAATGCTGCCAAAGCCTGATTTTGGGTCGAAGCGCTTACTCTTTTTCGCACTGCAAGTTCTGTTAAAAAGACATTGATATTTTTTGGATTATCCCGTTCCTTCCCCGGATATTTTTCAAGAAAAAAACGGATCCATTTTATATATGCCTCTACCGTTTTTTCACTATAATGACGAACTTTCAAAAGTTCCTGTATTTTTGACAATTCATTTTTCTGATCTACACATTTTACACCAGAATAAGAATTTTCTGATTGAACATTAAAGATTCCAAGGGAATAAAGATTCTCCAGAAAACTATCCACTGATTTTTGATTATCAGGAATAAGCCAAATCTTCCTTTCATTATTCCAGATTCGACCTTGAACCTTTCTTACTGCATCAAGAAGATTCAGATCAAACCCTGCAGGAAATCCAACGGAAAGAGTCCTTCTATCAAAAGACCTGATTTCTACATTCATACGCTCTCCTTATAACCCGTTCAAAAAAAACTGTTCAACACTCTTTATATTTTCATGAATTTCACTTGGATAAAAACTAGTCTTTTATTATATCCAATGACTTGGCCTGAAATTCTGGCATAAAACGTTTCTGCCCGCCATTTTCGAACTGAACCACAATAACCACATCCCCTGATTCCGCACTGGAACTGATAATCTGGCCATATCCATATTCATCACTGTAGACCCGGACTCCTTTAGCCCATTTTGCAAGCAGCTCGCCTTTTTGACCAAGCACAATTTCTCCATCATCTGAAGGCAGACGGTTCGCATAAGTATACGAAAGAGGCGCTTTTCCCAAAATTTTAAAAACATCCCCTGCTTCCACCAGAAAACGGCTTGGCATCATCCGCTCATAATGTCCATAAAGTCTGCGCTCGCTGCAACTTGTAAGATAAAGTCGATTTTTTGCACGGGTCACACCAACATACATAAGGCGACGCTCTTCTTCAAGTTCGCTTCCCACCTTATCTTCCCGGGGAAAAATGCCGTTTTCCATTCCGGTTATAACAACACGATTGAATTCCAACCCCTTTGTATTATGGATTGTGATTAAAGTGACCGCATCATTTGATTCCTGATTACCTTCGGCAATAGACCGGTCAAGTTCGATTGCATCAAGAAAATCTAAAAGACCGAGCATATTGCAAGGATAATCAATGGCACTGTTCACCAATTCCTGGAGATTTGCAACCCTTTGAGTTCCTTCCAGTTCATCCTGTTCCTTGTGGTAATCCACAAGAGCGGACTTTTCCAAAACTTTTTCCAAAAAAGCAGAAAGATTTTCGTTTGAACCATGAACAGAATCTTCAAACCCTTCATTATGATTTTCGTTTTCATCATGCTTTTCCGTCGATTCTAGCTGCCCTGATATTTGTTCAACTTCATCCTGCAAATAAAAATCTTCATCCCCCAGATCCAGACGAAGCCGTTTCATCATTCCACAAAAATCCCTAAGACCTTCGGCGGCTTTTTTGGGCAACGAGGCCGCACAGTTTTCAGCAGCATTCACCAGATTAAAATCTTCCAAAAGACCGCCTGCAGTTGCCAGCGCATTTAAAATGATTTTATCCTGGGATTTTTCACCAATTCCCCGCGTAGGTTTATTTACGATTCGTCTGAATGCGATTTCATCACGGCCGTTAGCAATAAGGGAAAGATAAGCCAACGCATCCTTTATTTCTTCTCGTTCATAGAATTTCAGTGAGCCCACAACCACATAAGGGATTTTTTTATGCAGAAACTCGCTTTCAAATGAAAGAGATTGTGCATTCGTCCTGTACAAAATAGCCCAGTCGCTATATTTTGCAGGTTTTACTTTCTCACCTTTTTTATTAACATTTCGCAAAACTGATTTTTTGATCAGCTCTGCAACAAATTCAGCTTCATCATCCTGACTATTCACAAAAACCAGCACAGGCTTTTTGCCTTCACCTCGATTCGCAATCAAAGTTTTTCCAAGTCGGCCAGAATTATGGGAAACAATATTTTCCGCTGTCTGAAGAATTTCCTGCTTTGATCGATAATTTTCTTCCAATTTGATAAGCGTAGTACCCGGAAACTGATCAGCAAAGCCTAAAATATTCTGTACTTCGGCGCCACGGAATTTATAAATGGACTGGTCGTCATCACCTACTACGCAAACATAAGTACCGCTATTTTCTTCAACTCCACTTATGGCTTGAAGTAACTTAAATTGGGCAACATTGGAATCCTGGTACTCATCCACCATGATTACCCTAAATCGGTAATGCATTTGATGACGAATCTGCTCATTTTTCTGCAAAATCATAACAGGCAGCATAATCAGATCGCCAAAGTCAGCATTGCCTGTAGCCCTAAGCCTTTTTTCGTATGCCCGATACAAATCGGCAAGATCACCGCTTGGATCAATTTCACTCAAATCGTCTTCAGGGCCAAGACAATAATCTTTTGCCAATGAAATCAGATGAGCCGCTTTTGCCGCCTGTTTTTTTGTAAGCGAAGGAACTGCTTTCATCAGCAAAGAAACAGAATCCTCATCATCATAAACAGTAAAGGATTTTTCAAGACCAACTTCAGAACAATATCGACGTAAAAACCAGGCCCCAAACGAATGGAATGTGCGGATCTGCGCTTTTTCGGCGGAAGGCTCCAAAGCTACAGCTCGTTCTTGCATTTCCTTTGCGGCTTTTTTTGTGAAAGTTACAGCCAGAATTGAATATGGTTCAACATTTTCATGCTGAATCAAATAGGCGATTTTTGTTGTGATTACCCTTGTTTTTCCAGAACCAGCGCCAGCCAAAATCAAAAGCGGTGATCCAGAATGAACAACCGCGGCTTTCTGCGCTTCATTTAATGACTTCAAATATTCCGGTTCAAAATCCACAAGGCGCCTCCAGGATAAATATAGCGATTTATATCAAAAAGACAAATTTCATTTGCGAATTTCTGTAGCAAATTTCAGATCTAATTCTTTTACACCATGGTTCAGTTCCGAATCGCAAAGGAAAATGCCTTCAAGATCAACATCGCTTACTGAGGCAATCTTTACCTTCACAAATCGACCGTTTTGAACAGCTGCATTCTGCTTTTCATCATCTTTTTCGTATCGTACAACAACGCTTCCGTCAACATCAGGTGCCTGAAACCATGCACGGCCGATTGCAAGTCCTTCATCACCTTCAACAACTTCTTCCACAAGTACATCAAATTCTTTGCCGACCATGGAAGCCAAAAACTGCGCTGTCAACTCAGATTGGATTTGAGTCAATGATTCAGCTCTACTGGCTGCAATTTTTCCGCTTACCCTCTTTTTCATGGAATAAGCAGGGGTGTCCTCTTCCCTGCTGTAAGGGAAACATCCAGACCAGGAACTTCTAAGATTTTTTAAAAATGCCAGGGAATTTTCTGCAGCTTCTTCTGATTCTCCTGGAAATCCTGTAAGAAATGTTGTCCTAAGCACAACATCTGGCAATGCTTTTCGTATATCCTCAGCAAGCCGCAAATATTCTGCTGCTGTTCCTTTACGGTTCATCGCCTTAATCACAGAATCATCTCCGCTTTGAAACGGTATATCAAAATAATGAAGCAGTCTTCTATCTTTTTGAATGACGGGCAAAATATCGCGGTTAAAATGATCAGGGTGAATATATAACAGGCGAACAATGAAATTTCCTTTCAATTCACTGATTTTTTCCAGAAGCAGACTCAATGCAGATTTTTGTTCAGTTCCCCTGTTCACTCCATTTTCATTTATTTCTGGAAGAGGGAATCTGCCAGTTCCAAAAACATCGTCATTCGCTCCACTTCCATAAGCGGCAAGGTCCTGTCCAATCAAGTTAAATTCAACGATACCCCGATCAATCAAAGATTTAATTTCATCAATAATTTCTTCAGCTTTGCGACTTCTAAGCTCACCGCGAATCAAAGGAATTGCACAAAAAGTACAATGATTGCTGCAGCCTTCTGTAATTTTCACAAAAGCGCTGCCTTTAAAAGAAAGCAGCATGTTACGTTCGCCACAACAAACCCCTTGTTGAGGAGGCGTTAAAACAGGGTGTTCTCCATCCATCAGAGGTTTTATTATTTCATCAATTTTATTTAGATTTCCGTTTCCAAAAATACCATCGGCTTCAGGCAGCGCTTCTTTTAAATCCCTTGCATATCGTTCTGCAAGGCATCCGGACAAAAGAATTTTTGCATTCGGGTACATATTTTTTGCAGCGTATACCGCATCCAAAGATTCTTTTTTTGCACTTTCAATAAACCCACAGGAATTTACAACTATCAGACTAGCCTCTTCCGGCTCAAAAGTCTGTTCCATTCCAAGAGCCACCAATCTGTTGATGATCAATTCCCCATCAACCTGATTTTTTGCACAGCCGTGCTGATCAATAAAGAATTTAGTCAAGTTCAATAACCACCAGCTTGTATTTTCCGTCAGTATCTTTAATCCACTTAATATCTTCTACAAGAACCTGACCAGCTTTCCCGATTGGAATTTCATATTCTTTCGTATCAGCTGTAATCGAAAATTTGATTGCATTGCTGTTTGACATCCAAAGGCGAATACCATTATTTGCGGTCATTGTCACAACTTCACCAGTTGCAAAGTAAGATTCATTAGAGTCATGACGATCAACTTTATATCTGAACAAACATGGACCGCGGAAAGTGCCTTCCAAAGTGAATGGATAAGCGCGGTTATCCTCAAGAATAACAGATTGACGACGTCCAACAACCTCGGTTGCAAGAGGAATATCAGCCTGAAGTACGGAAGAAGCCACTGTAGCGCCACCCTGACTCTTTACAAAACGAACTTCCGCACCATTTGCTGAATTTGATTTTGAAATATCAGAAACATATACAATCAAATCACTTGATGCATCTCCATCTACATCCAGGACAGCTTCTTCAGCAAGATCTGTGTACAAAACACCAACAGGACTCTGGATTCCAAGAGATGACAATGTTTCGCTAATTGTAAGAACGATTTCTCCATTTGCGGTAGGACATACAATCTGGTCCCCAACATAAAATCTTTGCTCCAATGAATTTTCCAGAACATACTTTTTTACTGCTGTATTTGGGCCAATCTTGAGGGAATTATCGTTATTTCGCTTTGAAAAAAAGAAAATCGCCAGACAAACCAGACCAACAAACACCAATGCGCCCGCTGTAATAATCGAAGGCCAAAAGAATAAAGGCTTTTTATGAACAATCAGATTTTCCGGAATTGGAGATTCCTGAAGCTTCTTATTTCTGAACAGCTGAAGAAGGCTGTCGGTATTTGTACCAAGATAATCGGAATAATTGCGAAGAAATCCCACCATATATGGTTCGCCAGGAAACGCAGAATCATCTTCGTTTTCCAAGCCTTCAATAAAAGCCCTGTTAATTGAAGTTTCTCTTGATACTGTATCGAAATCAAGATTCTTGGTTTCACGAGCCTCTTTTAGAATCTCTCCATAGCTGTCCATTCTGGTTTACTCCGTATACAAAAAGTTGTTGTAATTGTTTGCAGATGAAGGCGGATCATAAATGAAGCGCTGATTTGAAATGTTTTCATTTATTACATAATCTGAAAAATTGAATACAAATGAGTCGCCACCTTTTGCAGGTGTAGCTTCAACCCTTCTTATTGTTTTTGTATCAGCACTGATTGCTAGTTTGATAGTTCTGAACGCTTCTGTCACCGAACGTCGGGTCAAAATTAATTTGATAACCTGTTCAGAAGAGCCTTCATCAAGAGGTACAGGTTCCTGACCGATTTCATAAGAAACAACATAATATCTGCTCAAAAGAGAAAGTCCCGATGCTGTGTTAAGTCGGTTTGAATCAGAAGAAAGCTCCTGCTCAAGAACTGCGGAACTATCAGGAAGATAAACTGTAAGCTTGTTGCCGTTAAAAATAATCACTTGATCCATTGGCTTTGAAAAGTCAATACGCATAAGATCAGGCTTTTTGAATGAAGCTTTTCCATGCATTTCCTTTTTGCCAACAACAATATCTACATCCACTTCATAATCATTGATTGTGGAATAATAATCAGAAACCGTCTTAAAATATGCAGAAGCGGTTATAACACCCTGAGAATACGCTGCGGCACCAACAAAAAGACCGAAAGCAGCGACTGCCAAAAATTTTACCCTTTTATTCATAATTTACTATTTTATTAAAGATAGGATAGACGGTCAAGTAAAAGTCTGCAATAAAAAAGGCGGAAAAGCCTGTTCGTAAAACAACTCCTTTCCGCCTTTCATCGGTAATATTATAAAAGAACTATTCGCCTTTTTCTGATTCCTGTTCACCAGCAACAGCTTCACCAGTATTTTCTGGTTGAACAGCATCTTCTTTCATTTCATCAGCAGTTGCCCGCAATTCTGCAGCTGCATTTGTCGCTTCTGCTGAAACTTCCACATCCACCGCATTATCCTGAACTGTATCATGGGACGGAGCTTCAAGTGATTTTTTTTCACTTTGTTCCAAAAGTTCTGGAGCTGCGGCAGCATTGATGTAAAGCTCCTCTTCCGCTTTTTTGCCGGCTTCTGAAACAAGCATATCAAGACGGCTTTCGGATTTTACGATATCTTCAAATTCCTTGCCTTCTATGCTTTCCTGCTTAAGCAGAAGCCTTGCCACATAATCAAGAAGAGCTTTATGTTCGCCAAGAATCTGTAGAACATGCTGATAACGTTCATCCATCATTCTTGCAACTTCTTCATCAATATAGCGCTGAGTTTCTTCCGAGAATTCCCGAACCAACTCTGGTTCTGTAGGTCCACCATAACCGCGGCCTGTTTTTCCAAGGGTTACATTCTTGAACTTTTCGCTCATTCCATAATCTGTAATCATGCTCTTGATGATGGATGTAGCTCTGGAAATATCGCTTGAAGCACCTGTGCTTATTTCGCCAAACACAATTTCTTCGGCCGCTCTTCCACCAAGACAAAGATCAACTTCACCAATAAGACGAGATTTTGTCATGAAATCTTCTGTGTCTGGGCGAGTCCAGGTATAACCGCCTGCCTGACCACGAGGAATAATCGTAATCTTGTGAACAGGATCACTTCCTGGAGTGAAGGCTGCAACAAGCGCATGACCTGTTTCATGGTAAGCCGTAAGATGACGAGCCTTTTCCTTTACTTCGTGACTCTTTCGCTGGATACCAAATGCAATTTTTTCAAATGCTTCGTTGAAATCATCCATTGTAACAAGCTGTCTTCCACGTCGAACCGCAAACAAAGCAGCTTCATTCACAAGATTTGCCAAATCCGCACCTGCAAAACCCACAGTGGTATGAGCCAATGCAGTATAATCCACCGACTTGTCAACTTTTACATTCTTTGCATGAATCTTAAGGATGGCTTCACGACCCTTTGCATCAGGGCGATCAACGATTACCTGCCTGTCAAAGCGACCTGGGCGAAGCAATGCTGGATCCAAAACATCAGCTCTATTTGTTGCTCCAAGAATAATTAATCCCTTTTCATTGTCAAAACCATCCATTTCAACCAAAAGCTGATTCAAAGTCTGTTCCCGTTCATCGTTGCCACCAAGATTATTTACACGGCTTTTACCAATGGCATCAAGTTCGTCAATAAAGATGATACACGGAGCCTTTTCACGAGCCTGCTTAAAAAGATCTCTAACGCGGCTTGCACCCACACCAACAAACATTTCTACAAAATCTGAACCACTGATTCTAAAGAACGGAACGCCTGCTTCACCAGCAACAGCGCGGGCAAGCAAAGTCTTACCAGTTCCTGGAGGTCCAACTAGCAAAACGCCTTTTGGAATCTTACCACCGATGTCAGTATATTTTTTTGGCTGTTTCAAAAAGTCAACTACTTCAACAAGTTCTTCCTTGGCTTCATCAACACCAGCTACATCTGAAAAACGAGTTTTTACCTTGCCTTCCTCTACAGATTTTGCTCTGGAATTCCCAACGCCAAAAATACTTCCCATTCCGCCGGCACCACCATTCATCTTTCTGAAAACCAGGAAATATATGATGAATATGATTCCAAACGGAATAATCACATTCAGAAGAATCTGAAGGAAATAATTGTTCGATTTTGCTTCAAATTTATAGGTTACCCCTTTTTCATCAAAAGTATTTAAAAGTTTGTCTGTAACCACACCAACTGTTTTATATGACTTAGTTTTTTTGCCTGTATTGAAGATGCCAGCAGACTTATCTTCATCCAAAGCATTTTTGCTTTGATAACCAATCAGATACTGTTCATCGATTTCAACAGCATTGATTTCACCGCTTTCAACTTTTGCCATAAAATCAGAATAGTTGATAAGCGGTTCACTTTTATTGAGAATAACCTTATCAAAAAGCAAAATCAGAAGAAATATAATTATTAAAACACCAAAAAGCGGAAAATGTCGCTTTTTTTTCTTCTTCTTTTTGTCATCATCATTTTTGTTTTCTTCAGGACCGGCAAATTTAAAGAAGTTGTAAGGATCATTAGGATCTCTTTCATCCTTTGGAGATTTGTCATTCTTTTCGTTCATAATAACCTCAGTTTAAATATACGAATATTTGAAAAAATTGTCGATAAAATTTGTTTTTTTTGTAAAGTTTTTTAATGGCACTCCGATATTCAGAGTGTATAACTATGATTATCCCCGGGAGGTGCAATATGGGTTACAATCAGGCATACAATGCTTATCAGAGCACAAACATTAAAACAGCAAGTCAAGGTCGTCTTATCGTTCTGCTTTATGAAGCTGCAGTAAAAAACCTTAAGAGTGCCAGCACTCTCATAGATTCTGACGGAAAGATCAAAGCGTCAAATATCGAAAAATTCTCAAACCTTATCCAGAAAACACAGGCAATTATTTCAGAGCTTCAGGTTTCTCTTGATATGGAAAAAGGCGGAGACATTGCTAAAAATCTTATGTCTCTTTATCTGTATTTCAACAGAGAACTCACAGATGCATCAATTAACCATAACAAAGATAAAGTCACTTTTGTTGAAAACATGATGTCAGAACTTCTTTCAGCTTGGAGAACAGCATCCAACAGCACAGCAAACGCTCCTGCTGCAGTCATGCATTCTTCACTGAACATTACAGGCTAAAAAAGAAGGAGATAAATCCCATGGCAGAGATTTCACAGCACGAACTTGAAGAACGAGTTGCAATCCTAAAAAGATTCCGATCACTTCTTGAGCAGCAGAAAAAGAAGTTTCAGGAATACCTGAACATCCTTGAAAAGCAGCAGGATTCAATCGATAGTGAAGACACAAAAGCTTTGGCCATTCACACAGAACTGGGCCAGGAAGTTGCATCTGGAATCGCAAACCTTCAGAAGGTAATCGTTCCAATGTCTGAAATATATAAAGCCGTAAGTGCAAAAAATTCCTCAGAAGAAAACGAATCTGTTGAAAAAATCCAGGCTGATCTTACCAGACTCCAGAACGAAGTTCTGGAACAGAACCAGAAGAACAAAGAACTTCTTAAGACTCATCTTGTTCAAATCAGAAATCAAATACAGAATTTCACAAATCCATACAGAAACATCAAGAGTGTTTACGCACAGAAAGTGCCTGTTGGAAACCTTGTTGAAGTAAACATATAATTTATGGAACGCAACGTTACCATCATCTGTGCCTGTACAAAAAACGGCAGGGTCATTGGAAACAAAGAAAAACTCCCGTGGAATTTGCCACAAGACCTGGAACATTTCAAAAAAATTACAATGGGTCACCCAGTAATTATGGGAAGAAAAACTTTTCTGAGCATTGGAAAAGTTCTTCCAGGTCGATTGAACATTGTCATATCCCATGATAGCCACCTTGTAGAACAGAGCATGGAAAACCTTGTATATGCAGATAGTTTTGAGTGGGCCGTAGAAATCGGTCGCACAGCAGGTGGCGGTGAATGCTTTGTCATAGGCGGCGAAACAGTTTTTTCACAAGCCATGCAGATTGCAAAACGAATTTATCTTACAGAAGTAGAAATGGAATGCTTTGGCGACAGGCATTTTCCCCAAATAGATGCAAGACAATGGAAACTGACACAGGAAGAAAAGCATCCGGAAAGCACGCCAGCGTTTTCATTTCTTACTTACGAAAGAATCTGACACATATTTTTCTGCATAAAAAAAGGGACTGTCCCAGTAAGTAATTTATACTTTTAGGACAGTCCCCTTTCTCTATTTAACGAACTGATTAAACAAGCATGTCGCCGTTGTCTTCAGCAGGAGCTTCTGTTGGTTCAACATGAGGTGCGCCAAATGCTTCATTGCCAGAAGCTTTTGTAGCTGCTGCGTAAGCTGCTGCATCTTCTGCACTCTGATCATCTTCGAATGAACCTGCTAAACCATCATTACCAGCTTCATCCTTCTGACGAGAATAGCTTACAGCAAGCTTTCTGCCACGATAATCATATCCATTAATTACATTGATTGCTTTTTCTGCATCTTCTGCAAAAAGCTGAACGAAAGAATAGTTTGCAAGAACGCGAATATCACCAATTCTGTCTCTGTCAATTCCAGCTACGCTGATAAGCAAGCCCACAAGGTCACGAGGGTAAACACGACGGTTTTTTCCGATACTGATGAAAATTACGGCAGCCTGTGATGGATCGATTTCTACTCTTGGACGAGGAGTTCTTTCTTTTTCTTCTGTGCGTACAGCATCAGCAACAGGTCTTCGTTCTCTTGCAGGGCGTTCGCTATTAAAATTCCTCTTATTCTCTCTAAAATCACGGCGACTACGGAAGTTACCGCGGAAACCTTTCTGCATTTCCTTTGCAAGATAAGCAGCCACATACATTCTCTTAGAAAGAGGAACAGTCTTCTTGAAAGTCTTTTTGATGGCTGTCAAAACATCAGGATCTTCCTGATTCAACACCTTGTCGTAAGCATCCTTCAAAAATGCTGCTACGTTTTCCATGTCGATTTCTGAATCGCGATTGTACATAAAATTACTCCAAAAAAATTGTGAATTCCGCATAAAAGCGGGGCGTTTCTAAAAAGAAAGCAAACACAGCGTTTCCACTACAGACAACTGTGCATTACTGGATCTCTGAAAAGAAACCGGAACCTATTTTTCTAAAACCCGAACTCAACAAAAAAGGTTCCAGAACTTCCGGTATCATTGAATATGTCAGCAGAATCCTGTTTTTTCCAAGCTTCTTTAAAGCTGTAAGATGTTGTTGCAAAAGTCTGGTTCCAATACCAAGACCTCTGTATTGCGGAGCCACGAACAAGCTGGTTATCAGCATACATTCATCATTTGCCCCGGATATAGGTTTTGACGTGATAATTCCGGCAAATTCTTCCGATAAAGTTCGGCACAAGATTCCAGGCTGTTCAACAACATTATCGCCGGAACAACCTTCCATAAATTGGTTTGAAATCATTTCTTTCAGAACCTTCTGCATTTTTTCATCCGGAATTAACTCAAAATCCTGTGTTGCTGCATCCAAAAACTCATGAAGGATCGCTGAACCTTTTTTAGAATCAAAATTCTGAAAAACAAAATCGCCGTCAATAAGATTATCTAAATTCTCGATTTCAGTTTCCAGACGTTCAAGTCCCCATATTTCCCGCAGCTGATTATACCAGTCGCCGATATACTCCCGCATATGCAAATTTTTGTATCTATGCCAGGCTTTTTCGACCAACGGATAATCTTTCAGTACATTTTTAAAACCTTTAAAGACCCCCCTTCCAGAATGCATAACCTTCCTTAATTCTTTCTGCGCAAAAGGCGAATTAAGTTCATTCACAAAATTTTCGCGCAAAGAAAAACCGTCGGAAGAATCCCATCTAGGTAAACTATAATAATTATCTTCATCAGCCACAACAGAACAAGCTGGAACAAGACTGGAGGATTCTGATTCCACCAGAAACTCCTGTCCCTGATCTTCCAATGCATGGAGAATCTTATCCTCCAGATCTGCGGTAAGCTGAAAAATCATACTATTTTTCCAAATCCGAACGTTTTGAAACAATTCGACTTACAAGACCATATTCACATGCTTCATTAGCACCAAGCCAGTAGTCCCGGTCTGTATCTTTTTCTACCTGTGCAAGGCTTTTTCCTGTAGCTTCGGAAATAATCTTATTGATTACAGATTTTGTATTTGCCATTTCCTTTGCATGGATTTCGATATCTGTTGCGACACCTTTCATACCACTCAATGGCTGATGGATAAGATAGCGACTATTTGGCAATGCAACACGGTTTTCCTTTTCAACAGAAAGCAGAATAAGAGCTGCTGCGCTTGCAATAAGTCCCATTCCTATCAATACAACTGGAGCTTTAATAAAGCGAATCATATCAAAAATTGCAAAACCGGCATCCACATCACCACCTGGTGAGTCAATGTACATGTAGATTGTCTTTTCTGAATCATCTGCTTCAAGCAACAAAAGCTGACGCACAATCTTATCTGCCAGATCCTTGTTTATTTCACCTGAAAGAAGAATCTGTCTAGTCTTCAAGAATTTTTCCATCAACGGATCAGGGGCTTCCGGAGCCTTTTTTTCTTCATTTTCACAAACTGGAGAAGAATAAATTTTGTTCATCAATTCCACCTAAAATAAGATACATTAAATATACTAAAGGCAAAGGGATTTTTCAATTGAAAAGATGAGAATGTGAAAACTTGATACCGCAGAATAATTGCCGTTTTCATTATTTTTCTCCATAATAATCAGTATGAAAAACAATACAATTCCAGAACGCAAAGACGTTCCATCATCCGATAAATGGAATCTCTCTTCACTTTATAACAACGATCAGGAATGGGAAGATGACCTGAAAAAAATCCCAACCCTGACTCAAAAAATTCTCAGCTTCAAAGGCAGGCTTTCGGAATCTGCAGAAAATCTTCTTTCTGCACTTAAGGTCCTGGAAGAAGCTGAACTTATTCTTGAAACCGTATACAACTACGCAAGTCTGCAGCATACCTCAGACGAAAGCGACAGTGTTGGAAAAGATCACGAAGGCAGAGCCGCCATGGCTTATACGGAATTTTCTACCGCTGTAAGTTTTTTTGATCCTGAACTGCTTTCAATTCCAGATGAAAAGATCAACGCATGGATTGAAGAAAAAGATTTTGCCGATTACAAAATCTACCTGCAAAAATCCCTTCACTTCAAACCCTATACCCTCAGCGAAAAGGAAGAACGTATTCTTTCACTGAACGGACAAGCCGCACA
This sequence comes from Treponema sp., assembly GCA_016297405.1. Classification (GTDB taxonomy): domain Bacteria; phylum Spirochaetota; class Spirochaetia; order Treponematales; family Treponemataceae; genus Treponema_D. The sequence continues at coordinate 14,043 of JAEDGP010000020.1, forward strand.
AACCGCCGACAATGCCTACAGCCTTCTTACCAACGTAGACATGAACGGTGAGTTCGGAACCATACAGACAAAAGACGGAGAAGAACAGCTTACAGAAAGCACTTATGTCATGCTTTTGCACAACCAGGACAGAAACGTCCGCCAGGCTACCTATAAAAAATATTACGGAAAATTCCAGCAATACGAAAACACCATCGCCGCGCTTTACGCAGGTTCTGTAAATCAGGACATTTTTAAAGCAAAGGCCAGAGGCTACAAATCAAGTCTTGAAAGCGCCCTCTACGGAAACAAGGTGCCAGAAAAGGTTTACAGAAATCTTATTGAAACCGTACACAAAAACCTGCCAGCCCTCCACAAATATTACGAAATCCGCAGAAAAGCAATGGGACTGGATGAACTTCGCCATTACGATGTTTATGTTCCACTGGTAAAATCCGTGGAAGTAAATATTCCATATGAAGAATCCGTTGAAATATGCCGCAAGGCTCTGGCCCCATTAGGCAAAGAATACACTGACCGCCTGTGTTCAGGACTTCTTAACGGCTGGGCTGACCGTTATGAAAACAAAGGAAAAAGAAGCGGTGCATTTTCCAGCGGAACATATAAGGGCGATCCATACATTCTTTTAAACTACAAGCCAAATCTTATCAGGGACGTATACACAATGGCCCATGAAGGCGGTCATTCAATGCATTCCTGGTATTCTGTTCACAACAATCCGTTCATGCATTACAACTACACGATTTTTGAAGCTGAAGTTGCTTCCACATTCAACGAAGAGCTGATATTCAAATATCTTTACAAAACCGCTGAATCCGAAGAAATGAAGCGATATCTTCTTGCAGACCACATCGACAACATTCTGGCAACACTTTACCGCCAGACAATGTTTGCAGAATATGAACTTAAAACTCATGAAATGGTTGAAAGCGGAATACCTATCACCGCTGAAAACCTTAAGCAAATTTACGGGGATCTTCTCAAGCTTTACTTTGGGCCGGAAATGCATTTTGAAGAAAACAGCGCCCTTGAAGCTTTCAGAATTCCTCATTTCTACAATGCTTTCTACGTTTACAAATATGCAACCGGCATTTCGGCTTCCATGGCACTTGCGAACCGCGTAACAAATGGCGGTGAAAAAGAACGGGATGACTACTTCAAGTTCCTAAAGTCTGGCGGCTCCCGCTATCCAATCGAATCACTGCGCATTGCCGGTGTAGACATGGAAAGTTCAGAACCGGTACAGGCTGCTTTGAATGAATTTGCAGACCTTGTTGATAAACTGGGAAAACTTTTAAAGATTTAACAAAATCTGCCGATAGTATAACATGAAGGACTGTAATTTTGTCCTTCAATGGAGTTTTCGTGAACCAGGAAGAATTTTATAAATATCTTGCAAAAATACCAAAGGCAGAACTGCACATCCATATTGAAGCAGTTCCTACATTGAACACCATCAAGGCTCTTTATGAAAAACGTTTTGGAAAGCCAATGAGCGACCAGGACGCAGACAATCTTTTCTCTTACGAAGATTTGAACGGATTCATTCAGGCCTTTCTAAAAGTACAGGATCTTCTTATTTCGGTAGATGACTTCAATTATATCTTTGATGATTTTTGCGACTACCTTGTAGCAAACAATATCCGCTATTGCGAAGCTTTCTTTGCTCCTTCTGCATTCTTGAAAAAGGGCTTCAAATATTCGGAAATGGTGGCCGTGTTCTCAAAGAAGATTGCACAGATTAAAAAGGAAACTGGTATCATCATCAAACTTCTGCTTGATGTTTCAAGAACCTTCGGTTGCGAAAACGCCATAAAAAACTATAACCTTCTTAAGGAATACCCTTGCGACGATATTATAGGCATTGGTCTTGGTGGGGCTGAACAGAAAGGACCTTGCAAAGACTTTGAAGCCGTTTTCGAAATGGCGCTCAAAGACGGATACAAGGCTGTTGCCCACGCAGGAGAAGACGTTGGTCCAGAATCTGTCTGGGATGCAATTAATTTTCTTCATGCACAGAGAATTGGACACGGAATCACTTCCATTCAGGACGAAAAACTTGTGGAAGAGCTTTCAAAGACTAAGCTTCCCCTTGAAGTTTGCGTAACAAGCAACGTATTCACAAAAAAGATTGTAAAGGAAGTAAAGGATCACCCAATCCGCAGTTTCTATGACAAAGGTGTTTTTGTAACCGTAAATACTGATGATCCGGTGTTCTTCAAGACAACATTGATGGAAGAATACTGGAAGCTCTACAGCGAATGCAATTTTTCTATGGACGAAATCAAAACCCTGATTAAAAACGGTTTTAATGCCCTTTTCATAAGCGACAAAGAAAAGAAGGATTTCTGCCAGCAGGTAGATGAAGCCTGGACACTATAATTCCAAATGAAGAAAATACGAATAATTGCATTGATTGCTGCATCGCTTCTTGTTTTTTCCTGCAGCAAAGACAAAAAGAAAGAAGTACGCATTCTTGAAGGTGGAAAGGTTGAACTTTATGACGCTGATAATTCACTTTCGCAATTGGATGACCCAAGTCAGAAATGGCATTACTCCGACTGCCGAATTTGCGTATTGTACGGATACGGCTTCAACGATGCAGATTTCGTAAATAAAATGAACGAAACACTTAGCAAAGAATTCGGTCTGGCTCAGGACGACGGAATGATTTTGCCGCTTGTCTACCCAGATGACTTCATGTATGGCAATAAGGCCTACATCACTAAACTTGCGGAAAAACTGGATGACCAGAAAATCTGCGGAATTCTTTTACTTGGTGCCCCGGAAAACAGCCATACTGCAATTTCCAGAATTCAAGACCTTCACGAAAAAGACACTTTCTTCCCTGTAATTTCCCTTTTTCCCCAAGATGATGATGTTACCGGAATGGAAAACTGCGCAGACATCGTTCTGGACAGGGTTCAAAAAGCTCACATGACTGGAATTCTTTCTGATGACCACAACGAAGTTTTTTCAAACGCAGTTCCAGAAATCATAAAAAAAGCCATAAGTCTGGAAATTGCAAGCAAAACTCCAATCCTGAAAGATTCCAAACTCTATACCGTGGCAAAGGAACTGGCTTCGGGGATGAAAGTTTCCCGATATCAAGATCCTGACACAAACCTTATTTCAATCAACCATTTTGTGATAGAATAGCTTTCGATGAACACTCTACAGCAGATCAAAAGCGGACTTCTTTCATCGGAAGAAGACATCAAAAAGCTTTCTCAAATGGAAAGCGCAAAATTTCTTGTAATTTCAGACAGTCACGGCGCACCATTTCTTATGCAAGAGCTTATAGAACGCTTTTCAAAAAGCTGCGACGGTATAATATTTTGCGGAGACGGAATCGGTGATCTCTTCCATTGCATTCAACTTTCAGAGGAAAACAAAAGCTTTGCAAAAAAGCTGCCTCCAGTAATCGCCTATGTTCAGGGAAACAACGACACATGCTCCATTTCACTGGAAACAGGCGGAGAATCAAAGCGATTTACAGTACCACCAGAACTTGTTTTTAATGCATGTGGCAAAGAAATTTTTGTGACCCACGGCCATTTATACAGCGTATACTATAATCTTGAGCTACTGGAAAATGAAACTATATCCAGAAAAGCCCGCATTGTCCTTTACGGCCACACCCATGTACCATTCGAACAGCAACGAAATGTGTACATAATGAATCCGGGCAGCATAAGATTGCCTAGAAGCCAGTCATCAGCAGGCTTTGCGATTCTTGAAGTGACAAAAAGATGGACATCTACCATTTTCTATAAAATCGCATATGGGGCAAACGGGATGGAAACTACGCCATACTTTCCAGCTCCTGTCTTTATGTAAAAATCCGCTGCCGGTCTCGAACTTCACGTAAAACAAAACTACAAGCCTTCTGCAAGCATGAAACCGTTGTAATCGTGACCGGGATAGACTTTCGCATCTGGCACTACATTATTTTTTATGTACACAAGGCTTTTCATCATCTGCCCTTCATCGCCGCCGTCCAGATCAGTTCGTCCCCAGGAATGATAAAAAACCGTATCGCCGCTAAGCAAAATCTTTTCGCTTTCATTATAAAAGCACACGCATCCTTTTGTGTGCCCCGGAGTGTGGAGAACTTTCCATTGTACCAGGCTGGCTTTAAGCTCTGGCTCAGCATCCTGCAAAAGGCCCTTTGCTTCCATTGCAGAAAGCAAAGTTTCTCCACCTTCAAATAGAATATCCGCAGGAGCAAGTCCTTCAAGGCCTTTTGCGATTTCTTTCAATCCCATGGCTGCAAGCGAAGATCCCTGTACTTGGGCTGCATTTACGCCGCACATCCCTTCGTCTTCTTTATGAACACACAAAGGCACATTTGGCCACGCTTTTTTTAAGACTGCGCTTCCCATTACATGATCGAAATGTCCGTGTGTATGCAAAAACATCACCGGCTTCAACGAACGGTTTTTCAGATGGGAAATGACTTTATTTTCATCGCAGGTAAGTGAACAGGCTGCACTGTCTACTACCAGCACATGATTTTCCCAAAGTGAAACGATATATGTATTAACCCCAAATGGGCCTGTATTTATTGTTGTGATTTTTGTTTCCATAAAGCGAATTATGCTAAAAACTTGGGAAAAAAACTAGGGCGCGGTTTGCGCGGTAAGGACACCTGCGCAGGGGTGGAATGGTGGCGAAGCCAGTCTTTTTTGAAAAAAAAGACCGAGTGGAACGGGCCATGAAACACCTGTTTCATTCACCCGTTTGCGCCCGGTCAATCAAAGATGTAGTAACTATTCTTTAAATTATTCTTTTACAGATGGAAATCTATTGAAATAGTCTTTTGTTGAGCGAGCTGCTACGCCACTCAAAAGTATCAGCGAAATACAGTTTGGAATTGCCATCAAACCGTTTGTGATGTCGGCAATTGTGAATACTGCATTTACTGTGAAATATGGTCCAATGAATACGGCAAGAATATAGATCCAGCGGAATACTTTTACCATTCCCATTTTTCCGTTTGTCAAATATTCAAGACATTTTTCTGAATAGTAGTCCCATCCAAGAATTGTTGTGAAAGCAAAGAAAATAAGACAGATCATAAGAAGGAACTGAACAGACTGTCCGTCACCGCCCAAAACCTGACTGAATGCTGCTGATGTAAGAGCAACACCCTTAAGGTCACCGGCTCCAGGAGCATTTGATCCTGTATAGAATGCGATTACGATTGCAAGGCCTGTCATTGTACAGATGATGATTGTGTCGATGAATGTTCCAAGCATTGATACGATTCCCTGCTCTACTGGCTCTTCTACCTGTGCTGCAGAAGCTGCGATTGGTGCGGAACCAAGACCTGCTTCGTTAGAGAAGATACCGCGGGCAATACCTTTCTGCATTGAATCTGTTACCTGCTTGAATACCCAACCTGTTGCACCACCGGCTACTGCATTCCATCCGAATGCGCTTTTAAATATTGCCACGAATGCCTGAGGAATTTCTGTGGCGTTCATGATAAGAACAGATACGCCAAGGAAAATATATACGACTGCCATTGTTGGAACAACTTTTTCTGCTACGCGGGCAATGCGCTTAAGACCACCAATCAATACCAAAGCTACTGCAATTGTTACAATAAGACCTGCGATTACTGTGGCATAAGTGTAATCCTTTCCGAATACATTTAAAGCGATATGAGCTGCATTTGGATCCATTGCATTGTTTACGGCAGATGTAATACCGTTAATCTGTGTCATTGTTCCGATACCAAGAAGACCTGCGAGTACACCAAACACTGCAAAGAGTACTGCAAGCCACTTGAAATTCTTGCCTGTTCTTTCCTTAAGTCCTGTTTCAATTGTATAGAATGGACCGCCAAGAACGTGACCGTCTGATGCATGTGTACGATATTTTACGGCAAGCATACATTCTGTATATTTTGTGGCTGTACCAAGAAGGGCTGCAATCCACATCCAGAAAAGCGCGCCAGGTCCACCAGCTGCTATGGCTGTTGCAACTCCGACGATGTTACCTGTACCGATAGTTGCGGAAAGTGCTGTACACAGAGCCTGGAACGGTGTTACTTCACCTTTGCCGGTTGACTTGTTGCTGAACAAAGTCTTGAAGCCAAGTCTAAGCTTTGTGAACTGAACGCCACGAAGACGAACAGTAAGAAGCAAGCCTGTTGCCAGGATAAGGATTATTGTTGGGATACCCCATACAACGTCATCTACTTCCGCAAGGAATTTGTCAAATGCGCTGACTTCTTCCTGAGCTGCGGCTGGAGCTGCAGCAGTTTCTTCTGAAACAGGCTGAGCTTCTGCTTGATCTGTTGCAGCAGCTTCTGATATTGCTGCTGGTACCAGAACTGCTTCCTGCGATTCCTGTGCAGGAGCCATGGCACTTGCTGCGAACAAAAGTGCCAACGAAAAAATTAATCCAGAGATTTTTTTCATACTATCCTCTAGGTTAAAAAAAATAAGAGCAGACTTTGCAGAACACAAAATGCATCATTGCAAAAATCCACTCTCCAAAGAGTTGAAAAAGACTTTTTAGCCCTGTCCACTTTGCCTGAGATATCGGCTTGAATAGCCTTAACCCTTCGGCGTTTGCCATGCATCTTTGCATTCCGGCAAAACTCTCCAGAGAACCATCAGGCAGCCACGCTGCTGAATGATTGTATAAAAAATACCATAAAAACAGCATGTATACAATGGTTTTTCTTGCTGCCGAAAGTACAAAAAATTAATTTTTTTTTTGCACTTTTTTTGCAACCAAAATTACATATTCCGTGTCTATTTACTTTCTTTACTAAAAGCCCTCTTTTCTATATAATCTATTCGACAAAATCTCATATTTTGTCGAAGTGTTATTTTCATTTTTTTGATGGAGGCCTTATGTATTCTACTTTGCCACAATTACTGATGGAAAAAGCAAAATCAATCGGCAATCTTCCTGTACAGTACTATAAGGACAAATCCGGTACTTTTAATCCTGTTACATACGGCGAATTTTCACAGCTTGTCCTTGATTTTGAAGCTGGCCTCCTTTCCATGGGTACCAAAAGAGGCGATCATGTGGGGCTGATTTCAGATGACCGTCGCGAATGGTTTGTGTGCAGCATGGGTATCATGGCCAGCGGAGCATGCGACATTCCTAGAGGAAGTGAAGCTACTGCAAAAGACCTGGGCTACATACTAAGTTTCGTTGATTGCCGCATTTGTGTTGCCGAATCAAGATTCAGCCTTGCAAAGATTCTTGAAAACAAGGAACAGATCAAAACCCTTGAAAAAGTGATTCTTATTGATCCTACACAGATGGAAACAAACGGTGCAAAAACCGATGGCGTAGAAATCTACAGCTACGATGAAATCCTTGAAATTGGCCGCAAGTTCCGCAAGGAAAATCCAGATGTAGCTGAAAACACTTTGAATGAAGGAACTTCCGAAGAAACCGCTACCATCATATTCACTTCCGGCACAACCGGCACTCCAAAAGGCGTTGAACTGACACATAACAACTTCATGTGTCAGCTTGAAGGAATAAAATCTGTATTCCCATTGAAGGAAGGTGACAAGGCGCTGTGCGTGCTTCCTGTATGGCATGTTTACGAACGTGAAATGGAATACGCTCTCATCTATATTGGTTGTGCCCTTTGCTATTCAAAGCCTGTGGCAAGCCTTATAATGGCTGATCTTAAAAAAATCAATCCCCAGTTCATGGCTTGTGTTCCTCGTATTTGGGATGCGCTTTTCAAACAGATTCAGAAAAACGTGGCTACAAAAACAAGCCGACTTGTTCTTTTTAAGTTCTTTGTTGCCAGCGCTTCTACTTTGCGCCGTTTCCGTGCAATTCTTCACGGACGCAATCAGTATTTCAAAAAACGAGGTTTCTTCAAGAACATAGCAATCAAGGGGCTTTATCTGCCGATAATCTTCCTTTTGCCTTTAAGGGCTTTGGGTGACATTCTGTTCTTCAACAAAGCAAAAACCATCATGGGAAACGGCTTCAAGGTTGGAATGAGTGGCGGTGGCGGTCTTGCCCCAAAAATCGACCGATTCTTCAACTCAACTGGCTTTCGTCTTGTAGAAGGCTACGGCCTTACTGAAACGGCTCCAATCTGTTCCATCAGATATTACAAAAAACCTGTTCTTGGAACTATCGGTCGAATCATGCCTTATTGCGAAGGCCGCATCATCAACCGCCACGGACAAGAATGTGCTCCAGGACAGATTGGCGTTCTTTACATCCATGGCCCAAATGTCATGAAAGGCTATTACAAGCAGCCTGAGCTTACAGAAAAAGTTCTTAAAGATGGTTGGTTCAACACAGGTGACCTTGTTATGCGCACCTATAAAGGCGAGCTGATGATCAAAGGAAGACAAAAAGACACAATCGTCCTTCATTCAGGTGAAAACATTGAGCCTTTTCCTTTGGAATGCAAACTTGCAGAAAGCCCTTACATTTCACAGGCTGTTGTTGTAGGACAGGACAAAAACTGTCTTGGAGCTCTGATTATTCCTGCAAAGGACAATATCCTTAAATATGCAAAGAACAACGGTATGAATACTGAAAATCCGGCTCAAGTACTGAAATCAGACCTTATTCATGACCTGATGTTCAAAGAATTCGAGCGTCTTATTTCTCCAAAAACAGGTTTCAAACCATTCGAAAAAATCGGAAAATATGTTTTTCTTGATAAACCGTTTGAAGTTGGATCTGAACTTTCTGCAAAACAGGATATCATCCGCTACAAAATCAACGAAATGTATAAGTGGCAAATCATGATGATGTTCAGCGACTCGGTTGTTGCTCAAAATCTTGGAAACCTTTCAAACCTTACATCAAGTTTAATATCAAAGATTCCTGGCAAAAAAGATAAAAAATAAATAATAAGGGGCTGTCCCAAAAGTAATGAGTGTAGCGCTCAGGAACCACTCGTCGAAATGACTGCTACAATAAATGTGGTGGTTTCGATACACTCAACCATCAGGTGGTTTCGATACACTCAACCATCGGGTGGTTTGGATAAACTCAACCACCGTAATGCAACCTTATTGGACAGCCTCTTTCTATTTATACTGACTTTCGATTTTCTGCACCTGATTGTAAAGCCACTTATTTACAGGCACTTCAATTCCGTGCTTTTTCGCAATCTTCAAGACAGTGCCAGAAAACAGCTCCACTTCAGACTTACGCTTGCAAAGCCTGTCCTGCCCCATTGATGGAGTTCCTTCTGGATCAAGGCTTGAAAGTATCTTCACCCAGTTTTGCAAATCTTCCAAAGTAAGATTAATTCCTTCGGCCTGAGAAATAAGAATCACTTCTTTCATGGCTCCGATAAATGTATCGTTTGCTTTTCCAGGCGCAAGAACCTGGGAATAATTCATCCCATAAACCATGCAAGTCTGATTGATTCCAACATTGCACATAAATTTATTCCAAAGCCGCCTGATTATATCCTTTTCTTCCGTATATGGAATTCCAGCTTTTTCAAAAAAAGCTTCTACTCTTTCCAGATTTTCCAGAGTTCCACCTTTTGCATAACCGATTCTAAGTTCGCCCACTTTTGTATATCTCATGGACGTCTCAAATTTCATTGCATCCATTGCCTGAGCAACTGTATGCAAAACCTTTTCGAAACCAAATTTGGCACCAATATATTCTTCGCTGGAAATGCCGTTCAATACAGAAATAATGACAGTATCCGGCCCAACAACTTTTTCCATCGTCTTAAGACAAGCTTCAAGCCCCGTAAACTTTACGGCAACGATAACCAGATCTACAGGCACAGCCTGGCTTTCTTTCACCATATGGAATGTTTTTTGCTCACCATTGATTGTGAAAACTGTATCTTTATACTTTCCATAACGCTGATCATCAAGAAGAAAAGACACACTTTCTGCTCCTACATTTGATTGAATCAGATTTGCATACAAAAGGCCCAAAGCCCCCATGCCTATTACATTTACAGATTGTATTTCTTTCATTTTGTCCTTCGCTTTTTATTATCAAAATCCAGCATTCTTAAGGGCAAGCACTGCATTTTTACAGCAGTCAGGGCATTCGCAAAGAATACTGCCGCCGGTCATTCCCTTAAGATCCTTGCAGATTGTTGCACCACACATAGATTTGAAATCAGAAACAAGATTTCTGGCAATTCCGGCAGTTCCCTTTCCTTCAGACAAAGCCCCGGCCACCAGAACTGCGCCTATCAAAGCGCCACAAGTACTTTCCATGCACCCCATGCCAGCGGCAAAACCTGCGGTCATCTGCATTAAGTGAAGATTTTCAGCTGGAAGCAAATCCTCAAATGCTTTCACAACAGATTGAGTGCAATTGCATTTACCACTTGCCTTCAAATCAAAGGCCATCTGGGCTCTTGCGTCAATATTCATAATTGGCTCCTTTCCATTGGAATATGATCACATAATAGCCTTTTATTCGCCAAAACGCAAAGGTGTGCGCATACTTCCCTTCCAAATCAACCGGCACAAACCAGCATCACATCTGTTTTTCCTATGAAATATCAATCAATTTATGTTATATTCTGATTATGAACATTTTCTTTATGCGCCATGGCGAAACCAGCTGGAATACAGTAAAAAGACTTCAGGGTACCACCGACATTCCGCTGAACCAAAACGGCATTGAGCTTGCGAAAAAAACTGCGGCCGGGATGTATCAGCAAGGCATTACCTTTCAGCGCATTTATTCAAGTCCGCTGATTAGGGCAAAACAAACCGCAGAACAAATGAATGCCTTTTCCAATATTGAAATAATTGAAGATAGCCGCATAAGCGAATTTTGCTTTGGTAAAGGAGAAGGAGTGCTTTTTAAAGACATTATCGAAGACCCTAAATACGCAAAGCTGAAGGCCTGGTTCAAAGATCCCGAACATTACGAGCCTTTTGAAGGAAGCGAATCGTTCCAGCATTTTTTTGGCCGGATAAGCAGCTTTTTGGATGACATAAAGCTTTTGGAAAAGCAAGACAAGAAAATACAAAACGTTCTGATCGTTTGTCACGGTGGAGTTACCCGAGGCATCTTAAAAGTAATGCTGAATCTTTCCATAAAACATTTTGCAGAACTGCAGATACCAAACTGCAGCATAAATTGCGCCACTCTAAATGAAGGCACATTTCAAATCCAATATACTGCGAAGGTCTTCCAATGAAAAACAACATTTTATTGAAATCAAAAAAAATCCTCATTTTAATTTCCTGTGCCTCTGTCATTTTTTTCACAAGCTGCGCAGGCAACGGAAAAATCTCAAAACGTGGAAAAGACCTGAACATAATCGAATATGAAGGGAAAGACAAGTTCATATCTTACCAGGTGACCTATCCGGATTTCAAAAAGCATAAGGAAATCGGAAAGAAATTCAAGAAAATCACAAAAAACGAAATAAATTCCATGCGCAACCTTGCAAAAGAAGATTATCAGGTACGAAAGCAATGGCTTTTAGCCGAAGGAATTTCTGGCAAGAGCGAACTCAAAAACTTAATGATGCCTTACGACTACGAATTCAACTTTACAGATTATTATGAAAATCAGGACATTCTGAATTTTTTCATGAGCAGTTACCAGTTCTGTGGTGGAGCTCACGGTTTTCATACACTGATTTCGTATTGCTATGACAAAAACAAAGAGCGGTTCCTTACACCACAAGAATTCAAAGCTTACCTTGGAATCACAGAAGAAGAAATTTCTGCCTTTGTTCGAAAAGAAGCGATGAATGAAGAAAATCTTCAGGACTGTATAGATGAGCAATGGATTCGTTCCGGCACAGAACCAAACGACCACTGCTTTGATATCATCTACTATGATGGCAACAGGAATATTCTTGAAATATTCATTCCCCCATACCAGATAGGACCGTATGCTTGTGGAAGTTTTCTTTTTGAATATCCATTGAAAGCTGCACAGAAAAAATAGAAAACGGTTTTTCTTGCATGGTGCAAAAAGTGCCTTATAATTAAGGCATTGGAAGCTTTCAGCTTTTGGCCCTTGCAAAACGGGAGGCACACCATGCCAGAATTCTTTGAAACCTGCATTTACATTGCATCCACAAACCCTGGAATTAACCAAAAACGTCTCAAGTAATAGAAAAGAAACGCTCAATGGTATATATTAATTGAACAAAATCTCAAAATGCGATGTTTAATGTCTTGCATTTAAAAGGCTTTAAACTCGTCTGGCATCTCAAATAGCATTTTTAAGGTGCCATAAATCAAATTTAGAGGGATAATATGTCATTAGATTGCGGTATCGTTGGTCTTCCAAACGTAGGAAAATCAACAATTTTTTCTGCCCTTACAGCTGCTCCTGCTGCAGCCGAAAATTTTCCATTTTGCACTATCGATCCAAATGTTGGTATCGTAGATTTGCCAGATGAAAGACTTGATTTTCTTGCATCTGTAAACAACCCAAAGAAAAAGACTCCAGCAAACGTTAAATTCGTTGATATTGCAGGCCTTATTAAAGGTGCTTCTCAAGGTGAAGGTCTTGGAAACCAGTTTCTTGCAAACATCCGTGAAACAGCCTGCATTGCACATGTAGTTCGCTGTTTTGACAATCCGGACATCATGCACGTTCGCGAAGACGCAAACACAGAAGCTGCAATCGACCCTGAAAGCGACATTCTTACAATCAACTTTGAGCTTGCTCAAGCTGACCTTCAGACAATCGCAAAACGCGAAGAAAAGAACATTAAAACAGTTCGCGCACTTGGAAAAGATGCAGAAAAGCAGCTTGCTCCTTTCAACAGCGCAGTTGCAAAAATCAAGCCTCTTCTTGAAGACGGAAAATGCGCTCGTCAGGCTGATCTTACAGATGACGAAAAGGCAGCAGTTCGCGACATGTTCCTTCTCACAATAAAGCCAACACTTTATGTAGCAAATGTTGACGAAGATTCAATTGCCGAAGGTACAAACAAATACGTTGAAGTCGTTAAAAAAATTGCTGCAAGCGAAAACTCTGAAGTGGTAGTAATCTGCGGCAAGTTTGAATCTGATCTTGCCGAAATTACAGAAGAAGCTGACCGTAAAGACTTCATGGATGCCGTTGGTCTTAAGGAATCAGGTCTTGCAGTTCTGGCAAGAAAAGCTTATCACCTCATGGGGCTTAAAACTTTCTTTACAGGCGGATCAGATGAATGCCGCGCATGGACAATTCGCGACGGCTACAAAGCTCCACAGGCTGCAGGGGTTATTCATACCGACTTTGAAAAAGGATTTATCAAAGCAGAAGCTTATTCCATCGAAGACCTTAGAAAATATGGCTCAGAAGCCAAAATCAAGGAAGCTGGAAAATATCGTCAGGAAGGAAAAGAATATGTTGTTCAAGATGGCGACGTAATGTTCTTTAAATTCAACGTATAGTATTCATTTCTTCTGCAATACCCCAGGAATCAGCTGACAGTCATTCAAGACGAACTTTGCTTCATCTTTTCCTGGGGATTTTTTTTATTTTTTCGACTTTTTATAGCTGCTTCTTCCATTTTTTGTTTTTTTCTATCGATATTAAAAGCAAAGTTTTTTGGAGGAATCATGAAAAAATTTTTAACCAGGTTTTTACAGAAGTATTTAATTGCGGCCATTTTTTTCTTTGCACCTTATGCAAGTTTTGCAAAAGATTATTCGATAGTTCAATGGAACGTACAGACTTTTTTCGATTCAACAACAGAAGGAATCGAATATTCTGATTTCCAGAAAAATCCAAAATGGAATACAAAATCCTATGAAAAACGGCTGGATAAACTTGCGAAGGGAATAACAAAACTCAACGCAGATATCTATATCCTTGAAGAAATAGAAAACCCGCGAATCATCATGGATATTTCAAACCGTCTGGCCGGTCATAGCTGGGACGACGGGCAAAACTGGAACTACGCTACCTTCGCAAAAAATCCAGGGGATTCCATCGGTTGCGCAGTTCTTTCAAAATACCCCCTCTCTGAAATCACAATCCACAACCTTGATGCAAGGCCACAAGGACTGCAAGCTCCTCCAATGCGACCCATTATGAAACTAACAATCGGGATAGGAAGGCAAGGAATAACCCTATTCGTAAACCACTGGAAATCAAAAGCAGGAGGAGCTGAACAAAGCGAAATATGGCGAAATCTGCAGGAAAATAACCTAGCCCGTCTTGTGAAAGCGGATTTGCAGGCCAAAAACCGCCCGGTTATCTGCGCTGGTGACTTCAATCGAGATATAAGCGAATTCCATATTCTGTCCATGGATAGCAGCACTCAAAATGTTGCCCTGCGACTTCAGGACAATTCAATGGTACCACTCACTTCACCATGGATCAGCAAAGGCAATTTTTTAGAACCGGGCTCCTACTATTTTAATTCAAACTGGACACGCATCGACCACATTTTCTACTGTGGCGCAATAAATCAAATCCGTTTTGCAAGCCTTCAGGATGAACTTTGGTGCAAGGAAGACGGTTCCCCGTTCCCGTACAAAGTGTACAACAACAATGGTTTTTCCGACCATCTGCCGATACGCCTCATATTTGGCCTTGATTAATTAAATTTTGTTGTTTCTGATGCTTAAATTCATTACATTAAATATATGAAACTTTACTCAAAAAGCCAGTTAATTCTAATCACAATCGCCGGAATGGTTTTGGCCACAAGCATCTCTTTTTACGTTGCCACAAAAATCAGCACCAGAAAATCAGAATCAAAACAATCATCCATAGAGCCAACTGATTTTATCTTCACCCAGGAAAACATACAGCAAAAAAATAACTTTACCGCTGAATTTCATCAGAATGTAATGCAGGCTACTGAAGTAAACTATGGGGAAAGTGAAACAAAATACACAAGCGAAGAGATACAGAACATAAACGTATACGAAAGTTGCAGTGAAGCAGTTGTCAATATCAACACTCAGATTACAGCCTATGACTGGTATCTTGAGCCTGTGGTAAAGGAAGGCGGCTCAGGATCCGGCTCCATCATTGACACCAGAGGCTATGTGCTTACCAACGTGCACGTTATTTCTGGAGCTTCAAAAATCTACGTCGCACTGTCCGATGGAAACCAATTCGAAGCAACAGTAGTAGGAACTGACCCGGAAAGCGATCTGGCCGTAATCAAATTCACCCCTCCGGAAGGAACCGAACTTCATACAATTCCTTTTGGAGATTCCACAAAACTTAAAGTTGGACAAAAAGTCATTGCCATCGGAAACCCCTTCGGTTTGGCCCGCACAATGACAACCGGCATCATTTCCGCTCTTGGTCGCCCTATTCAAAGCGGCAACTACATAATCAAAAACATGATTCAAACAGACACCGCCATCAACCCAGGAAATTCCGGAGGTCCTTTGCTGGACACAAACGGCAGAATGATCGGCATCAACACAATGATTTATTCATCAACAGGCTCCTATGCCGGAATCGGCTTCTGTGTTCCTGCAGAAACAGCCGTGCGCGTTGCCTCTGACATTCTGAAATACGGTAAAGTAAAACGCGGCATTCTTCAAATAGAAACCGTGCAGCTTACACGCAGAATTTCTTCCTATGCACGACTGGACATAACTCAAGGCCTTCTTGTGTCAAAAGTAACTTCCGGTGGCAACGCTGATGTTGCTGGAATTATGGGTGGAACAGAAGCCGTTCGCTACGGTCGAAGCATCATATATCTTGGTGGTGATATAATCACTCAGATTGACAACGTTCCGGTCGCTTCTTTGGCAGATTACTATCTGGCTCTTGAAAGCAAACGCCCTGGAGATATGGTAAACGTAAAGCTTCACAGAAACGGTCAGGATAGAGTTGTTCAAGTTCGACTCACAGGAACAGACATTCAAAACGCAAATATCAAATCAAGCACTCTATAAACGGAAACGGAGACGCCATGCGCAAATTCCAAGTTGTATCGCCCTACGAACCTTCCGGAGATCAGGGGCAGGCCATCGAAAAACTTTCCCAAGGATTCCTGGCTGGTAACAAATACCAGACTCTTAAAGGAGTCACAGGAAGCGGAAAAACTTTCACGATGGCCAAAATTATCGAAAAAATTCAGCGCCCAACACTCATAATCAGTCACAACAAAACACTTTCTGCCCAACTTTACCGTGAATTCAAAAGCTTCTTTCCAAACAACGCAGTTGAATACTTCGTTTCCTATTATGATTACTATCAACCAGAAGCATATGTGCCCGCACGAGATCTTTTCATCGAAAAAGACTGCGACATCAATAAAGAAATCGACAACCTTCGTCTGGCAGCAACCTACAGCCTGATGGAAAGACGGGACGTTATAGTTGTAGCTACAGTTTCATGCATCTACGGTCTTGGCATGCCAGACCTTTACAAAGAAATGAGGCTTCATATAGAGAAAGGCAAAGCACTATCTCCACATAAAATCGCTGAACATCTCATTTCTCTTCAATACTCCAGGAATGACGCAGTTCTTGAGCGCGGAACCTTTCGCATTCGTGGCGACATCATAGAAGTTTTTCCGCCATACATGGAAACAGATGTTGCATACCGCATTGAACTTGAATGGGACGAAGTTTTTCGAATCAGAAGATTTGATGTATTGAACAATTCTACCATTGAAGAACTGGATGAAACGGTTTTCTATCCGGCAAAACACTTTGTTGTCACCCAGGAAAAACTTGTGGATGCCACAAAGCGAATCGAAGATGAACTTCAAATCAGGCTGAAAGAATTCGAACAGCAGCACAAGATTCTGGAAGCTGAGCGACTTAAGACAAGAACCACTTATGATATCGAAATGCTTAGGGAAATGGGAACTTGTCCTGGCATCGAAAACTATTCAGGACCAATCAGCGGAAGAAATCCAGGCGATCCACCGGCAACGCTGCTGCATTATTTTCCAGACGATTTTTTATGCCTCATAGATGAAGCTCATGTTACCGTACCTCAGATTGGCGCAATGTACGAAGGTGACCGCAGCCGAAAACAGAACCTCATAGATTTTGGTTTTCGCCTGCCAAGCGCATTGGATAATCGCCCGCTGAAATTTCAGGAATTCAGCAAAAAACTCAATCAGGTAATCTATGTTACCGCTACTCCACGAAAAGAAGAGCTCGCTCAAAGTTCACAAGTAGTTGAACAAATCATTCGCCCTACAGGACTTCTGGATCCAATAATCGACGTCCGTCCTAGCGAAGGCCAGATGGAAGACATCTACAGGGAAATAAAAGAGAGAATCGAAAAGAAAGAACGAAGTCTTTTGCTCACACTCACAAAAAAAATGGCAGAAGATCTCACAGACTATCTTTCAAGCCTTGATCTGAAAGTAAAATATCTGCATTCTGAAATAGATACATTCGAGCGAGTAGACATTCTCAAAGAGCTTAGAAGCGGCGCGATTGACGTTCTTATTGGAATCAATCTTCTTCGCGAGGGAATTGACATTCCTGAAGTTTCGTTCATAGCAATTCTTGATGCAGACAAAATCGGTTTTTTGCGTTCAACTACCAGTTTGATACAAATCATTGGCCGCGCCGCCCGCAATGCTGAAGGAAAAGTTGTCATGTATGCCGACCGAATGAGCGACGCAATGAACGAAGCCATCGAAGAAACAAAACGTCGCCGCGCCATTCAGGAACAATACAACAAAGAACACGGAATTACACCAACTACAATTAAAAAAGCTGTTCAAGATATTCTGGATCACCAGAAAGAAAACGCTGATAAAGCTGCCATGCAGGAAACCGAAATTCTTAAGAACAATACGAACCTGTTTGACACCAGGCAAAGAAACAAGCTTCTTAAAGCCTTGGAAAAAGAAATGGCAGCCTGTGCAGACCGGCTTGAATACGAACAGGCGGCTTCAATCCGCGACCAGATAAAAGAGATTCAGGCTCAATATGGAAAATAGATTATCGATATTGACAATGCTTGATAAAAATATTATAGTCTAAGAACTCACGTTGAATTATTTTAAGGTAGGTATAAAAATGTCTAGAACATGTGATATTTGTGGCAAGGGCGTAATGCACGGTAACAAAGTCAGCAAGTCATACAACCACACACACCGTACTTGGAGACCTAATCTTTTGACAGTAAAAGCTGTACTTGGTGGCACAACAAGAACTATAAAGATTTGTACAAGCTGCTATAGCAAAGACTTTATCGAAAAGAAAGTTCGCGTTCCAAAGCCAGCTGCAACAGAAACAAAATAATTTCTTCTGTAGCAAAAATAAAACCGCTTCAAATGAAGCGGTTTATTTTTTTAACATAATTTCATTGATTTGGCAAACTGACCA
>JAEDGP010000079.1 GCA_016297405.1 Treponema sp.
AGCGCCACCTTGCCAAGGTGGATGTCGCGGGTCCGACTCCCGTTTTCCGCTCTAACTAAAAGCGATTCAGGGCACTGAATCGCTTTTTTATTTCATTCCAAGGAGCCAAGCGTGAAACTTACAAAGGAATTCACAAGTCTTGAAAAGTCAGCAGTAAAGTTGACTGTAACAGTAGCAAAGAAAGATGTTCAGGATGCTTACAATACTACCATTGCTAAATATGTAAAAAATGCACAGATACCAGGATTCCGAAAGGGTCATGTTCCAGCAAATGTTTTGGAACGCAAATACGGCGATTCCATCAAAGCCGATGCGATCAGCGAAATCATAGATGCTTCACTTAACGAAGTCTTTGAAAAAGAAACAGAAAATCGTCCTCTTCCATATCAGCAGCCTGTTATGGACAAAATGCCAGAATTAGATATTTCAAAAGATTTGACATACACAGTTACCTATGATGTATTCCCTAAGGTTACAGTTTCTGACCTCTCTGGAATCACTGTAAAGGAACCTCAGGTAGAAATTTCAGATAAAGATATCGAAAACGAACTCAAGGCACTCCAGGAAAGAAATGCCATCGTTGTTGATAAGAAAGTAGAAGAACCTGCTGCAAAAGGCGATATTGTAACAGTTGACTACGAAGAAGAAAACGGTGAAAAGCGCAATGGTTATGTTTTCACTTTAGGTAACGACGAAGATACATACGGTATCGAAAAAGAAGTTACTGGAATGAAAAAAGGCGAATCAAAAGACTTTGAAAAAGATTCAAAGAAAATCAAAGTTTCAGTAAAAGCTATCAAGGTTCGTGATCTTCCAAAACTTGATGATGATTTTGCACAGGATGTAAGCGAAAAGTTCAAGACTTTAGATGATCTTAAGAAAGACATTACCCGAAATATGGAAGTTGCAAAGAACAGAAGAATCTCTGAAGTTAAGAGTCAGTCTCTCCTTGAGCAGCTTGTTGAAAAGAACAAATTCGACATTCCATCATCAATGCTTGCAGCTGAGTTGGACGGAAGATGGCGCATGATGGCACAGCAGTTCCAGACATCTGTTGAACAGCTTGAAAAGATGATTACATCTGCCGGACAGACTAAAGAAGCAATGCTTAAAGAATGGACTGGAGACAGCGAAAAAATGCTTAAGAGCAGAATCATTGTAGACAGCTTGATTCGCTCCCGCAATATCTCTGTTACACCAGAAGAAATCGAAGAACAGTATAAGAAAATTGCCGAAGACGGCGGAATCTCTGTAGAAGAAGTAAAGAAACACTACGAAGACCCACGTTCAAAAGAGTACCTCATCGATGATACAAAAGAACAAAAGCTTTACAATGAATTGTACAAGGAAATCAAAGTTTCAAAAGGCGACAAAGTAACATTTGCTGATCTTTTCGCAAACAAATAGTTTGTTCCAGTTCGAAAAAAGGAATGTGCTCAAAAAGTGCATTCCTTTTTTTTTGACTATCACCTTGTAAAGTATTATATTTAAAATGAGGATATTTTATGAATGAAAAGATGAATACACTAGTACCTTATGTAATAGAAAAAAGCGGAAACGGCGAAAGAAGCTACGATATTTTCTCCCGTCTTCTTAAAGATAGAATTATTTTTGTGGATGGTGAAATTAATGACGCAACAGCAGATTTGATTGTTGCACAGATACTCTTCCTTGAATCGGAAAACCCGGAAAAAGACATCAGCATTTACATCAACTCCCCTGGTGGTTCTGTTACCGCAGGTCTTGCCATTTACGACACAATGCAATACGTAAAATGTCCAATTCAGACAATCTGCATGGGTCAGGCAGCAAGTATGGGAGCATTTCTTTTGGCTGGTGGCTCAAAAGGCAAACGTTATGCACTTCCCTCTTCCAGAGTAATGATACATCAGCCTTGGGGCGGAGTGGAAGGCCAGGAAAGTGACATTTGCATCCATGCAAAGGAAATCATCAGACTTAAAAACCTTACCATAAAGTATTTTGCCGAACATACAGGAAAATCAGAAGAGCAGCTTCGTAACGATATGGAACGAGACTTTTTCATGAGCGCTGACGAAGCCTTAAATTATGGAATCATTGATCAGGTTATGAGCGGGAGAAAAAAATAATGAAAAGATTCGGTAACGATTCAATATATTGTTCATTCTGCGGAAAACCGTCTGATCCTACAAGACATCTTGTTGCAGGACCATCTGGCAACATCTATATATGCAACAACTGCGTTTCTGTATGTCAAAGCATTCTTGATGAGCAGGAAAGTGATGTACTGCCAATCGAACTGTCTCAAATGCCAACTCCTAAAGAATTCAAAGAATATTTAGATCAATATGTAATTGGCCAAGATCAAGCAAAAAAAATTCTTTCAGTTGCTGTATACAATCATTATAAAAGAATGTCCATTCCTAAAAATCAAGTAAAACAGAACGATGTTCGAATCGAAAAATCCAACGTTTTGCTCATTGGACCGACTGGATCTGGAAAAACTTTGCTTGCAAAAACTCTTGCTGAAAAACTCAACGTGCCATTTGCAATTGCTGATGCCACTACCCTCACCGAAGCCGGTTATGTTGGAGAAGACGTTGAAAACGTATTGCTAAAGCTCATAAATGCAGCTGACGGGAATGTAGCCGCTGCAGAACGCGGAATCATTTTTATCGATGAAATTGATAAAATTGCAAGAAAATCAGAAAATACATCCATAACCCGTGATGTATCTGGCGAAGGTGTTCAGCAGGCACTGCTTAAAATCATTGAAGGTACAACCGCAAGCGTACCTCCACAGGGTGGCAGAAAACATCCTAACCAGGAAATGATTCAAATTGATACAACAAACATTCTGTTCATTTTGGGCGGGGCATTTGTTGGATTGGACAAAATTATAGAACAGAGAACTGCAGAGCACTCAATGGGATTTGGCTCGAATGTTGGCCAAATTACAGAAGAGCAAAGAATGGATCTTCTAAACCTGGCTTCTTCCGACGATCTGGTTCGATTCGGAATCATTCCTGAACTCATTGGACGTATGCCTATAACTGTTGCACTCAAAGAACTTACAAGAGATGATCTTGTATCGATTCTCACAGAGCCTAAGAACGCAATCACCAAGCAGTTCGTTGCCTCTTTTGCAATGGACGAAGTTGATTTAACCTTTACAAAAGAAGCAATTGAAGCTATTGCAGACGAAGCCATCAGACAAAAAACTGGTGCCAGAGGTCTACGCGCAATCGTAGAAAAATTCTTAACAGACATAATGTTCGAAATTCCAAGTATCAAGGGCAAGAAAGACCTTGTCATTACAAAGGATGTTGTAGAATCAAAAGGAAAAATCGATATTAATGCACTGATTGGGCAGAAGCAGATTGCAGGCTAAATTTTCGTCCACCGTAATTTTCCTGAAAATAAATGGGGCTGATTTCTATATTGAAATCGGCCCCATTTATTTTATATGAAAAAATCATTTTATTTGTGATTGGCAAACACGTTGCGCTACATCAAACGTTTGCTTTACAGTGGTTTCCCATTCAAATTTTCTAGTCCATTCCACACTCTTATGAACAAGACCTTCGGTAAAAGCGTTATCCAAAACAATTTTAGACAAGGAAGAAGCTATCTGAGAAATATCATCCGAATCAAAAAGCACTGCGTTTCCTCCGGTAATTTCAGGAAGAGCTCCTGCATTTGAACATGCAACAGGAACACCTGTCGCCATAGCTTCAAGAACAGGAAGCCCAACCCCTTCACACACAGAAGGAAAAACACACCCAGAAGAACCACTATAAAGCTGAGCAAAACCTTCACGAGGAAAAAAACCTGTCAGGAAAATATCTGAAGCGAAAGGCGACTGAAATGCAGCTTTGTGAACTTCAGAAGCATATGGCCCATCACCAGAAATTACAAGCCTGTGAGGAGCGCCTGTCTGCTGCTTGAACAAACTGAAACCCTTTATAAGTTCCACATGTTTTTTTTCAGGGCCTGACAATCTGGATCCATATACAAAATACGGGCGTTTTATTGAAAACGGCTTTACATCAACATAATCTGAATCAAGATTCATAGGTTGAAAAAAGAGCTTGTGGTCAATTCCATTGTACACAACATCGATTTTGTCCTGATCAATGCCATGCTTCACCAAATCATTCTTTATGTATTGGCTGGCAGCAATGATGTGATGTACCTTATAAAGTCCTCTCTTTATCTGAAGCTTCTGCGTCCAATCTTTTCTGCCTTCTACCTGATTTGACAAAATGCTGTTAACAACAGCAATTCCAGTAGTTTTAAAAGAAACTGGTAAAACCTTTTCTGGAGCTGGATAAAGAACAGCATCATACTTTTGTTTTTGTAAAAATTTTGCTATACCGGTAAAATGCCATAAGCGCTCGGCACTCAAATTGTCATTTACAGCAGCTGGCACAAAAGGAATATTTTTTCCAGATGTATATGCGAAGCGATCCAACTCAGATCCAAAAAGCTCAAAACTTTTTTCATATTCACCAAGATTAGAAACAAAGGAAAACACATATGATCCCAATCCAGATCTAGCATGGTCACAACCAAAAGTATCAATACCAATTTTCATGTATGGGATTATAGCAAAAATCATTCCATCATGCTATACTCCTACCATTATGGAAAATCAGGAAACATTTTCATTACTGCATGATGACCTAATAGCAAAGCTTTCGCAGATGAACATCAAGGATCCTACCAAAGTTCAGTCTAAAGTTATTCCCTTGATCCTTCAGAAAAAAAACGTATTGTTTCAGTCAGACACAGGTACAGGAAAAACCTTTGCCTATCTGCTTCCATTGATTTCAAACCTTATTTCTAATTCAACCCTGCCCAATTCTACTGCCATATTGATTTGTGCACCAACATTCGAGTTAGCATCACAAATAAAACAGGCTGCTTCATCAATAACAAATCTTAAGTGCGGGCTTTTCATTGGCGGAGCCCCAATCAAACGACAGATTGAAGCGCTTAAAGAAAAACCTGCAATTGTTGTGGGAACCCCATCAAGACTACTAGAACTGATGAACCTTAAAAAGCTTAAGTTGCAAAATTTACAAGCATTAGTTCTTGATGAAGCCGACCGCCTGTTAAAAAAAGAAAGCAAAGATGACATTATAGAAATGTTTGAATTACTGCCCAATGAAATCCAAAAAATTGCCTGCTCTGCAACGATAGACAATAATACCCGGCGTTTCTTCAGTGATACAGAGCAGCTTAAAATCGAACATGAAGACGTTTTGAAGAAAAACATTGAGCATTGGGCAATTTATGCTGAATCACGGGATAAAATTCAGATGCTGAAAAAATTTCTGCTTGCTCAAAAACCGAAAAAAGCACTTGTATTTACATCTAGAGCCGATCAGGTTCAAAACATCTTCTCTAAACTAAGATACGAACACATACAGTGTGCATGCCTTCATGCAAAGGCTGATAAAAAGGAAAGAAAAGCTGCAATAGACCGCTTCCGTAGTGGAAAAGAAAAAATCCTTATCACAAGTGATCTGGCAGCTCGTGGATTGGACATTTGCGGAATAACCCACATCATTCAAATGGACTTGCCCTCTGATTCAGATTTTTTCATTCATAGAGCAGGAAGAACCGCAAGAGCTGGCGCAAAAGGTACAAATATCCTTATTGGAGACGAATACGAAATGCGCTCATTTTCACTGCTTGAAAAGAAACTTGGAATTACAGTTTATCCAAAAGAAGTCCGGGAAGGCATTGTTCAGGCACCTTATTTAGAATAGGGAAAGAAGATTTTTCCTATACAAACAGCTTTCGTGTAGCACGCTCATACAGAAATCTTGCATCTTCTTCCTGTAAACAAAAAAAAGAACAGTCGGCCGCGAATTTCTCTTTTTTTTCATCAGAATAAAGAACATCCACTTTAAGCGACACCTTGATCTGTCGATTGATAAAATGATTTTCAAGCAAAACAAACGAAATCAAAATTTGGGACTCAAAACCTTCTTTTAGCCCATAGGATTCATTTTTTTCAAAACCAAGAACTATTCTTTCATGATTCAGGAAAAGAATATCAAAAGGCCTTACCCTTCCCTGAACAGACTGAACTGAGCGTACATTCTGTTCAACCAGATACCTGCAAATATTTATCAGTTGAATTCCATTTCCAGCCTTGCCATTTTTTTTTGCCACATCAACAAAGACTTCAAGGTATTTTTTTGCAAGAGCTTGATTTTCCAAAGGAATAGAACTCCATGCAGGCCTTACCAGCAACTTAAAACCATCTGCCGGCAAACAGTCAAGATAAGAATCAGGATTTTCGCTGTCCGAAAGGATTAACTTTGCAGTTAAATCGTACTTGTTTTCCTGAACAACATCTTCAACTCTCTGAATTTCGGTTGGAATAACAATAGCAGGGCCAGATTTTACAGCTTTTAATTGAGTAACAAAAAATAGTCCTACTCGATTGAAATAGAACTCAACTCGAACTTTTTGACCAATGAAATTGCTTACGGATTTTGGAGGATTTTTCAGCAGAATAATACCTTCTTTTAGAACTGATACATTTTCTGCTTTCAATGCAACTGGGAAGACAGCAGAATTCATTGGAACCAGTTCAAAATCCTGTTTTTCAATTGCCTCATTACTGCGAATTGTTGAAATTGTTACAGGCACATTACCATCTATCAAATACTGCAAAACAAGTTCACGTTCTATTCCAGTAAGAGTTTTTCCCTGCGACATCATCTCCCCCATTTCATAATCTGGATATTTTTTATTAAATTAGTTCTATTATCAAAAACAACAAGCAAGTCCAAAAAGCCCTTTTGGTTTGAAAACCTGAAAGGCACTGACGTACCAGAATCATCTACAAAAGCTTTGGCATAAATACCTTTTTGAAAGACTTTTTCCTTTGGAAAGTCTTCGCAAAATTTTTCTGCCCATCCATTTTCCACATCATGCACAAACAGTGCAAAAGGAAACGAATATTTTTCGTCCACGGCAACAGTTTTCGTATTCCATGAGCATACATTCGCAATGAAAGTTGATATACTCTGGGAAAGTTCAGGGGAAATACCACTATCATCCAAATGTCCAAAACCGTCAATCACAGGATAAACCGGAGCAGAACCCTTTAAAGCCATCAATTCAAGGGAAACGTTCACTTTGCTATCGATTCCTGAAATGCTTTCAAGTTTTTTCGAAAGACGCAATTCTTCCAATTCTGATGTCCAGATAAAATCAGAATTTTTTCTTTCAGCCATTGCCATAAGGGTATCTTCATCGTTAAAAGAAACATCGAGGTTCTGAGAATTTGAACACGAAAAGAGAACAAGGGAAAAAACAAAAAAAACAAGGCTGATAATTTTCATTATCCTAAATTATAACACAAAAATCACCAAAATAAAACAGATGATTCGCCCATTATATGCATTCTCAAAATATTGCATAACAATAATCAAACCATTAAAATATGAGCAAATAAATTTTGAGGTGCGCATTATGGCTCTTACACTTGCAGAAAAAATTCTTCAGGCTCACATCATTCCTGAAGCATGTTCAGACACAAAGTTCGTGAAGGGTGAACCTATCGAACGCGGTGCTGACATCGCAATTAAAATTGACCAGACTCTTACTCAGGATGCTACTGGTACAATGACTTATCTTCAGTTTGAAACAATCGGCATTCCGCGTGTTAAAACTGAACTTTCAGTTTCTTACGTTGACCATAATACACTTCAGACAGACTTTAAGAATATGGACGACCACCGCTACCTTCAGTCAATTGCTGCAAAATACGGTCTTTATTTCAGCCGTCCAGGTAACGGTATCTGTCACCAGGTACATCTTGAATGTTTTGGAAAACCTGGAAAAACTCTTCTTGGTTCTGACTCGCACACACCAACAGGCGGTGGTATCGGAATGATAGCCATTGGTGCCGGTGGCCTTGATGTTGCTGTTGCAATGGGTGGCGGTGCATTCCACCTTGCAATGCCAAAAATCTTTGGTGTAAAACTTACAGGAAAACTCCGCAAGGGCGTTGGCGCAAAGGATATCATCCTTGAAGTTCTTCGCCGAGAGACAGTCAAGGGTGGAACTCTTGCCGTATACGAATATTTTGGTGAAGGTGTAGAAACTCTTACAGTTCCACAGCGCGCTACAATCACTAACATGGGAGCTGAACTTGGTGCAACATGTTCAATCTTCCCTTCTGACGCTAAGACAAAAAAGTTCCTTGAATCAATGGGACGGGGCTCAGACTGGACAGAACAGAAGGCTGATGAAGGTGCAAAATACGACAAGCTTATCGAAATCAACCTTGATGAACTTGGAGCTTTAGCTGCCTGCCCTCATAACCCTGATGTCATCAACACCATTGCAAGCCTTGCTGGAAAGAAAGTTACACAGGTTGTTATCGGTTCTTGTACAAACTCATCTTTGGATGATCTGGAATCAGTTGCTGCCATCGTTAAGGGTAAGCACATTGCTCCAGGAGTAGAAGCTGGCATCGCCCCAGGAAGCCGCACAACAATCCTTATGGCTTCAAAAGCTGGAATCCTTGAAACATTATTTGAAGCAGGTTTCCGCATTCTTGAATCTGCCTGCGGTCCATGTATCGGTCAGGGCTTTGCTCCAAACAGCGAAGGTGTAACACTCCGTACATTCAACCGCAACTTTAAGGGACGTTCTGGTACTGCCGATGCTAACGTTTATCTTGTTAGCCCAGAAACAGCTGCCGCTGCTGCTATTACTGGTGTATTCACAGAAGCTGAAAAGCTTGATTACGTTGATCCTGCATACGTTGACGGTGTTCGCGTATCTATGCTTGACGGTAAAGATTCACGTCTTTCTTCTGAAGATGTTCTTGCAGCAGCTCAGAACCGGGG